>JAIFLV010000092.1 GCA_020048895.1 Rhodoferax sp. | reverse complement strand
CGCATGACGGAGTCATGGATAGCCTGGTTCTGCCGTGGGTAAATACCGAGACCATGTCGATGTTTCTGGCCATGGTCTCTGAGCGCCATGAAGACGAGTTCGTCATCATGGTTATGGACCAAGCAGGTTGGCACGTAGCAAGTGGCCTTGAGGTCCCGCACAACATGCGCTTGATCTTCTTGCCTCCATACAGTCCCGAGATCAATCCAGCCGAGCATATATGGGACACACTACGCGAGAACTCCATCGGTAACACCGTCTTCAACTCTCTGGATGCCGCAGACAAAGCGCTCAGCCAGGGATTGCTATCCCTTGAGTTGGATCCCGCAAAAATGCAAAGCCTGACAGGCTTCAACTGGATAACATCTATCTCATTGAACGCTCAATAGCATCAGAAGTCAAAGAAGCTGACAATACTTTGAACATGACCGCGGTAGGTTTGGACAGTGGTTATGTCCGCCATTGCAAACCAGATGGGAAACAGGATTTTGAGGTGGTTGCTGGGCGTGCCTTTCGCTCTGACCTGGGCCAGCGAAGTATTGCCTTCGTAAGAACGGTAGACGACCATGCCAATCAAAGAATCAAGGCCCTGTTGGTACCGTTTGCCACGACCGCCGACAGCATGGAAGTTTTCACGGACGGCGATAACCAATTACGTCAATGGCAGCAGTCAACGCTACCTGGGTCAAAGCACATTTTGGATTGGTACCACCTGCGCAAAAGAGTCAGTAAGCTCAATCGAGTTGTTCATAGCAAGGAAACCGCGCATCAACTCAAACATGTAGATCATGACCGCCTCTCAGAGTTGGTCGAAGCGATTCAATGGCGGCTGTGGCACGGAAGGAGTTGCCAGGCCATTCGAAAGCTGGAAATTATGCAAATGGTTTTGGGTCGTCCATCGGTGGTCGACAAAGAGGCAGTGAAGCTTATCCGTAGGTTGACAAAAGAATTGCTTGGCTATTTGCACTACAACCGCGACTCACTACCAAACTATGGTCAACGCTATCGGGCAGGCAAGAGAATTTCCAGCGCTTTCATAGAATCAGCTGTAAACCAGCTGATCGACAAGAGAATGTCGAAGTCACAGCAGATGCGATGGGATCCTGTAAGCGCTCACCTGCTGCTGCAAGTCCGGGTTCGCGTCGTAGACGGCATGTTGCGCGACGACTTCGATCGATGGTATCCAGGATTTCCGTCCAATACGGCAACGTTTAGTCAGATTGCTTGATCGACCCCACCAAATCGAACGCTCTCAGAAGGTTCGCTTGAAAGACCTCGCCAAGGACGTCGGTACCTTTGCCAGCGCACCCAGCCCGGTCTATGGCGAGCACGGTGTCATCGTGCGTTATCGTGTGTGTGACTTGTTGTGGAGGCCTGTGGGCCGGTTGGTGCGGTTTGTGATTGTTCACCATCCGGTGCGTGGAACAATATTTCTGTTGTCCACCGATGTTTCAATGGCTGCCTTGGAGATACTTGAGCTCTATGGGTATCGCTTCAAGATTGAGCTGGGCTTTCGTCAAGCGGTTCATGTGTTGGGCACTTATGCCTATCATTTCTGGATGCTGGCCATGAAGCCGCTGCGCCGCGGTGATGGCGACCAGTATCTGCATCGAACCTCTGAGCAGTACCGATCGGCCGTGCGGCGCAAGCTGCGCGCCTACCACGTCCATGTGCAGCTCGGGTGCATCGCACAGGGCTTGCTACAGCATCTCGCTATCAACTACACCGCTGAGGTTTGGCGCTGCTTTCGCAGCTGGCTTCGCACCATGAATCCAGATATGCCGCCTTCTGAACTGATCGTTGCCAATGCCCTGCGCGAAACCTTGCCGGTATTTATCGCAGTTCCAGCTTTGGCTCCTGACTTAACGAAAATCATGCGCAAGTACCGCCGCTTTGACCCGCCCTCTGACACAAATCAGCTCGCCACTGGAACTCGGTAGGAGAAAGGGGCACTGTCCAGTTAAAAGTGTGAACGGCGTTCAGTAAGCGCGTAAATCTGGCGGCAGAGGATAGAAGAGGGTTCCTGCAAGGCCGTGTTTGCAGGAGCCCGTAGGGCGAGTGCAAACACGGCCTTGGCGGTCTGTCAGGTGATGCTGGCTGGCTGCCAGGTCGCAGAGGTAGCCAACTGGCGCATGAGCGGTTAGAAACGGGGCGTGCCGATAAAGCGAGAGCAGGCACGGCACCGGTCAAACCCTTAGCAAGTGAAGCCCGATGCCGTGCCCCGAGCCCGAGAGGGCGACGTTGCCGATGTCAGTATTTCACGAAAACCCTCGTCGGTGCAGCTGTGCCGATGGAGCCACCACCTCGACGTTTCCTGTGCGCGCGTTGCCGTGCGCCCGTTCTCGTGTGCAGCCACTGCGATCGTGGCCAGCGCTACTGCGCCGCAGATTGCGCTGTCATCGCCCGCAAAGCCTTGCAGCAAGAGGCTGCACAACGCTACCAATGCAGCCGTTCTGGTCGCCTCAAACATGCCCAGCGCACACGCCGCTGGCGTGAGCGCCAAGCCACATCCAATCAATCGGTGACGCATCAGGGTTCCCCACCCCCGGCACTGCCTGCTTTACTGCCATCCGTGGCGGCGGCACGCGTCGATGACGCACCGCAGGAGCCTGGGCGGTGTCATTTCTGCCCATGTTGTTGCGGTCTGTTTGTACGGATTGATTACTTGCGCCGTCGCATCCGCCGAGCCCCTCGTTTATCTGACCGTAAAGAGTTTGCCCATGCCCGTGACCCCTGAGCTTCATGCCCAAATCCTGCGCTACTACCATGTCGAACGTTGGCGTGTGGGCACCATCGCCCGCCAGTTGCAGGTCCACCATGGCACCGTTGAGCGCGTCCTGCATCAAGCCGGATTGCCACGCATCGGCAATGTGCGGGCCTGCCGCATTGACCCGTACTTGCCCTTCATCCTGGAGACGCTCAAGAAGTTTCCAACGCTCACGGCGAGCCGCCTGTACGTGATGACATGCGAGCGTGGCTACCTTGGTGGGCCTAACCACTTCCGTCACCTCGTCTCCCATCACCGGCCCAGACCGGCGGCTGAGGCCTACCTGCGCCTGGTCACACTTGTTGGTGAGCAGGGACAGGTCGACTGGGCCCACTTTGGACACATGCAAATCGGTAAGGCCAGGCGTCCCCTCATGGCCTTTGTCATGGTGTTGTCGTGGTCACGGCGCATCTTCTTGCGCTTCTGCCTGGACGCACGCATGGAGAGTTTCCTGCGCGGCCATGTGCAAGCCTTTGAAGCCTGGGGTGGGTTGCCCAGAGTCCTGCTGTACGACAACCTCAAGAGCGCCGTTCTCGAACGCCAGGGTAGTGCCATTCGCTTCTCTCCAACGCTGCTGGACTTTGCAGGCCATTACCGCTTCGAGCCTCGCCCAGTGGCAGTCGCGCGAGGAAACGAGAAGGGGCGGGTCGAACGCTCGATTCGCTACATCCGTGACAACTTCTTTGCTGCGCGAACCTTCTCCAGCGTCGAGGACCTCAATGATCAAGCGCAGGCCTGGTGCCTGGGACAGGCCGATGCGCGGCTGTGTCCGCAGGATAAAACGCTCACAGTCGGCCAGGCCTTTGCACAGGAGAAGCCAAGCCTGTTGGCTTTACCGGTCAACCCCTATACGGTGGAGGAGCGCCTGGAAGTGAAGGTTGGCAAGACACCCTACGTACGCTTTGACCTTAACGACTATACGGTGCCGCATACCGCCGTGCGCCGGGTGCTGACGGTGCTGGCCAACGAGAAGACCCTACGTATTGTGGATGGCCAAGTCGTACTGGCCTGCCATGTGCGCTCGTATGACCGAGACCAGCAAGTCGAGCAGCCAGCCCATATCCGGGATCTGGTTGAACGCAAAGCCCACGCCAGCGCTCAGCGGGGCATGAGCCGCCTGAGCCAGGCGGCACCGGCCAGCCAACAGTTGCTCGAACGCGCCGGCGCACGCGGCGAGAACCTAGGCTCCATCACCATGAGCCTGCTGCGTCTGGTCGATCGTTATGGTGCTGCCCAGGTGCAAATCGCCATCCTGGCCGCCCTGGCACGTGGGGTTCCACACCCCAATGCGGGGTACGTCTGGCGCTAGAGACGCAACGTGAAGGACGCCATGCACCGGCACCTGTGGCGGTGCAGTTAAGCGAACAAGCCAGGCTGCGCGATGGAGCGATCCATGCCCACCGCCTGGACAGCTACGACCAGCTCAGCACCGCCCAACAACCTAACCATCAAGGAGATACCGATGAGCCCCAAGAAGAATAGTTTGCAACAGCGCGCCGTAGACCTGCGCTTGCACGGCATTCTGGAGCATTGGTCGCAGGTGTCCCAGGCCGACTGGTTGGCCGACATCATTGCGTGGGAAGAGCAAGCACGCGCACAGCGTTCCCTGGAGCGGCGCATTCGCGCTGGTCGCATCGGACGTTTCAAGGCGATGGCCGACTTCGATTGGAGTTGGCCCACGAAGTGCGACCGGGGTGCCGTTGAGAGTTTGATGACGCTCGAATTCATCAAGGGTGGGGCCAACGTCGTGCTCAGAGGCCCCAATGGGGTGGGCAAGTCGATGCTGGCCAGGAACGTGGCCCATCAGGCCCTGGTGCAGGGCCACACCGTTCGCTTCACCACCGCCGGCGAACTGTTGGGTGATTTGGCCGCACTGGACAGTGATGCAGCACTGAGACGTCGGCTGCATCATTACGCCAGTCCGGATTTGTTGGTCATCGATGAGATCGGCTACCTGTCGTACTCCAATCGACATGCAGATTTACTGTTTGAGTTGGTGAGCAGGCGTTACGAGTCCAAGAGCACGATGGTCACCACCAACAAGGCCTTCGCCGATTGGAATACGGTGTTTCCAAATGCCGCCTGCGTGGTGTCGCTGATTGACCGCTTGGTCCACCACTCCGAGGTAATCCCCATCGAGGGTGAGTCCTACCGGCTCAAGGAAGCCCTCGAACGCGCCGAGCAGGCCGAATCAAAGCGCAAGAAGGTCAAATCATGAAACTCCATCTGCCATCTGGCTTGCAACGCGGACTTCCATTCTTGATTCAGGATGACTGGACCCCTGCGCAGGCTTGTGCCGTGGTCGAACTGTTGGATGACTTGCGGGAAGTTATTTACAGCCGCTACCTACTGCAGATCCAGCAATACCTGCAGGATGACCGCACTGAGGTCACAAGCTCAACCGACTTCACCCTTGAAGACAAAGATCTGTTCTGACTAGCGGGCCACCCTTTCACTCAATGCCAGGCCCTTCGGGGCCCTTTCCATTTGTCGGCGCAAATGCGAAACTCCGCCATATTTGCGCCTTCCTACACAGCCGCTAACAAAAAGTGAAGCGTCGCAAAGTGATTACATAAACATTGATGACGTGGCTCCAAACAACTTGCCGCGCGAATGGCATCCCCTCGTTCATGATCATCCCAACGACAAACGGATTTTCAACAGACGTCAATTGGAAGTTATTGCTATTCTTGAGCTGGCAAACGCCATCAAGGCCGGTGAGGTTTTCGTGAGCGGATCGCAGAGCTTTGATAGATTCTGGGACCAATTGCCATTCAGGGCGGCAGACTCCGGCGCGGTCGCGGCATTCGCCAACGCACATGGATGGAACGATGGTGCCGACGGATTAGTCCGTGCCGTCAAAAGTGCTCTTGAACGGAAGGCTTGGTTTTTGGATTCTACCGTGGGCACCGGCCAACGGGCATACCTGCAGCGAGGAAGACATGGACGGCCAGTCGTAAGTCGGCTTAGTGCAGTAGGTACACCAGAGACTGCAATTGATCTTGAAAGGCAGATGATGGCGCATATGCCTGAGCGGGCTGTATTGGAGGCGATTTCCAACACAGAACACTGGGCTCAATGGGGCAGGCACTTCGAACTCCCATCCCGTCTTGACCCTCAAATTCAGGATACCCACCACCGCTACGTGCTGCCTCGGCAGATCTGATCAATCTGTATGCGCAATTCGAGTTCCCACAGCATTGGGGCACGGGCCGATCCGCTGCAGCCGATGGCACCCATTTCGAAACGTATGAAGACAACCTGCTTGCTGAACATCACATCCGTTACGGAAAAACCGGTGGTATCGTCTATCGACACGTGGCGGACAACTACATCGCGCTGTTCAGTCGCTTCATCGCCTGCGGAACCTATGAGGCGACGCACATTCTGGATGCCCTGCTTCTGAGTCTTTCAGACGTACGGCCCAATCGCTTGCATGCGGACACACATGGCCAGTCGGCAGCTGTCTTCGGTCTGGCGTGTCTGTTGGGAATTGAGCCGATGCCGCGCATTTGGCGTTGGCACACATTGACACTGTATCGGTCTGATAACGCCGAGAGGTACTCAAGGATCAACTCGCTGTTTTCCGGAACGGTCAACTGGATGCTAATCCATGAGCACTATCCCCAGTTAGTGCAACTTGCGCTGGCAATCCAAAGTGGCACGCTCGCACCCTCTGTGGTTTTGGCGAAGATAAACAGCTACAGCACGAAGAATCGATTTGCTTTGGCCTTGAAGGAACTCGGAATCGCGGTGCGCACAATCTACTTGCTGGAATGGATCATGGACGAATCATTGCGCCGTACGGTCCACAAGGGAACGACCAAGGTCGAGCGGCACCACAAATTCGCCAAGCACCTCGCGTTTGGTGCTGGCAGCCATCTGCGGTCAAATAGTCCAGCAGATCAGGAAAAAGCGATTGTCTACAACGAACTTATGACCAATGCCGTTGCGCTACAAAACGTAGTGGATCAGACCCAAGCCCTTCACGCATTGAAATCGAAGGGCATCAATGTCCGTGCGGCCGATCTAGCATTCCTAAGTCCATATGCCACCAGCAAGCTCAAGCGATTTGGTGAATATCCGACAGACCTAAAGCCGGGGGCGATGCCGACTTGCACAACCTTGCCACTATAGGAGTCGATCACTGTGGCCGATTTTGCACGATTCTTACCGACGGGCCTAACGCGAATGCGGCCAGCTGTCCATCCCCAAAAATTGGGTTATGCATAGGGGAATATCCTACAGATAGAAAGTGCGATTTAGCCTTTTCTGTTGATACGATTTGACGGGTCGGGCTTTTCCGACGCTATCTAAAGGGGCTCTTCATCAATTTCACTGTGATTTTTTGCTCGCTCCGGGACAATCCAGTTTTTCAAAACTATCAAGAACATCATGAAGGACACCGCGCTGTATGAGCAGCTTCTTGGGCTGAAGTCGCCCTGGTCGGTCAAGAAGGTGGACCTTTCTCTGGCAGACCAGTGTGTAGTGGTCGAAGTGGTTTTGAAGAAGGGCCAGGTGTGGGCGGACCCGACGGATGCGACCAAGAGAGCACACTTCAACGGGTGGAGCGAACGCCAGTGGCGACACCTTGACACCTGCCAGTTCGAGACGCTTATCAAGGCACGCGTCCCCCAGCTCAAGTACAGCGACGGCACGGTCGAAGAGTTGACCGTCCCGTGGGCAGAGCGCTACAGCCGGGTGACCACCATGATGGCCGGATTTGTCATCAAACTGCTGCAAGCCTGCCCCACCACGCAAGCCGTATGCACGTTCACTGGACTCTCCTGGAGCACGGTCAACGCCATCATGGTCAGCGCCGTGGAGCGCGGCATGCTGCGCCGTACCGAGGAAGCGATTTCGCACCTTGGCATCGATGAGAAGAGTTCCGAGAGGGGTCACACCTACGCCAGCATCCTGACCGACATAGACCGCTCGCGGGTACTTGACTTGGTGCCAGAGCGAAAGCTTGAGGCGGCGGTAGGTTTGCTGGAGACGCTCACGCCGGTGCAACGCGCATCGGTCAAGGCGGTAGCCATGGATATGTGGCCGGCGTACATGAGCGCAGCAAGACTTTGCATGCCGCAGGCCGACATCGTTCATGACAAGTTTCACGTCTCCAAGTATCTCGTCGTCGCGCGTGGCGCTCAGAATGTCGATGGCGGCATCGACCGATGCCGGGCCTATCCCTTCTGAACCAAGCGCGTCGCGCGCCAGCGCTGCGGCATTCAGGTCACCGAATGCATATCGTGTTTCCTCAAGGTCGCAGAGGATGTGTCGGTCATCGATCACGCGAACATGATCTGCTGTGAGGTCGCCGTGGCACAGCCCAACAGTGAGGATTCCTTTGGGAGCGTGACTCTCGGCGGCATCGAGGACTACGAGTATTTCCGCAAGCGTGCTCCTGGACAACGGCCAACAGCCTTGTGCTGCATGAAGCCGCAGCCGTGCAATTTCGACTCTGGGATCGCAGCGCACAAAGACGTTTGAGTTCCCGGTGAGCGGAGCATTCAAGCACGCCGCAGCCCGATCAAAACGCGTCAGATCGCGCCAGCTTCTCGACGCAAGAAAGCGCTCGGCTGCCGCCGTGCATGCTTCCGTCGCGGTGCGCGATGGCGGGGCCAGGCTTTCGCCGTACCCGCGTGCCAGTTGCAGAATTTCTTGGGGTGCTACGCTGATCGGCTCAGCCCAGCTGAAGTTGACGAAGCGGCCCTCATTTCTGAGCAGCGGAACGGTGAACTCCGACGCGGCGGCCGCGAGACTGCGATGCAATCGTACATGCCAATCCGCAGGAACTAGGTGCAGCCCTATACGATAGACAGATAGGTCATAGTCGGGGCGTAACGTGAACGCCTTCAGAAAAGATGATTCCCCGGATGCGGACAAGGCGCAAAACGTGATGTTGTGCCCCTGAGTACTGACCGGTGTGAGCGAGGTGCCCGGAGCCATCCATGCAAGCGCTTCTCTCTCTTCCATCTGGGAAAGCGCGGCTGCGGCGTCCTCGATCGGATGCGGATCGACGCTATCACCGGCTTGGACTTTGAGAATACGATGGAATCCACTTTCCGGACTGTCGTGTGCAAACGCCCGCGAAGCCCAGCTTCCAGCTCGGTGTCCAAGCCATTCGGCGAGCGGCCGGTTGTTCACCAACGCGGTAATAACAAAAGCAAGCGCCGCTGCGTCCCCGGGTGCGAAGTGTGCGCCGGTCTCGCGGTGAACAACGGTGTGCTTCAGCCCCCCGACGTAGCTGGCGGCTACAGGGGTATGGCAAAGCATTGCCTGCACGGCCACCAGCCCGAAAGTTTCCCGACGCGACGGCATGACCACCAGTGTGCTTCGAGAGAAGAGTTCAGGCAAACAATCGGAATCAACCCGACCCCAAAGTTGGAATCGCCCGGACGAATGCATCTTGGCCAACCGTGGGCGTCGAGCGACCTCCGCTAGGACGGCCTCCGCTTCCTCGACCGCTCCGCCAACGAGCCACGCTGAGAAGAGTGACTTGGAGGTACTGGCCGCGAGCTCGATCGCATCGAGAAATACGTCAAATCCCTTCTGCGAAGCGTCTAGCCGCCCGGTGAACGTAATGATCGGCGGGTTCAGGCCGCGGGCTGAAGAGCTGCCCGTCGGACCATAGTGGAGCAAGTAGGATCTGCTCATTGCGCACCTTTTCGTAGTGGCGCCGCAAGAGGGCGCATTCGTCGGGCGTTCCGACCACAATGTGGTCGCATGCCGCCAGGACATCGGGTTCGATCCGCTCTCGCAGTTCCGCAAATGGGCCACGCGTTTCTCCAGCCGCCTGCTTGGCGCGACCAAAGGACATTGGGTAAAGGAATATTGGAATGGACGGAGACGCGCGCACGCGCACGGCTACGGCGCCAGATACCCAGTATTGGGCATGAATCATCTCGGGCGCGGGGGCAATTTCCATGAGTTCGGCGGTCAGTCTGGCGAGGACATCGATATTCATCGCGGCTTCCTCGCCCGCTCTGTAGCGAGCCTCTCCCGCCTCGAGCCGATGTATGCGGCACCGAGGACCGAGCCGTTCAAACCGCGGCTTCGTCGGCGCGTTGAGTTGCGTTACATAGGTGACGTCAAATCCTTGTCTGACGAACCCCCTGCCGAGATCGAAAATGAAACTCTGTCCGCCGCCAAAGCGGCCCTCGCCTGGTGGATCAAATGGATCGTCGATCAGCGCAATAATCCAAATCCGGTGCTTCATAATTCCTAGTTATCGTTTTTTGCGTCCTCCTGCCCTGGCAAGCGCCTCGCGTAGCCCCTGATCCGAGACGTGGGTGTAGATCTCCGTTGTGGAGATGCTTTGATGGCCGAGTAATTTCTGTACGTACCGAATATCCAGGCCCGACTCCAACCATTGCGTGGCACAGGTGTGGCGCAGCATGTGGGGCGTGACATGCTTGGCGATGCCTGCTTTCTTGGCAATGTCTCTTAATACGACTCGTACGTTGGGTGTCGAGATCGCACTCCCGCCGGAGGTAACGAACAGCTTTTCGGTGCATGTTGACACTGAGTTGCGCCGCGTCAGGTACTGCTCTATTTTTCGATACAACGGCTTCTGCAAAAGATACACAAGACGCTGCCGATTTCCTTTCCCGTTGATCACCAAGCAGCCGTTTGCAAGCGACAGGTCGTTGAGGTTGATGGCGACAAGTTCGCCAACCCGGATCCCGGTATCGAGCAGCAAATGGATTGCCGTCTTGCCGCGAACAATGTCGAAGTTGTCAGTCCGCGACTGGATCGCAACCGCCTTTCGCAGAGTTGCTTGGTCTCCGCGGTCCAGCGCCCTCGGAAGACGCTTCGGGAGTCTGATGCGTTCATTGAGCGAATCAAAAGGGTTTGTCTTAATGAACTCTTCCTGCATAGCCCATTTAAACAACAGCTTTAGGCTTGCCAGTCTTCGCTTGATCGTGGTCTCCTTGAACCGCCGATGCTCTCTGAGGTGGCGGATGTACTGACGCAGGTGATCCTTCTCGACGGATTCAAGTTTTTTTCGTAGTCCGAAGTAGCTTAGGGTGTCGTCAAGGTCGCTGCAGTACGCTCGCATAGTATGGGGGGACAAGCTAATCGCCGATCCGCAATGTCTCAGGAATTGTTTGCGTGCTTCAGTCAAGGTCATGGATATCTCACAGCGTGGTTGAAAGCAGTGAGTTTCGATGGCTATCAACAACGCGCGCTTCCTGGTTCTGCCTTGGATCGAATGCAAAGGGTTGGCGTCCAAGATTCTGTCACTCGCCGCTCGCCAGTTACCCAATGACTGGCTCAGCCGCTACGGCTACTCGCCAGTATTACTGGAAACCTTTGTGGAATTTGAACGCCACAAAGGCACTTGCTATAAGGCCGCCAACTGGATCAATGTCGGTCGAACGACAGGGCGCGGAAAGAAATCCACCAGCCACAAGGTCCTCATCCCGGCCAAAGATATCTGGCTCTATCCGCTACGCAAAAACTTCGCCGCCTCACTTTGCCAGTAGGGGCTACGGGTTCACCGAATATTTACCAGTTACTTTTGAAAATCAACGCTAAGTGCTTGATTTCATTGAGGCACGACTTCAAAAAGGAGCGGAATCGACTCGGAACTGTCGAAGACCGGAGGCCCCGTTGTATTCGGTTGTGCCAGTTGACGCCTGTCCGGAGCCAATCGAACCGACCACACCCAAAGAACCCGAAATGCCCGGGCCAACCGTATAGCAAACATTGGAATAGAAACAAGCATTCTTGTTGGTGTCGAGTACAACTCCGCCATCAATACCTATTCCAATACCGAGCGGCGTGTGCACGCTTCCTCCTGCACCAATTGTCACGTTGACTCCCGCGGGATGACTAACCTGCGTGCAGATGTGCTCCCCCATGCTTCGATGCGTGAAATGTGAGCCCAAGTTTTCACCCGTCGTTTCGACACAACAAAATTTGAAAAATCCCCAAAATGGGGGATACCCAAGTCTGGATTTCTCCTGCAATCTCCAACCCTGTTGAAAACAAAGCACATCAAAGTGCTGGCAGAGGGAGAAATGATAGTTTTTCGGAATAATGTTTACGACTTGGCCATTGCCCAGCAGCGGAGCAATGTGCGCCTTCATCGACTTCAATCATTTGCTTCGGGCGCTTCTGCAATGGCAGACGTCGCTGTGCATTTCTGTGACGCAGAGAGTCTCCATTCTGTACAACATGCAATGTGACGCGGGGCAGTAAGCCGTGTCAGACAATCCTATCCCCCTATTCCGCCAGCCCGCGCTTGAGTCACAGCGCAATCAAGACATTGGTCAGATAGTCTTGGTTCGGCCCGCCTCGTTCGGTTTTTTGACTTCGCTTGCTTTGGGCTGTGCGTTAGTTATCCTCGCATTTCTATTCTTTGGACAGTACTCCAAACGCGCCCATATACAGGGCCACTTAGTCCCAGACGCTGGGCTCATCCGGATTTCATCGCCTGCTAGTGGGGTCGTTACTGAGCTGCACGTTCAGGAAGGCCAAAGCGTTGAAGCCGGTCAAGTGTTGTTTGTACTGAACACGGAGCGACAACTGGGGCAGTCCAATGGCGCAGCAGTATCAGCCAGTGCGGCACTGGATGACTCTCTGCGCACTCAGCAACAAAGTCTGCGGAATGAAAAGTCCAAGCAAGCCCAGCTCACCGAGCAGCAACGTCAGCAGACCACTGCAAATCTCCACTCATTGCAAAGTGAGTTAGCGCAACTTGAGCAACAAATTGGCATCCAAAGTGAGCGCGTAGCCTCTAGTGCGGCCCAACTCCAGCGTTGGCAAAACCTGACTGAGCAAAAATTTGCTTCCGATTTGGCGTTGCAGCAGCGCCGTGACGAAATGCTAGACCAGCGAGGCCGTCTACAAGCACTTCAACAATCGCGCATCCAGCTTACCCGTCAAGCTGAATCTCTCCGAAGTGATCTGGCGCAACTGGATACCCGTGCGGCAAGAGAGCAAGAGCAACTCAGGCGCGCTGCCAGCGAAATAGAGCAGATGCAAATCAACCTGCAAACACAACGCAAGATCATCGTTTCCGCCCCTGTCAGTGGAGTGGCCACAACACTGCTGGCCAATGTAGGCCAAACAGTGGGGACCCAAACCCTGATCAGTATCGTGCCTCACGGAGCACAGTTGCAGGCCCACTTGTATGCGCCAAGTCGGGCCGCTGGCTTTGTTGAGGCTGGGCAAACCGTACGTATGCGTTACGAGGCCTACCCATATCAAAAATTCGGTCAGTTTGAAGGCAGAGTGCTTGAGGTTTCCCGTAGCCCCATCAGCAGCCAAGAGCTCCCCATCACGCTAGCTAGCCTTGGTCAACAGTTCGGTGGCGAGGGCATGTACCGCATCACCGTCACACTCGTCAGCCAAAGCGTGAATGCTTATGGCAAAGCCCTGCCTCTAAGCGCGGGCATGCAATTGGAAGCAGATGTGTTGCAAGACACTCGTCGCATCATCGAGTGGATGTTTGAGTCCTTGCTCACGCTGAAAGGCAAACTGTGAGCGATACCCAAGCCACGCAAGGGACTCGTTCATTGACCGATCGTCTGCATTTTTCCTGGACCAACCAGCTACCGCTCATACTGCAAACCGAAGTCGCCGAGTGCGGCTTAGCCTGCCTGGCCATGGTGGCTGGCTACCACGGGCACCGGGTCGATCTGGCGACACTGCGCCAGCGCTTTAGCATGAGCCTGAAAGGTGCTGCGCTCAAAACCGTAATGGGCATAGCCACGTCGCTGCAATTGGCGCCCCGGGCACTCAAGCTGGATCTGGATCACCTCAAGCAACTCAAGCTGCCCTGCATTCTGCACTGGGACATGAAGCACTTTGTGGTGCTGTGCCGCATCCGGGGCCAGATGGTGGAGATACACGACCCGGCTAGAGGCTTGGTGAAACTCTCGCTGGCCGAAGTCTCAAGCCACTTTAGCGGGGTCGCGCTGGAACTGATCCCCACAGACCAGTTTGAAAAGCGCGACGAGACGCAAAAGGTGCGCCTGCGGGAAATGATGGGCCGCGTCACCGGACTCAAGCGTTCACTGGTTCAAATACTGCTACTGGCCGGCTCGCTGGAGGTGTTTGTGCTGGTTGTGCCCTTCTTCATGCAGTGGGTGATCGACTTTGCCATCGTCAGCGCGGATCGTAATTTGCTAACCGTGCTGGCGCTCGGCTTCGGCCTACTGGGAGTGGTGCAAACCGTGATTGGCCTCGTGCGCTCCTATGTGGTGCTGTACATGGCCACCCACGTCAACCTGCAGTGGGTGGCCAATGTGTTCAGCCACTTAATGCAGCTACCGGTCAGTTACTTTGAGAAACGCCATCTGGGCGACGTGCTGTCCCGCTTCCGGTCCATAGATACCATTCAAAAGGCGCTGACCACCAGCTTTGTCGAAGCCATGGTGGACGGCGTGATGGCGGTGGCCATGCTGGTGGTGATGGCCAATTACAGCGCTCTGTTGTGCGCGGTGGTGCTGGCCGCCCTAGTGTTCTACGGAGTGTTGCGCTGGATCAGCTACGGCCCCCTGCGCCGCGCCAACGAAGACCTGATTGTGTTGCAGGCCAAGGAGCAAACAATATTCCTGGAGTCGGTCCGTGGCGTGCAGGCCATCAAGCTGTTCCGGCACGAGGCCGACCGCACAGGCCGCTGGCTAAATGCGGTGGTCGATTCCATGAACAAGGTCTTGCGCAGCCAGGAGCTCAATATCGGCGTTCAGGGAGCGCACCAGATACTGTCGGCTCTGGAAAACATCATCGTCGTCTGGATCGGCGCCCGCCTGGTGATGGACAGCCAGTTTACGGTCGGGATGTTGACCGCCTTCATAAGTTACAAAACCACCTTCGCCCAGCGCGTGCACTCGCTGATCGACAAACTGGTGGAGCTGATGATGCTCAGGGTGCAGGGCGCGCGCCTGGCGGATATTGTGCAGGCCGCGCCCGAGCCACAGGCCCTGGGACTGATGGCACCCGTTGACATGACGCTCAAGTTAAGCGACGTTTGGTTTCGCTACAGTGAATCGGACCCCTGGGTACTGCAGGGGGTAGACCTGACTATCCAGGCCGGTGAATCCGTGGCCATTGTGGGTGGCTCGGGCAGCGGCAAAACCACCCTGTTGAAGTTGATGCTGGGCCTACTGTCGCCCAGCAAAGGCGAGATCAGCCTTGGCGGGGTGTCGATTGCAACGTTGGGGCCATCCGACTACCGGCCACTGATTGGCGCGGTGATGCAAGACGACCTGCTGCTGGCCGGCACGTTGATGGAGAACATCAGCTTCTTTGACCACCAAGCCGATATGCAGCGGGTGGTCGCAAGCGCACATATGGCGGCGATCCATGAAGACATCGCGGCCATGCCCATGAACTACAACACCCTGGTGGGCGACATGGGCAGCAGCTTGTCGGGCGGGCAAAAGCAACGTGTGCTGCTGGCCAGAGCCCTCTACAAAAGGCCCAGGCTGCTGTTTCTGGACGAAGCCACCAGCCACCTGGACGCCCAGCGCGAGAGCTTGATCAACGAGGCAGTCAAACAACTGCCCGTGACCCGAATCATTGTGGCGCATCGGCCCACCACCATATCAGCTGCGGAGCGGGTGGTGACGCTGGACCGTGGGCGAGTGGTGCGGGACAGTGACGTGGACAAAGTTCAAGAATTTCGGTCATGCTGACCGGGAACGCCGATGGCATCAGGGCGAATCTGGTGCCGAATTTGAAAGAGTAAACAAAATGCAAGAATTGAATATGCTGGAAATTGAAGAGGTTGGTGCTGGCGATGCTGCCGCAACGCGTCCACCAGGCACAAACAGCTGGGGAGAATATGTGAGTATTGTTGGTGAACAATGGCAGCGCTGGTATTGAAATCAGTGATCTTCTGATTTTCCTGGGGCTGCAGCGCAAGGAACACTGCTTGGTGCTACAGCCCATTATTTGTGAAATACCTTATAACAAAACAGTTCCGGGAAGCTGGTTCTGATCGTTTGATGTGGTTTAACCAGGATGGCTTCCATTTTATTTTTGGAAGCCATCCTTAAAGTCGTTACCCCGTTTCCACAATGCCCTTGTCGGCGACGGAACTACAACGGCTTCCATCTTGTCAAACCGTTCAGCGGCTTTGGTCTTGTTACAAGCGAGAACTGCCTTCTTGTGAGGTAAATCCACCTGTCCAAGCCTTTGGGAGTTTCTTCGGGCAGGCTACACTGAAAGCTCTGTGAGTCTCTTTAAATCTGCTTATACCGTGTCCTTGTGGACACTATTGTCCCGAATCACTGGCTTGGTGCGTGAGCTGTTGGTGGCAGCCACTTTCGGCGCCAGTACCATGACCGACGCCTTCAATGTGGCCTTTCGCATCCCCAATCTGTTTCGCCGTCTGTTTGCCGAAGGCGCATTCAGCCAGGCATTTGTGCCGGTGCTGGCGGCCACCAAGGCCGAACAGGGCGACGAAGCCACACGCCAGTTCATCACTAAAGTGGCAACCTTGCTGGCTTGGTTGATGGTCACGGTTTGCGTTATTGGCATATTGGCGGCGCCTTTGATGGTTTTTGCCATGGCATGTGGTTTGCAGCGGGATCCACAGGGTTACGCAGTTGCTGTGAGTCTGACGCGTTGGATGTTTCCGTATATTGGCTTTATGTCGCTGGTTGCCTTGGCATCAGGTGTACTAAATACTTGGAAGCGTTTTGCCATCCCCGCCGCAACGCCTGTGCTTCTCAATGTTTGCATGATTGGCGCAGCTGGGTTGTTAGTACCAGCGTTGCGGGATCGCGGTGTGGAGCCCATTTACGCGATGGCTGTTGGCGTGATCCTGGGTGGTATTTCGCAATTGGCGGTGCAGATTCCGGCTTTACACCGTATCGGCATGTTGCCGCGTGTTAGCTTGCATTGGCGTGATATCCGCACAGCTTGGCAAGACCCAGCCACCCAACGAATCACGACCTTGATGTTTCCTGCGCTTGTGGGCGTAAGCGTCGCCCAGATTTCTCTTCTCGTCAATACGCAGATAGCCTCCCATTTGCAAACAGGTAGTGTGAGTTGGCTTACTTATGCGGATCGGTTGATGGAATTCCCTACGGCCATGCTCGGCGTGGCATTGGCCGCGGTATTGATGCCGCAACTAGCAGCAGCTCATGCGCAGAGCGACGCAGACAGTTATTCAGCGATGCTTGATTGGGGTTTGCGCATCGTGGTTCTGTTGGCCGTGCCTTGTGCAATTGGTTTGTTGATCTTTGCCCAACCTTTGGTGGTTGTGCTGTACCACTATGGAAAATTCAGCGAATATGATGTGGCCCAGACGACCTTTGCATTGATGGGTTGGGGCGCTGGGCTGGTAGGTATCGTATCTATCAAAGTATTGGCGCCGGGTTACTACGCCAGTCAAGACATCCGCACGCCGGTCAAGATCGCAGTACTGGTGTTGGTGATTACGCAATTGCTCAACGTGGCCTTTGTGCCTCTGTTTCGCCATGCCGGCTTGTCTTTGTCCATCGGGCTTGGGGCGACGATCAATGCCTTGTTGCTGCTTTTTGGATTGATCCATCGCAAGAAATATCGGCCACAGCCTGGCTGGGGGCACTTTGCATTGCAGGTCTTGGCGGGCAGCGCTTTATTAGTGATATATCTGCAGTGGGCTGCGCAATCGGTTTCTTGGGTAGACCTGCAGGCTCAGAGCCTCAAGCGTATAGCTATTTTGTCAGGATACGTGGCGGGCGCTATGGTTCTGTATCTGGGCGCGGTGTCCGCAGCCGGTCTGAATTTGCGGCATTTTTTCCGCCGCTGAACACTGAGGGGGGCAAACGGCATGGGTGTGTTGTTCGATGTGGCCCACTGCGCTGGAATTCTTGGTTCTGTCGCCATAAGGCCCAATGGGATGGACGCTCCCACCTCTAACGGCATCGAAATGTGCCAAAGGGGAGATGCGATTTCATCCACTTCAACCGACAGGAGCGTCCATCCCATTGGGCCGAGTTGATGCGCTTTCAGCGCCAGCTCAAGCAGCGATCCGAAGAGGCCTTACAGGAACTGGCGGATCTGTCGCAGGAACTCGGCCTGGAGTACTGATGGCAGGTTCAGCGCGGTACACGGCGATCCTTGATGCCAATGTTTTGTATTCGAATTGGCGGTATTCGCATTAAGTTGATTTGAGACCGATTTGTCCAATGAAACATAGGAATCCATCACTAACTGTCAATCGGTGTTGACAGAGGTGGTCGCGCAAATCTGAACAATTCTTTAAGTGGACACTCTGGGCCTAAAGTTCAGCCGTTGACGGCTGGACAGACAGGAGTTTTCGATGGTGAAGAAATCAGCGCGACGTACACGCCGTACGCACACGCCTGCATTCAAGGCACGAGTGGCCCTTGCTGCTTTGCGTGAGGACAAGACGATGGCTGAACTGTGCAAGCAGTTCGAGCTGCATCCCAATCAGATCAGCGACTGGAAGAACCAACTGCTGGAGAAAGCTGCCAACGTTTTTGGTGGCGGCGTCGGCGTTGAAACCCCGGTTGATCTGGTACCGCTACACGCCAAGATTGGCCAGCAGGCACTGGAGCTGGATTTTTTAAACAGCGCGCTCACCAAAGCGGGATTGCTGAGCGCAAAGCCATGATTGACCGAAACCACCAGTTGCCAGTGGTCCACCAGGCCAAGCTGCTCAAGGTCAGCCGAGGTTCGGTGTACTACCTTCCCAGGCCCGTCATACTAATGAGCGTTCAATGAGATAGATGTTATCCATTTGAATCCTGTCAGACTTTGCATTTTTAGGGGGTCTAACTCAAGTGATAGCAAT
>JAIFLV010000032.1 GCA_020048895.1 Rhodoferax sp. | reverse complement strand
GGCCCAGCGCCTTGCCCAGCGGGTCGGCGATGGTACGGGCAATGATGTCGGTGGTGCCACCGGGTGCAAACGGCACCTGCAACTTGATGATGCGGTTTGGATAACCCTGCGCCAAAGCCGATCCGCAAATGACGGCAACGCTAAGTACCAACAACTGACGACGGAACATGGTTTCAATCTCCTGTAGTTTTTTCAAAGTCAACACACAACTGTGCATCCTAACGCACGGAGCGATCGCTGGTATTCTCACCGCGTGAACTATGCGCAACTTCTGCTCCCGGATTTCTCCCTCATTCTGTGCGGCTATCTGTTGTGCCGCCACACCGCATTGAATCGCGCGGTCTGGGAGCAAGTGGAGGCACTGGTCTATTTCTTCCTGTTCCCGGTGCTGCTGTTCTACTCCATTGTGCGCAACCCGCTGGACCTGGCCACGGCCTCCAGGCTGATGGGCGCGGGCTGGACTTTGGGCCTGTGCGGTATCGCCATGGCCTACCTGTTGCCTTACCTGCCACTGCTGGGTCGCTCAATTTCCGCACGTGACCACGCCGGTAGCGCGCAGATCGCATTTCGCTTCAACTCATTCATTGGACTGGCACTGGCTGAGCGCATCGCCGGACCACAGGGAGTACAACTGATCGCGGTGCTCATCGGCGTGTGTGTTCCACTTTTCAATATGGGTGCGGTGTGGCCGATGGCGCGGCACGCAGAGCGCGGCTTCCTGCGAGAGCTGGTGCGCAACCCCCTTATCATCGCCACCGCAGGCGGACTGGTGGCCAACCTGGCCGGTTTCGCGCTTCCGAGCTGGCTGGAGCCCACCGTCAACCGCATTGGCGCGGCCTCGGTGGCATTGGGTCTGATGTCCGCGGGGGCTGGTATGCAATTGCATGCTCTGACACGCGGCAAGGCATTGGCAGTTTCGGTATTGACTATTCGCCACTTGCTGCTTCCGCTGACTGCCGTGGGCGTGAGCGCCGCGTTTGGCCTCGATGCCGCGCAGTCCACCATGCTGTTGGCGTTTTCGGCACTGCCCACCGCGTCGAGCTGCTACGTGCTGGCTGCCCGGATGGGCTATGACGGTGCCTATGTGGCCGGACTGGTGACGCTGTCCACCTTGCTGGGCATGCTCAGCCTGCCCTTTGCGCTGGGGGTATTGCGATAGCGGACAGGTCTCTGTCAGCAACAACGGGGCGAAATTGGCGATATTTTTGTGAGGCGTTGTTCTGACAAAAAACGTGCTCCAGCGCTTATTCAGCAAGCGTGAGAAGCTACGATTTTGATAGCGATATCGACGTTGTTCTGCCCTACCGACTATGCGCCTTCAGACACACGCTTGAGCTTGCCCGTGCGAATGTACTGCACCAGTTGCGCCCACTCGGCCTGCCCATCGGCGGTAGCAAAGTAAGCCCTGCCTGCATCGGTGGTGTGGCGCTCCAGATTGGCTTCAAGGTTGCCGTCATCCAGTGCTTTCAGCGCCGGTGGCACATAGAAGGCCATGGTTTGCCCCTTGCAATAGCGGCACGGCAAGCCCTGCACACCAGGCTTCTTAATTTCCACCAGCACCAGGCCGCGCTTCTGGCGCACCCATGTACCAGTCGCGGATATATCCGATGCGGACTCGACAGGCTTGGGCTTGCTGGGCTTGAGCACCACCGCAGGGGCCACCGATACAGACTGCGCTGGCAGCCTGATGGTGGCTGCCGCTGCGGCAACTTCCTGCTCGGAAAACAGCTCCAGCATGGCAATGTGCTGCGTCTGCACGCTCTGCTGCAATTGTGCGATCAGCCCTGAGCGCGCGTCACGCAGCTGCTTCTTCGCACAAGAGAGCTGCGTCAGCTCGGCAAACTCCTCGTCCGTCACGGTGCCATCCATGGCCTTTTGGCTCAGCGCTTGCAATCGTTCTTCGTGTTCAAACATGGTTACTTTCAGGCAGCGTTGGCGGGAGCATCCCGGTACTTGACGTTCACCTGGCGGTTCTTGATGTACTTCATCCACCGCGCCAACTCACGCGCACCCTCGGCTGTAGCAAAGTGGGCCCGGCCTTCGTCGGTGGTGAAACGCGCAAGGTTCGCCTCCAGATTGCCGTCGTCGAGCTTCTTAAAAGCCAGCGGCACATAGTTGGGCAGTGCCTGCCCCTGGCAGTAGCGCACGGCCGCGCCCTTGGAGTGCGTGGAGTCCATTTCGATCAGCACCGCCCCCGACCGGCGCGACCGCGGCGAGCCCGCCCGTGGCCCTTTCTTGCTGGCAGCTAGGCTTTGGGCTACTGCCACAATCTCAGCGGCAGCATACAAATCCTTCACGTTAATGCCGTTGGCCACCACCGTCTCGCGCAGGCGGGCAACCACATGCACCCGCTCGGCCTTGGCGGCCCGCTTGGCCTTGACGAGCTGGTCCAGCTCGTCAAGCTCAGCCTCTGCCAACGTCCCTTCAGCGGCCTTCAAACCCAGTTCGCGCAAACGCGCTTCATTTTCAAACATATGCTGTACTCCTTGTCGCCTAATCCACAGTCCACGATGTCAGCCGCCAAGCGCGTACTCCAGGAGCCGAAGCCCTGACAGCTTGCGAAAATCCTTGATGCTGCGTGTGAGCACCGCATACCCGCTCCCTATCGTGGTGTTGACTTTGGTGCAGTCAAAGCGGTTCATTTTTAGCCCATTTCCGCTACGCCGCAGCCCACACCATCACCGTACCAGCATGGTTCTCTTTCACATTGGCGCTAGGTCGAATGAAAATTTCGACATCGCGGTTGAGCAAGGTGATGAAGTGCAGCAGTCGCTCGCTGGAAAAACGGCCGAGCTTGTAATTTTTCAATTCCGACACATGGGGTTGCGCAAGGCCCAGACGTTTGGCCGCCGCGGCTTGGGTGAAGCCTTCGGCTTGCAGCAAGTCATTCAGGCGCATAGCCAGTTGCACGCGCAGTCGGCGCTCGTCGGGTTCAGCCAAACCCAGGTCGGCAAACACATTGCTCGTGCCCTCTTCAATCATCTCGGCTGCCTTTGCTTTGGCCTTAGTGTTCATGGTGGTCCTTGTAGTGCTGTTGGGCAAGTTTGAGTCGCTCGTGAATCAGGTCCATATCGCTTTTTGCTGTGCGGATGCCACTCGGTGACTTCTTCTGGAAGCAGTGCAACACATATACCGCCCTGGCAAAACGCACCGCGTACACCGCCCGAAACGTGTCACCATGATGGTTCTCAACCAACTCCAGCACACCAGCGCCCTCGCCCTTCCACGGTTTGGCATGAGCCGGAGTGGCACCCAACTGCACCGCACCCAAGGCATAGCCGAAATCGTCAATCACTTCCGCCGGCAGAGCCAATAAATCCTTCTTTGACGACCCAATCCAATGCAGAGGCTTTTCGATTCTTTGGGTAGTCATGAAGTCAATTATACCTAATTAGGTATGCCCTTCTCAATGCGCTGCGCGAGCCCGGCCTGACTCAAGCCCCAACGCTTGCGCACCCGGCGGGCAAACCGCGATCACGCTGCTTCAAGGTGAACCATACGGTCGTCCAGACTGCAGGCCGCAAAGTCCAGCGCCTGCCGGATGTCCTCGGCTTCGATTTCGGGGAACTCACTGCGCAACTCGTCGCGGTCGGGGTACAACGCCACAACCTACAGCACACGCTTGACGGTCAAACGCATGCCGCGAATGCAAGGCTGCCCGTTCACGATGGCGGGATTGACGGTGATGCGATCAAAGCGGTTCATGTTCATTCCTTTCCTGCTACCTCAATACTGCGAGCCCGGCAAGGGCTGCGTGATTTACGCGCGCCGCTTGCCTTCTGGTGGCAAGAGCCCGGTCAAGGCTGCATTTTGCAACCTTTGGGATGCAAGCACTTGCCCAACCAGTGCGCACCCCTAAGGAACTTACAGCACCCCTCTGTCGAAACGCGTTTTGCCACCCAAAAACCCTTCACGCTGCCGACAAACCATCTGCCAGACGCCGCCCTTTGGCCCTGTGCTGCACTTGCCCGACCGCTGGATGGCTGTCGATTTTCGACATGCGGGGGGCTTATGCCTTTCGCCCCCCTGAAAAAACGCTTGCAAATCAAAGCCTTGCTAGCCTTGCGTCTGCGCCCGGCTAGGGGCTGTCGAAGCCGCGTTTTCGACAAACCCCCATCAGCCTGGTAAGTTGTTGATTTTGATAATGAATGTATTGCAATACTAAATACAACTTTAGAAAAATATCAATGAATACAACCCTTTACATAAGACTGATTGTATAAAATATATTGTACAAAGATTTTCGAAAAATGAAATTGCACAATGCTATTTTGTAAACAAATTGATTCTGGCTCCATTTTTGAAAGTAATATTGTACTAAACTTTATAGAAAATTAATATTCATAAAACAATCTATAACTTCTTATTTCTATGTGGCGTGCTGGAAATAGATTTTGGCTGAATGTGATTTTCAATAAACCAGCTGCCATCAATCTTTTTCAAAAAATAAGTTATACGAATTGTTTCACGAAAAATCAGTGGGTACTTTTTTTCAATCAAACTCCAATACCGAAAATACCAATGCTGAGTTGATTTCACAATTGCTGCATCATTTTCTATTTCATTGATCCGAATATTAAATATTTGCCTTGTCGACGGATTTCCTGGATTATTTAAAATCCAACTCCTTGCCCCAGTCAGTGTAAGCGTATTGATCAAATCATTGTAAGCCGGACCATTCAGTAAAAAAAATTTTGCGAGAGATTCTTTCTTTACGGCGGGCAGTGCCAGATATGCATCAAACTCGGCATCGACACAATCTACAATGAATTTTTCGATTTGATCCCGATCCGAGATAGTTTTATTAATCTCGTCATCGGTGACATCCCTTCGGTCGCGAATTAGCAAAAAATAACCACAAAACTTTGGATAAGTTTCATCCAGCACTATTTGTAAACTGAGCGCTTCGCGTTCACTGAATATGCGAAAAACGAATGGCAGAGGGGCACCCGCACCTGTGTAGATGCTCCGAAGCTTTTTCTCGACTTCAAATTTGTAATGCACAATTTTTTGTGCTGGCCAGTTGTGAGATTGGTTGGCTGAAGGTCCAAGTGTGCAATCCAGGCATTTACGAAAAAATTGCCATTGGTGAGCACCCTTTTTTGTAACAAGGCTGGGTTTAGCCATTAGCGTTTCAAACCATACGCGAATCTCGCCAGCGTTCGCCCGAACCTCGCCGATCGTCATGTACTCCATGAGTGGATTGCCTCCCAAAAGCAATGAAGCCTGAAAGACGGCGCCGAAAACTTGCTCGGCAACTCCTCATCTCCCGCAAGTGGCCTCAAAGCAAGCGGGGTGCGCGGGGACGCTCGGATGGTCCATTTCCAATCGGCGTTTCCAATTGGAGTGTAGCCGCAGTTTCCAACTAGAAAGACCTTGAAACCTCGCAGAGGGATGCGGAACATAAAAGCACGACTCAAACTTTCCCAGTGCAAGCGAGGTTTCAAAATGATTCGCTGTTTTGTTTCCGGCGTTAAATGCGAGTTGAAGGACGCGTACGTGTTGAATCGCCGCGAAACGCGCGATTTGCTGGATCACCTCAAGGACCGGGTTGCGAGCTTGCGCCGCCTCATGGAGCAGCTCTCGCCGCTCGATGACCTGGAAACGAGCGAGTTTTCGCTCGCTGCCAAGCCAAAGAAGATCGCACCGAAGAAGCATCGCCTGGTGTGTAAGGCTGTGGCCAACGCCATGGAGCCGGGCTACCCCGAGATCAGACTTTTTCTGTCCTGGGAGCAGTATCAAACGATGGTTCGCAAAACGGTGCTGACCGGTTTTCGCGAGCACCCCGCCTTGTCCGCAGAGCTGGCAGACGTAGACGACAACGCGCTGATGAAAGCCGACAAGACCGGCAAACGCGTGCTGCACTTGCTGGACCCAACGCGTCTGCTGCCAGCAAAGATCAGAAATGCCATTGCGTTGGGAGCAGTCATGCGGCTGCGCGGGCGCAGCGCCGAGGACATCGTCGTATTGATCCGCCAGACTGCAACCGCCAACGGGGATGCCGCCGCACTGGGCCTGGCACCCGGGCATCTACCGCCACTTCGTGCTCTGCTACAAGGTGCGGACAACCCAACGCCGCCTGTACAAGTAGCCGGGAACGGTGAGGTGAAGCAATCATGAGCCCCAACCCCGCCCCACTGCCTCCTGCCCCGCTACTCGTATTGGGCCGCCCGAATGCGGTTTCGCAATTCACCTTGCGACGCGTTTTTCGTGCCAAGGAAGTGGGTCAGCCGGTGATCGTTGTTGACTACCTTGGCCGTCTCGCCGCAGCGTTAACGGATCGCACCAAGGGAAACTTTCACAAAGCCCCGCTGCTATGGATAGACCTTGCCAATCGGCCCTACCCTAGCGCCCTGTGTCGATTCACCCAGTCGCCCGAAATGAAAATCGTACTGCGTGGGTTGCTGGAAAAGATCATGCGCCAGCTGGTGGTGCAACAAGTTTCTGACGCATCGCTGGACGCCGTGGTCGAAATGGCGTACCGACTGGCCGAGCAAGGCAGCATTGGCTTGGCGGCGATAGTAACTTGCCTGCGGCGGCCAGAAATATCCCACATGCTGTGCTGTGACCCCAGCATTGGGGCCGACGTCGGCAAGATTGCGGATGCACTGACCTGGATACTGCGGTTTCCATCCGTATGGGCGATTTCCGAGGGCAACAACATAGTCAACTTGACGCGCCACCTCGACATGGGTGGCACGGTATGGATTGAGATGCAAAAGCAGCATTTCGAGATCATCGAGCACCGCATAGTGGCCTGGATGGTGGATGCTGCAGTGACCCTTGCATTGCTGACCCGCAAGCCTACGAAGGCCAACGGGCAACCGCGGCAGCAAGCGCCTGTAGTGGTCTATGGATTTCCGCAGGATTGCCCGCAACCCTTTGCCGCGTACACCGCGCACGCAAAACACATAGGTGTATTCGCCTTCTCCAGCGATCAAGCCTTGCAGCCGCATGCCAGGCCATGGCTCGATGCCAATTGTGACTTATGGGTTGCTGGGTCAGTGGGCGTATTGCCCGCAAGCGCCAAGGCAACATGGCTGACGGAGGCCGAACGCCTGCGCTTGCAGCAATTGGAGCCAGGTCAGGTGTGGGTGCGCTCGGGGGTCACAAAAAAGGCGGTAACCACCTTGGTGCGGCCACCGGAGCCGGACTTTTCGCTGGCACAGCACATTCGGCAACAGGCCGCAAAACGGCTGCGCCGGGCCACTATCAAGCAGTTCAGCAATGCGCTGCTGCGCCTCCACGGTGCGCTACCGCCCAACGCGGATCTCTACAGCAAGGTTGCGACGCGTGATGCACTGTATGCCGCCTGGTTGCGGGTGAAGTCGCACAACAGGTTGTCCTATGGATCCGACCGCATCTCGGTCGAAGATTTTGGATCACGGGTTGACCAGGAAATCAACCAGCTTTTGCAAGAGTTGCAGGAGGGCAGATACCGATGCCGTGCCCTGCGCACCACGCGCATCCCCAAGGCCGATGGCGATTTCCGGGTTTTGCGCGTGCCCAGTGTGCGTGACCGTGTGGTGCAGGCGGCATGCCTGCATGCAATAGAACCCCTGTTTGAGCCACGATTCAGCACCAGCAGTTTTGGCTATCGCCCCGGCCTGGGGCCGCACCACGCCATCGCAAAACTGCGCTCGATGATCCGCAGTGGCAAGCTTTGGGCAGTCATCGCCGACATACGGAAGTGCTTTGACACCATCGACCATGAAATTGTCTTGCGTCTCCTGGGTGAAGTCATTGGCGACGCAGACCTGCTGCATCTCATCCGTCACTGGCTGGCGGCGGACATTATCGACTTTGGCGATGTCATCCCCACCGAGCTGGGTGTGGCGCAAGGTGAAGCCATTTCACCGCTGCTGGCAAACATCTATCTGGACCCGCTGGATAAGGAGTTTGAGCGCTCTGGTTTCACTTTCGTTCGATATGCGGATGACTACGTTGTTTTGTGTGATTCGGAGGCGCAAGCCCAGAGCGCCCTGCGGTTGATGGCGGAGTTCCTGCAAGGCACGCTGCGCATGACCCTAAAGCCGGCCAAAACGCACTATTGCAAAGTGGAAACCGGCATCAGCTTTCTGGGATTTGAGATTGGAGTGACGGATGCGTGCATACCATCCGCCAGGCTGACCGCCACGCAACGCTCGATTGAGGTTTTGATCGACATCATGGCCAGCGGCACGCCGCTGGACCAACACAATGCTTTCGTGGGCGCAAACGCCCGTATCCGTGGCACCAGTAACTACTTCTGGATCGACGACGCCCAATCAATCCAGGCGCAACTTCTCAAGCTGGACAGCGCGATAGACGAAGTGGCAGCGCAGCGACTGCCCAAGGGCTCAGCAATGGAAGCCGCATGGCGCATGCGCGACAGGTTTCTACCGGACATGAGCAACGCCGCAAGACAGTTACAGACCGCAGCAGAGGTCGCGCTGATCACCGGGGCCTATCCGACCTTTGGCGCAAGCACGCGCCTGCCCCATCTCCCGGGCATGACGGTACCTTCCACTGTCTCAAGTGCAGACGTTCCCGTCGCAGACGCGAATCTATTGAAGAGCGCTGACAGCAAAGCTGCAGAAGAAGCCGATGTGCTGGTGGTGGATGGCCGCCTCCACGTGATGAGCAACGGCTGCTACGTGACCGTCAGCGCAGACGATGTAGTAATTAAAAAACGCAAGAAGGAGATCTTCCGCAGTCCCATCGCAAACCTGCGCATGGCATACCTCGAAGGCAAGGGTATCGCGGTGTCAGCGGACCTGACAATGCGCCTTTGTGAAAACGATGTGCCCGTCGTGTTCACGCCGCTCATCGGCGTTCCCGGAGCGATTGCACAGCCGGTGCAAAGCATGCGCTCCAACGTGCGCCAGCAACAAGTGTTGCGCAGAAATGACCCGGAAATCGTCCGAATTGGCCTAGATATGCTTTCAGCCAAAGTGGCAAACCAGGCGTCACTGGCCCGCTACTTTGGCAAGTATCGGCAGCGGACCAATGAAGCGGTCTTCATACAGTTGACCGGTTGCGCCGACGAAATTCGCGGCATCGCAGAGACGCTCAGTGGCATTGACCCCACCGCAGTCGGGGTGCGTGCCACTGCCATGGGCCACGAAGGCCGGGCCGCAGCTCGCTATTGGGCAGCTTTCGCGACATTGGTGCCCGAGGAACTGAAGTTTCCGGGGCGGCACACGCGCCATGCCACCGATGCGGTCAACTCGGCGATCAACTATGTATATGGAATCTTGTACGGCGAAGTCTGGCGGGCGATTGTGCGTGCGGGCCTGGACCCCTATTTCGGGATCGTGCATGGTACTGAACGCGACCAGGGGTCCCTCGTCTTCGATGTGATCGAAGAATACCGCGCCCCGTTCGGTGACCGTGTCGTATTGAGTCTCTTGGGACGTGGCTTCCAGCTCGTATTGGACAAGGATGGCCGCATAAAAGCCTCCTGCCGCCACAAGTTGGTGGCGGCCTTTCACAAAATGTGGGACCGCCCCATGCGCTGGCGCGGAAAGACGCGCACACCGGGCGAAATTCTGGAAATGCAGGTGACCAGCCTCAAAGGCTGCTTCCTGGGAAAAGGCGAATACCTCGCCTTTCGGTTCCGGTGGTGATCAACGTTGGAGTACATCATGCAATCAAACTTTCGCAAACTACTTTTGACCAGTGCAACGCGTGCAAGTTTCAGCGTCATGTTGACCATGGCAAGCGTGACTGCCTTGGCGCAGTGCTGGCAGGATGCCGGGCTTTCGCAACTTACGGCCAACGTGGCGCGCCAGTATTTTCCGGGCCTGCTTCAATCCATGCCACACGTATATCTGTGCTCGGATGATCAAATCCCTGACCCGCGAGTCGGCGGCATCTACACCACGGGGGAGCGGGCCATGCGAATCCCTTTGCGCTCAACCAGCCAAGGCAATTTAACGATGACATTGGCCCACGAACTCGGGCATGCAGAGACCGAGCGGCGTGGACTGTTTGACCAAAGCGTCCAGGGACATGGCGTTGGCTGGATGCGCGTGATGATCGAGGCCGGGCTTGGGCATGAGGCGCAGCGCACTGCGGCTTTCTTTGCGGGTGGTGGGCAGGCGTTTCAGTTGGCGCAGCAGGCTGTGGCAGACGTTGGGCGTAGTCAGTCGCCACCGAGTGCAGGCGCAACCGGTCAACGCCCAGATGGTAGCTATGCCCGCCCGACCACAAGATGCGTTACTCGGATCGAATACCTGATCACCGATGCCAATGGCAGACGCGTGGAGGTTCAGGAATTTCCAGGTTGCGCCGCCAAGTGAGCCTCTTTTCCGGCTGTGGCAACATGAAACTGTCTGTTTTTGACGCTGAGCCAGAGCGCCAGATGGACCTGTTCCCAAGGCCCATGCATTGGCTGGAAGATGCATTCTGCGTCGTGGACCAGCCATGCGCGGCGCTGGCGTGTGCATTCCTGGTGCCGCAGTTCAACGCATGCAACGGCGCGGAGCTGGGCAGTGAGGTCTTGTGCCTTGCGGTAACCGCAGACCGGCAGTTCGCGGCGAGAGTGAGTCTCGAAATCACCCTGCCGGATCTCATCGACTCCAATCGAATTTGGCATAGGCTTGCTGGCGCGGTGGAATCGACACGCCAACGCTATGAAGGGCTTACCAACGAATGGCTCACACAAATTCCGCATGATTGCTATGCCAACTGGACCAATGTATTGAGCTGGTTTCCATACTCGGCTGCCGACACGCTGCATCCCGTCGCAAAGGAATTTGCAATGCAGTCTGTCGTTGACGATTCCTTTAGCGCTCAACAACTTATGGACACAGAAGCGCAATTCCAAAGCGATCTTGAAGAACGTATTGCAACTGGCACCGCGAAAGTCATTTCCACTATGGAACCGGAAATTGCGTCTCTGCTGGCGCTAAGACCAAGCATGCCAATGCGTACCATTGACCAACTGAGACGACGATCACGTAGCTCAGGCCGCAATGATTCGATGCGCTTCATCATGCAAGCGCTCAGGACGGAGTCCATAGCATTGCTCGACCTTGCCGCAAGTGCGTCCGGCCAACCTGCAGGAGCAAGAATTTTTGAGACGATAGTCAGTGGCGAGAGTCTGCCCAAGGCATTGACTTGCCTTGGGATTGCGCGCGCTGCACATCGCAGGACCATTCGAGCGTTTTCAGAGGACCCATCCAAAGAAGCGGTGAAAAAAGGCCTGAGCGATATTCCTCTGTCAGGCAAGAATTGGCTGTGGGTCATGTCTGTCGCATCGCGCTTGCAATTCGATTTGTGGCCACACAAAGAAGCCCATTGGTACGAATTCTTCTTTGTTGCGATGACGTTGGAGGGCATGCAGCTTACCGACACATTTCTCAATCAACTCTTGCAATGGTGCGCGGCACGCGACTTTGCTGACAGCAGCTTTCGCCTGGCACTCCTGTTGCAAAAAGCGCAAGCCATTGCAACAGCGACCAAGAATCTTGCCCACTTGGAACTGAGTTCTGAATGCGTGCTTTCACATGCACTCAATCTGACTCCAATAGACCCACGACGAGGAGATCCGCTCAGGCAAATCGGGAACCGACTCGACTGTGACGAAGTAGGAAAAACCGTCAGAACGATTTCACGTTTTTCAGGCATTTCAACCGAACTATTGACCATGCGGGTATTCAAGATCCATCCCGGACCTACTGCTGGCATCCGATGTAGCTCCGGGCTCGCTGTGCAACCCTTGCGAAGCTTGCACGAGGTAATAGAGCAAGGCAGGAAAATGGGGACCTGTCTTGCAGACGAAGAAAGGGCAATCCAGTACGCAGCCAACGGAATCGCCATGTACGCCATTCGCTCGGACAATGGAAATCCCCTCGGCACTGTGGCGCTTGGGTTTGAACGCGGTCGGGGTGCAGAGAAGGTGATCATTTGGCAGACGACTGGGAACGCCAACACACCCGCTACACCCAGATTAATGAATGCAGCTAGACAGCTAGTGAAGTGGTTTACCACTAACTCCCTTGAGATATGGCATACCTATCTTGATCACGCTGAAGCATTCAGGCACGCTGCCGGTGCAAGTTGACGACTGTGCAATTTGGAAAGTGTCTTGAGAATGCGATGCACTGGCCTTTGCGTTCACGCTTCAAAGCCTTCAGCATGTTTCCCAGTGAGATACGCCCAATAGCCCCCTAACGCACGACCGGCGTGCGTAGGTAGCTATTGTTTTTGACTGGCCCCTTGAACTGCAGGCTGTGCATGCTCAGCCTGCCCTTTGCACTCGGAGTGCTGCGTTGACGCTGTGCATACCCCTAGCGGCGTTCAGGGTGTCCAGTCGATGCCAACAAACGCGGCCAGTGCGCCCGTATCCATTGCTCCCGCCCGGCTGACGGTTTGGCCCGAGCGAAGGTTTTTCGCCACCACAAAAGGCACCGCCTCCGCGCCAAAGCTGTTGAACAGTTGCGTATTCGCCTTGATGGCGTCTTCTATTTCCACAGAAACCCCGGCCGACGCGGCAATGCCGCCCTTGCCTGCCAGCAGCGAGGTTTCATGCTCGGTCATCAGCGCCAGCGGATCGGTCGCGGTCAGCAACGCTGCCCCCTGCGTTTTGCTGCTGGCGTTGATCATGCCAATCGGAATCCAGACGAACTTGGCCTTTTTATGCAACGGTATCGAAGCCAGCCACAGATGTCCGCAATGTCCGCATTGGGTATCAAAGAACACATAAACCGTCGTCGCGCTCATCATCGAGCCCACGGTGAAGCCTTTGCCCTGGGCTGCGGCCTCCAGCGTGACTTCGCGCTTCGCTGGCGCTACTGCGGTGGCAGAGTCTTTTGGCGAACAACCTGCAAGGCCTAACAGCAAGGCAGCAACAAAGGGGAAGAAAAATCGGTTCAGTTGCATGGGATTCCTGAGAAAGGCTGAAAAGGAGAGGCGCGATTCTGACACAAAACGTGCTCTAGCGCATACTCAGCAAGCGTGAGGCGCTCCTGCTTTCATAGCATGCCAACCCGCCGATAGGTTTGGCAGCACAAAGGCGAGAATAGACCGATGGCCCCACTTTCCACAACAGACCCCAGCCTTCCCGGCGCCTCGCAGGAACTCCAGCAGCTGCTGGGTCGACTCGACCCCTGTGCTGAACTGGTGCAGCGGCATTTGGCCCTGATCGCTTTGCTGGATTGGGTGCGGGGCAATGCCACCAGCGCGCAAGCATGTGGACAGCGTGTGGATCAATTGCTTGATGTGCTGGAGGGCCACCCCGAACTCCTGAAACGCTTCCAGCACTTTTGGCAGCAGCTCGTGGCCGTGCTCGATGGCAGCACCTTGCTTGCCGACTACGGCTTTGCGTCACGCAACGCCCTGGTCAGCGAGTTTGTGCACCGTTTGCACCTCAAACTGCTGCCCGCATCACCGGAAACGCTCGACGCCTCGGAACTGTTTGCTTTGGCAATGCCTGACGCGCTGGACGCCCAATGGATTCCCGCCTTGCCAGAGGCCAGCCTGCAGCGGATTGCCGTGTTGCTGTCTGCTCCGGCCAACCGCCACCACGCCAGCAGCACACCCCATCTGAGCTACTGGCAATGCAGCCTGCTGGATGCCTTGACGTTTCTCACCAGCCAGGTGCGGGCGGCCGGCTTCTCGCCCGAGATTCGACTGCGCATGACCATGTCAGAGCACGAGGCAAGTCCCTTTATCGGACTGGCCACCAGCCTGGAAGTGCTGCGTGCGGTATGGATGGCGGGAGACAACACCGAATTGGCGGCCCAGGAGTTCAAGATCCAGTTGGAGTCCTGTCGACACTACGCCGCCACGGTGTACACCCATCTGGACACCTATGGGATCTCGGTCGACCTGGTGTTCCGCCTGCGCCAGTTGCGTGAACGCCTGTTGCGTATCCGCATGCTGCTGGACTGCCTACTGTCGGACACCGACTACCGACACAGCGCCAGGCTGGTGACGCAGTTGGTCATGGTGGGTCAGGAGCGCACCAGCATGCGGGCGCTGTTTCGCATCAGTGCCTCCCTGCTGGCAGCGAAAGTGGCCGAGCGCAGCTCGGTCACCGGAGAACACTACATCACTCGCAACCGTGCTGAGTACCTCGCCATGCTGCGTCAGGCGGCAGGGGGCGGCGCCCTCACGGCCCTCACCACGGCACTGAAGTTCGCAGTCATGGCGCTCGGTCTGGCGAGCTTCTGGACCGGCTTCTGGTCGGGCGTGGTGTACGCGGCCAGTTTTGTGCTGATCCAGCTGTTGCATTTCACACTGGCGACCAAGCAACCTGCCATGACCGCACCCGCCATGGCGGCCAAACTCAAAGACCTGGCCGACACCCAATCGGTGGAGATTTTTGTGGATGAGGTGTCCTGTCTGGTGCGCTCACAAGTTGCAGCGGTGGTGGGCAACGTGGTGGCTGTTTTTCCGGTGGTGGTACTGCTCTCGCTGTTGCTGCAATGGCTGACCGGCGAGCCGATGATCAGTGCCGAACGTGCGCAGTATGTATTGCACTCTCTCACGCTCGTGGGACCATCGCTGCTGTTTGCCGCGTTTACCGGGGTATTGCTGTTTGCCAGCAGCATTATTGGCGGCTGGGTGGAGAACTGGTTTGTGCTGCACCGGCTGGACTCGGCCCTGCGTTACAACCCCCAGGTAACGCAGAGGCTCGGTGCCGAGCGTGCCGATCACCTTGCCCACTTCATGCTGCACCATGTCTCGGGGTTTGCGTCCAATGTGTCTTTGGGTTTCATGCTGGGTTTGGTGCCCTCGGTGCTGGCTTTTGTGGCGATTCCCATCGACGTGCGCCATGTCACCCTGTCGACCGGGCAGCTGGCGGCCGCTTGTGCATCGTTGGGCTTGGACATCGTGCGCCAACCTGCCCTTTGGTGGGCGCTGGCCTGTTTGCCGCTGATCGGTGTCTTGAATGTGGGAGTCAGTTTTTACATGGCATTTCGCGTGGCGCTGCAAGCCCACAGCGTGAGCAGCGAAGGGCGTGCCACCATTTTGCAGGCCATAAAGCTGCGGCTGCGACGCCATCCGGGCAGTTTCTTCTGGCCCTAGCGGGACCCTTCTGGAGGGCTCAGTACGGGTTGCTCTGCACCGCGCGGGTTTTGCGCCAGCGCCCAAGCTACATGCTCGCAAACCAGGGCACTCGGGTGCTTTGAATGCAGCACAAGCACCGATCCCACAGCCTCACCTGCCGCAAACGCATTGCCTAGCGCCACGGCGATGTTGCGCAGCCAGCGTTCATGGCCGATGCGGCGAATCGGGCTGCCCGCGGTACGATGAAGAAACTCAGCCTCGGTCCAGGCAAAGAGTGCTGCGAGCTGCTGCCCGGTCAGTCCGTCGCGCGGGTCGAAGTCTGTCAACGGGCTGCGCTGGGCAAACTTATTCCAGGGGCAGACCAGCTGGCAGTCGTCGCAGCCGTAGATGCGGTTGCCCAACAGGGGGCGCAATTCCACCGGGATGGGTCCAGCGTGTTCAATGGTGAGGTAAGAAATGCAGCGCCGCGCGTCCAGCCGGTAGGGTGCCACGATGGCCCGGGTAGGGCAGGCGTCGAGGCACGCGGTGCAGGTACCGCAGTGGCCCTGTTCCGGAACACTCGGCGGCAATGCGATATCGAGAAAAATCTCGCCCAGAAAAAACATCGACCCTGCCTCCCGGTCCAGCAGCAGGGTGTGTTTGCCGCGCCACCCCAGCCCACTGCGCTGTGCCAGCTCCACTTCCAGCACCGGGGCCGAATCGGTGAATACCCGGTACCCAATCGGACCGATGGCTTGTGCGATTCGGTCACAGAGCGTTTGCAAACGGTTGCGCAACACCTTGTGGTAATCCCGACCCCGTGCATAGAGTGACACCACAGCCTCGCCCGGGCGCTGCAAGCGCTGCAACTCGATTGCTTGCCAAGCCTGCGGCGCGGATTGCGGCAGGTAGTCCATGCGCACCGACACCACACTCACAGTTCCTGGCACCAGCTCCGCCGGCCGCGCCCGCTTGAGTTCGTGGCGCTGCATATAGTCCATGTCGCCATGAAATCCTTGCGCCAGCCATGCCAGTAATCCGGGCTCCGCGGACGACAAATCGACACCCGTCACGCCAATTTGGGAGAATCCGAGTTCCCGGGCCCAGGCCTGCATTTGAGAAACCAGTTGGTTCGCGTCGAATTGAGTGCTGTTGATCGTCACATCCCCATTGTAAAAAGCCTGCGCTGGCCGGACGAATCTTCGACCCGGCTGTTTGCGTCCCAGCTCGCACGCCACCCGGAATTGGCGCAAGCCTTCATCACCCTGCATGGTGACCTTGGCGCGGGCAAGACCACGCTAGTGCGCCACCTGCTACAGGCACTTGGCGTGACCGGGCGCGTCAAAAGCCCCACCTATGC
>JAIFLV010000036.1 GCA_020048895.1 Rhodoferax sp. | reverse complement strand
GTGGGATGCGTGGACTGCCGCATGACCGGGTTCATGGGGCGCATGGGTCTGTATGAACTGCTGGTGGTGACCGAGGCCACCAAGAGCCGTATCAGTGCAGACCCCAGCATCGATGCCTTGCGGCGTCAGGCCATCACGGATGGCATGCGCCCCCTGCGGCTGGCCGGTGCCATGCGGGTGGCAGAGGGTTTGACGGTGATGGAAGAGGTGCTGACGTCTACGCCACCGTTGTCGTGATGGCGACGCACACGTTTTGCCGAACAATGATTGCGTGCAAAATGGACGCGGCAGTGTGTTTCCAGGAGACAGCGGGTGAATATTAAAAGTCAAAGAGATTTTTTTTCCGGACTCATGTTTATGGTGGTCGGTGTCGCCTTTGCATGGGGTGCGACTACCTACAACATTGGTACCGGTGCGCGCATGGGGCCGGGATATTTTCCGTTGGCGCTGGGCATCCTGCTGGCGTTGCTGGGTGGACTCATTGCGTTCAAGGCACTGGTGGTGGAGACGGTGGACGGCCACAAGGTAGGCGCGTTTGCCTGGCGACCGCTGATCTTCATTATTCTGGCCAATCTGGTCTTCGGTGCCATGATCGGCGGCTTGCCCAGCATTGGGCTGCGCCCTATGGGCCTGATCGTGGGAATTTATGCGCTCACCTTCATTGCCAGCCTCGCGGGGGATATGTTCAAGCCCAAGGAAGTTGCGGTGCTGGCCACCGTTTTGGCGATCGTCAGTTATGGCGCTTTCATCAAACTCCTGAACTTGCAGTTCCCGGTCTGGCCGGCCTACTTCAGCAATTGACCAGGGAATAAGCCATGGAATTGTTCAACAATCTTGCGCTTGGTTTCGGCGTGGCTTTCACGCTGCAAAACCTGATGTATGCCTTTATTGGCTGCCTGCTCGGCACGCTCATTGGTGTCCTGCCTGGTATTGGCCCACTGGCGACCATTGCCATGTTGCTGCCCGCCACCTACGCACTTCCGCCCGTGGCTGCACTGATCATGCTGGCAGGCATCTACTACGGCGCACAGTACGGTGGTTCAACCACCGCCATTCTGGTCAACCTGCCCGGGGAGTCGTCGTCGGTGGTCACCGTCATTGACGGCTACCAGATGGCGCGCCAGGGTCGTGCCGGCCCGGCATTGGCGGCGGCGGGTCTGGGGTCTTTTTTTGCCGGTTGCGTGGGGACGCTGATCCTGGCTGCCTTTGCCGCGCCACTGACCGAGCTTGCCTTCAAATTCGGCCCTGCTGAGTATTTTTCCTTGATGATTCTGGGCCTGATTGGTGCCGTGGTGCTGGCCTCAGGCTCGCTGCTCAAGGCCATTGCCATGATTGTGCTGGGTCTGCTGCTGGGCATGGTGGGTACCGATGTCAACTCGGGGGTGGCACGGTTCAGCATGGACATTCCGGAACTCACCGATGGCATTAGCTTTATCGTCATCGCCATGGGCGTGTTTGGATATGGCGAGATCATCAGTAATCTCTCCAAGCACGCGAGTGAGCGCGAGGTATTCACTGCCAATGTGACGGGCTTGATGCCGACCCGGGAAGATTTCAAGAACATGGTTCCGGCGGTGTTGCGCGGAACGGCGCTGGGCTCCCTGCTGGGCATTTTGCCGGGAGGCGGAGCAGTGATGGCGGCGTTTGCAGCCTACACCATCGAGAAAAAGACCAAGCTTCAACCGGGCGAGGTGCCTTTTGGCAAAGGCAATATCCGCGGCGTTGCGGCCCCCGAGGCAGCCAACAATGCAGGCTCGCAGACATCGTTTATTCCGTTGCTCACACTGGGGATTCCCCCCAATGCGGTGATGGCGCTGATGGTGGGAGCCATGACCATCCACAACATTCAGCCAGGCCCGCAGGTGATGACCAGCAACCCGGAGTTGTTCTGGGGTCTGATCGCCTCGATGTGGATCGGCAACCTGATGCTGGTGATCCTGAACCTGCCGCTGATTGGCTTGTGGATCAAACTGCTGAGCGTGCCCTACCGCTGGCTGTTTCCATCGATCGTGCTGTTCTGTGCCATTGGCGTGTACTCCACCAACAACAACACGTTTGACATCTGGATGGTGGGCATCTTTGGCTTCATCGGTTACCTGTTCATCAAACTGGGTGCCGAGCCGGCCCCGCTGTTGCTGGGCTTCATTCTGGGACCCATGATGGAAGAGTACTTGCGCCGTGCCTTGCTGCTGTCGCGCGGTGACTGGAGTGTGTTCATCACGCGCCCGCTGTCTGCCGGCCTGCTGGTTGCTGCGGCGCTGTTGCTGGTGGTGGTGTTCATGCCGTCCATCAAGGCCAAGCGCGAGGAAGCCTTCGTTGAGGATTGACATTGCGTGGAGCATCATAGGATTTGCCAATCTGGATGATTGGTTCAATTAACCCACAGAATGCCCGCCAGGGCCTAAGATTCGTCCTGTTCACTTATCGAACGCAACACTCTGAGGAATAAAACATGTCATTGATCAACACAGCAGTAGTACCTTTCAAGAACGAAGCCTTCCACAACGGCAAGTTTGTGACCGTGACCAACGAAACCCTCAAGGGCAAGTGGAACGTGTTCATTTTCATGCCCGCAGCATTTACCTTCAATTGCCCGACCGAAGTGGAAGATGCTGCCGACCACTATGCAGAGTTCCAGAAAGCCGGTGCCGAGGTCTACATCGTGACCACCGACACCCATTTTGCACACAAGGTCTGGCACGAAACATCACCTGCTGTTGGCAAGGCCAAGTTCCCGCTGATCGGGGACCCCACCCACGCGTTGACACGCGCTTTTGACGTGCACATTGACGCCGAGGGTCTGGCACTGCGCGGCACCTTCATCATTGACCCGCAAGGCATGATCAAGACGCTCGAAATCCACTCCAACGAAATCGCGCGTGATGTGAAAGAAACCGTGCGCAAGTTGAAGGCTGCCCAATACACCGCCGCCCACCCCGGCCAGGTCTGCCCTGCCAAGTGGAACGAAGGCGCCAAGACCATTGCTCCATCCATTGATCTGGTTGGCAAGATCTAAGAAGTTTTTCTTTCCAGCTTTTTCTTTTCCCCACTCCCCCCAACCCCCTCGCCCCACCGGGCGAGGGGGAGTCTTAACAGCCCATTTGGTTGCTGCGTGTCGAGTTGCGCTTCTACGGCCCGGATGTCGTTCGAGCCCCGTGACTTGAATACGGTGGCGTCGTAGGAGCCTCCCTTACAGCCAATGGTCAAATGTGGCTGTTAAGCCCCCCTCGCCCGGCGGGGCGAGGGGTTGGGGGAGTGGGGGAAGAATAGTAGCAAGAACCCAAGAGTAATCTCTTCAGCCGAATTCAGAAAGTAATCATCATGCTCGACGACACCCTCAAATCACAACTTTCCACCTACCTCGAACGTGTGACACTGCCGATTGAGCTGGTAGCTTCTCTGGACCAGAGCGAGACATCGGCACAGATGCGCGATTTGCTGGAAACCATTCAAGGTCTGCGCAGCGACAAGATCACCTTGCGCACTGATGGGTCCGATTCCCGCAAACCCTCTTTCTCCGTGCAGCGTGCTGGTACTGCCACCAGTCTGCGCTTTGCGGGGTTGCCGCTCGGTCACGAATTTACCTCGCTGGTGCTGGCGCTGTTGTGGAGTGGTGGCCATCCGCCCAAGGTCGAGCCGGAAGTTATCGATCAGATCAAGGCACTTGAAGGCGACTTCAGCTTTGAGGTCTATATGAGCCTGACCTGCCACAACTGCCCGGATGTGGTACAGGCGCTGGCACTGATGGCGATCCAGAATCCGAAAATCAAGACCACAGTCATTGAGGGTGGGGCATTTCAGGCGGAGGTCGAGGCGCGCGAGATCATGGCCGTTCCCATGGTATTCCTCAATGGCCAGGTGTTTGGCTCGGGGCGCATGTCGGTGGAGGAAATTGTGGCCAAGCTCGACAGCGGTTCTGCTGCGCGCGATGCCGCCAAGCTCTCTGCCAAAGAGGCGTATGACGTGCTCATGGTCGGCGGTGGTCCGGCGGGCGCTGCCGCCGCGGTCTACGCTGCACGCAAGGGCATTCGCACCGGAGTGGTGGCCGAACGCTTTGGTGGACAGGTCAATGACACCCTGGCAATAGAGAACTACATCTCGGTGCTGGAGACCGATGGCCCCAAGTTCGCTGCGGCGCTGGAAGCCCATGCACGCTCCTACGATGTGGACATCATGAATCTGCAACTGGCGCAGCGCCTCGTTCCCGCTACAGAGGCAGGGGGTCTGATTGAAGTGCAACTGGCCAATGGCGGAACATTGAAGTCGCGCAGCGTCATTTTGTCGACTGGTGCGCGCTGGCGCAATGTCAATGTGCCGGGTGAGGCGGAGTACAGAAACAAGGGCGTAGCCTATTGCCCGCATTGCGATGGCCCGCTCTTCAAGGGCAAGGACGTTGCGGTGATCGGGGGCGGCAACTCCGGCATTGAGGCAGCGATTGACCTCGCCGGCGTGGTGGGCCATGTGACGGTCATCGAGTTCATGAGCGAACTCAAAGCCGATGCGGTGTTGGTCCGCAAACTCAACAGTTTGCCCAATGTCACCGTGCATACCAACGCGCAGACGATCGAGATTACCGGGGCGCAGGGCAAAGTGAATGGCCTGCGTTACAAGGATCGTGGCACAGGTGACGAGCACTTGGTACCGCTGGAAGGTGTATTTGTGCAGATTGGCCTGGTGCCCAACACCGAGTGGCTCAAGGGCACGGTAGAGCTGAGCAAATTTGGTGAGATTGTGGTGGACGCCAAGGGCCAAACCAGTGTGCCGGGCGTGTTTGCCGCCGGCGACTGCACCACGGTGCCGTTCAAACAGATCGTCATTGCCGCCGGCGATGGTGCCAAGGCGGCACTCAGTGCCTTCGATTACCTGATTCGCACCCCTGCGCCGGTGGCCGCGCCAGTGGCCTAAGTGACCATTCTGCTGGCCCCGATGGAGGGGCTGCTGGATTTTGTACTGCGCGACATTCTCACCCGTGTTGGTGGGGTGGACCGCTGTGTTTCGGAGTTCATCCGCGTAACGGACACTTTGCTACCCGAGCGCACGTTCTTGCGCATCGTTCCCGAATTGGCGCAGGGTGGGCGCACTGCGGCAGGCGTACCTGTGCGGCCCCAATTGCTAGGGTCCGACCCACACTGTCTGGCAGACAATGCGGCCCGCCTGGCAGCGATGGGAGCACCCGGTGTGGACATCAATTTTGGCTGTCCGGCCAAGGTGGTGAACCGGCACGGCGGGGGGGCAGCGCTCCTGTTGGAGCCCGAGTTGCTGACCCGCATCGTGGCCGCTGTGCGGGGAGCCGTCCCGCCGCATGTGCCGGTGTCTGCCAAGATGCGATTGGGTTTCCACGACGACTCCGAGGCCGTGGAATGCGCCCAGGCGATTGAGGCTGGCGGCGCCACTGAACTGGTGGTGCATGCGCGCACCCGGGCCGACGCTTACCGACCGCCGGCGTACTGGGAGCGGGTCAACGACATCCGTCTCGGCGTGGCGATTCCCGTCGTGGCCAACGGTGAGGTCTGGACGGTAGAAGATGCGCAGCGCTGCCGTGCAGCATCGGGATGCAATGCCATCATGCTGGGTCGCGGAATGGTAGTGAACCCGGGTCTGGCCCTGGCCATCGCACATGCCGATGACCCGCATCTCCCTCATGATGGTGAAGTGTCCTGGTCCAAGCTGCTACCGCATATCGACCATTTCTGGCAGATGGTCTGCGCGCGACTGGAGCGCCGCCAACGTGCCGGGCGGCTCAAACAGTGGTTGAATTTTTTACGTCGGCATTACCCGCAGGCGCAGGCGGCCTACCTGGAGTTGCGTGCAGTCAATGACGAGGCGGTGATTGGCAACTGGCTGGCGCGTCAAAACTGATCAGGTGAACAGTGCCTCAAAACCATCGACGGGTTCAAACCTGCCCTTGCGGTACAAAAGGCGGGTGGGGCCTGGCAGAGCACGCGCCGGTACAGAGTGCTGGTGGTCACCCGGATAACACAGCACACGTTTTCCGTTCTCGTCGAATGTTTCCGGAAGCACCAGGGGAGGTCGCTGGTTTCGAGCAGCTTCCAGGACACCTTTGACATTTGTGTGGCGTGCCAAATGTGCCAGGCTCATGATCTGCGGTGGTGCCAGTTCGATCTGACCCGCCCAATACTGCTCAAGCGCCAGCCGCGGGGACACCCATATGCTCTCGGTCGCTTCGTGATTGTCGTGACGCGCTTGCTGGTCGGCTGGAACTGCAGCGACGAAGAATCGGGTGTCAAAACGCTTATTGGTAATCGAGGGCATACGCGGGGTGATCCAGCGCGACCAGGGCACCAGGGCGCTGGTCTCTAACTGCAGAGAATGCATGGACAGCATCTGGTTGAATGGCGATGTTGTCGCAGATCTCTGTATCGCATCCAACGACTGTGGGTTTGTTGTGAACAATACGCCTGACTCTTCAAACGCTTCCCGGACTGCCGCTACGAACAAACCCTGCGCCTTCGCGACGGTCAACGCTGGTTCTGCCAGTGCCAGATGGAGTTGTGCAGGCGATTGGTCGAGATGTCGCTCGGCATCCACTTCAGAGTCATTGGCGTCGAGCTTCCCGCCGGGGAAAACATAGGCCCCACCCAAAACATCCGACAAGCCATGGCGCTTGAGCAGAAATACTTCGAGCCCACGTTCGTCGTCGTCACGCAGCATCACGACGGTGGCAGCGTCACGCGGTGCTGCCGTGGGTACTTCAGAGTTCAATTCCATGTGCAGACTTCGTTATTGAAAAATTTCAAGGCAGGTGACGGCCTGGTGGACTACGGTGGTTCCAATTGCCCTTTTGGGGCAAGCAAATCGGATGGCTCGTCATTCCAGGTGGCAGGATTTCATTATGTCTATGGATTTCAAAGTGCGCGTCGCAATTGTGACCGGAGCGGGTGGTGGTGAGTGATCCATGGCGCGCGCGTGGTGGCTACAGCGGTTCGCTCTGTGCTGCGCAGAACCGGCACGGTCACTCCCACGTGGCAGGGTCCACCTTGTAGTAGCCGCATAGCTCACGGTAGAGGGCCGGATATTGCGCTGCCAGTGCACTGGCTTGTTCAAAAAATACCTCGGACACGACCGCAAAGAATTCTGCGGGGTCCTGTGCGCCGTAGTGGCTCAGCAGGCCTTGCTCCCCCATGAACGCCTGGCCTTGCAGGTGGCCATAGGCGTCCTGAAAAACTGCTGCCCAGCGCTGGGGGTCGTGTTGCTGGTCTCCCAGCAGCGGAGGTGGTGCCCCACGTGGCACGCCGTTTTCCTGGTCGAGTTGGTGGGCAAACTCGTGGATCACGACGTTGCGTCCATCGGCAGGATCCAGTGCACCTTGCAAAGCATCTTCCCAGGAAAGAATGACTTGCCCCTGTGACCAGGATTCTCCCGCCAACGCCTGGCGATTCTCCTGCAAGACACCCGCGCCATCGGTGGTGGAGCGGTCCACCAGGAATGCACCCGGGTAAATAAGTATCTGGCGTACCTTGTCAAAATAGTCGGTGGTTCGGTTCAATAGCAGCAGGCATGCTTGTGCAGCAATGACAACCCGCATTTCTTCGGTGATTGTTAAACCAGCGCAACCGATAAAGGACTTCTCGGCAATGAAGACCTGCATGTGCTTCTTGAGTTGCAATTGCAGGGGTGCCGGAAGGCGCCGAACCAGAGGGACACGGCGCGACAAAATCTTGCGCCATACCGCAGGAAACGCCTGTGTCTGGATGCGCTGGCGGCGCCAGGCCAACCAGCGCGGGTGCCAGGCAAAGCCCAACGCCAGCGCAGCAGCGATGATACAAAGAAGGTAAAAGGCCACGTCGGGCATCCAGTCACTCAGGTTGCAATGACCCCGTAGCTGACGCCCGATCCGGGGATATCAAGGGCTGGACTGCATTACCTGCAAACCAGCACGGGCACCGGGGACTCTGCGACCACCTTGGTGGCAACACTACCCAGCATCAGCCGCGCGATGCCTGAGCGCCCGTGCGATCCCATCAGGATCAGGTCGGCGCCCTCGGCCAGTGCGGTTTGTACGATGCCACTGGCCGCTGCGACGTCCTCTACCAGACGCACCTGCAGTGCAATCGACTCACCACCCTGCGTGCACAGTGCTTCCACTTGCGCATGCGCCTGCGCTGCGTGCTCTTGCGCCGCAGCCATATAGGACTGGAATCCCACCGGATTGACTTCACCTACACCCATGTAGGGGTACGGATCGGCAACGTACACCGCCGTCAGTTTTGAGCCATGAATACGGGCCAGGCTGACAGCCATTTGTGCGGCATGGGCCGAGGCTGCGGAACCATCTGTTGCCAGAATGATGTGTTTGAACATGGGGCACCTCAATAATGAATAGCCTGATGCTGCGCGTTTCATTCGGTAGCGTCGTTGACTTATGTCAGACTAGACAAAGTTGACGGAATGTCTCGTGGTTAACGGGGCGCTGCAATGGGAAAATTTCACCCGATTTGCGCTTAATATTCAGGTCTTATGCCCCATGTCGGGGTCGCACAGGAGGCTGTATGGCAAAAGGTGACCAGCGAAGCGAGAAGTTGTCCAAAAAACCCAAGAAAGACACGTCTGAGCCCAAGGGCTCGACTTCAGATCGACCCAGTCCACCAGTGACAACAGTCATGCCCAAGGGCAAACTCAAGAACAAGTGAAGGATTTATCGGGCAATCGCCTTGGCAGCAAGGCGGGCTGAGAGGATGCATCCACCAAGAAAGGTGCCCTCTAAAGCCCGCAGTCCATGCACGCCACCGCCACCAAAGCCTGCCGCTTCACCCACAGCGTAGAGCCCGGTAATGGGATAACCCTCGAGATTCAAGACGCGGCTTTGCAGATCGGTCTGGATACCGCCCAGGCTCTTGCGGCTGGTAATAAACTCGCGGATGGCGATCAGCGGCAGGGCCTTTGGGTCTTGAATTGGTTGGAATTTACATAACCGTACCTTGTCGCCGCGGTACTGGCGCAATTCGGCGATGCGGCGCAATTGTTCATCGTTCATGAAACTCCGACCGCGCGCGATCGTGGCGTCGTAATGCGTAACGGCGTCGGCAACAGAGTCGATTTGTACCGATTTATCGCCCTGGAGGGCGTTCATTTTCTCAACCAGCTCAGGTAGTGAGTTGGCCGTGACAAAGTCTTCGCAGTTCTCCAGCATGTCGTTTACCAGCCAACGGTTACCAAAAAGAATGTCGCGCAGGAATCCGAACACCTTTTTGTCGCGCACCGAGGGATTGAACTCGGCGCCCGAAATCGCAAGTTCTTTCAAGGCAATGCGCAAATTGAGCACTTGCCACGAGTAGGCTTTTTCCTGTGCGCAAATGTCTGTGACCAGTCTTCTCGTGTCAAAACCGGATACCAGAGGCTGAGGTCCGATTCGTTCACCGCGCCAGTTCAGCCACAGTGCCGAGCGCGATGGCACCAGCGACAGCCCATGGTTGGGTTTGCGTGGGCGCGGGTGGTGCACCCCAGCAGCGTAGTTCCACATTTTGTCGAGGTGGGTGAGATTGCCACCGACGGTCTCTACAGACTGGTGGAGGGTGCCATCAGCAAACCGATGCGAGCCATTCAGAATGACATCCGGCGGACGGCTCCAATCGGCATGCCAGTGCTTGCGTACCATATCCATGCTGCCATTGATGCCCCCGGTGGCGACGACCACATGCTCCGCGCTGGCCTCAAAAGCTGCACCATTGATTTCCTCAAATCCCTGCGCACCCGCCACCTTGCCGCCGTCCATGCGCAGCTGCTCGACCCGGTGCCCAAAACGCAACGTGAGTTTGTCAACGTGTTTGTGCGCGTGCAGTGCCACAATCAGTCGTTCGGTCAATTCTTTGCCGGTCCCCCACACAAGGTGAAAACGTGGCAGGGAATTTCCTGGGCGGAACTCCCCGCGCTCGACCCAATTGACCACCGGAAAAAAGCCGATACCGTACTTGCGAACCCATTGGTATACATCGGGCGTGCACCGGTTGACGTAGGCTTCAGCCCATTTCCGCGGCCAGATATCCTCGGTGCCAAATTCGGCAAAGCTGCACCAGTCACGCAGTGCCAGATCGGTGGAGTCACGCATGCCCATGCGGCGTTGTTCCGGGGTGTCAACAAAGAACATTCCACCAAAGCTCTCACGTGCCAGGCCACCGAATACATTTGCTTCGTCGCGGTCCAGCAGGGTGACGGTCTTGCCGTGGTCCAGCAATTCCAGAGCCGTGACAATTCCCGCCAACCCACCTCCGACGATCAGCACTTCACTGTGGTATTGCTGCATGGTCCTCTCGCTTTCCCGATGTGGAAGTCATCTTAGCGTGCCACTTTCTTGAAGCGGATTGCACGGTCCAGTTCGATAGCGTCCTTTTTGACCTGGCGTTGGGCGTCGAGCTGTTTCCCGTGGGCGAGCCACTGCGTGAACTCCTCGGGGGTCTCCAGGGTGATGCGCCCCAATGCGCCGGTACGAAAATCCTGTATCACCAGTTCCGCCGCCTTTTGCATATTGACCTTCGCTCCACTTTGGAGTGCGCCGCGCCTCCTGCCCACCGCTTCGAGCAACTGCTCGTCACTTTGATCGCCCACATCCCTCATTTGGTACCGCGCTTCCAATTGCGCACCATAGTGCTGGCGAAGATAGCCGAGCAATTCCAGTGCAACTTCTTCGTCGTCAAAGGCATTGCGCCCGACGGCACCACTGGCGGCAAGGTTGTATCCGCTCTTGGCAACGATGATACGTGGCCACAACACACCGGGCGTGTCAAAGAGGTAGAAGCCATCGGCCAACACGGTGCGCTGCTCCAGTTTGGTGACACCGGCCTCGTCACCGGTCTTGGCGGCACGCTTTCCCTTGAGGGTGTTGATCAGTGTGGACTTGCCAACGTTCGGAACTTTGACCATGCTGCCGCGCAGCGGTGCCAACTCAAAACAAGCCTGCACCAACACCTTGGCAGGCGTCGCCATACTGGCGTCCAATCCCAATGCCCGGGTTCCTGGCAACGCGTTGTAGTGGGCCAGCCATTGTGTGGTGCGATCAGGGTCTGCGAGGTCCTGCTTGTTGAGCACTTTCAGTGCGGGCTTGCCCTCTGTCAGTTGCGCCAACATGGGATTGGCACTTGACGCAGGCAGCCTGGCATCGAGCAATTCGATCACCACATCGATCTCACGCACACGCTCTTCAATAGCCTTGCGTGTCAGATGCATATGCCCGGGAAACCACTGAATTGCCATACCGATTTGCTGTGCCTCGATGGATTGAATTTACGGTTCGAATTGTCAGGCACTTTGCCTGCACCGCGAGGCTAGGCAGTTCGCTCTAGGAAAAATGCTGGATTTAAGGTGCCGCCACTAGGTCATTTCAAGACAATTCGACCCATCACTTTTTTTATTCCACTTTTTTCAGGAGTTACCCATGTCCAGCAAAAACCTCGCGACCGTTACCAATGAGCTGATCGAATCCTATGGCAACACAGCCAAGAATGTCATCAACGCTTACCGCGTGGGTAACGAGCGCGCAGTGGCTTATGTGGACCAGAGTTGGGCTGCAGCCGTCAAGAAGACCGGCACGCGTTTGAGCTTGGAAGTTCGTGGTAACGCCGTTGCAGCGCAAAAGAAGTTTTCTGGTTTCTATGCGCGTGGCGTGGAATTGACGTCGGATGGCGCCGATGTGGCTGTCAACAAGGCGGTGGAGATTGCAGGTAAGGGTGTGAATCAGGTAGCCGCCAACGCCAGCCAGTTCGAAAAGGCAACAGGCGTCAAGTTGCACGCTTTGGCCGTCGCCGCCGTACCTGCGGCGCAGGCCGTTACCAAAGTGGTTGCCAAGATGGAAGCCCAGTCGGGTGTGTTGGCTAACAAGATTGCTGGCAAGACTGCCAAGGTCAAAGTAGCCGCGGTCAAACGCGCTGTCGCCAAGAAAGCGGTTCGCACGCGCAAAGCTGCTTAATCGCTGGTGCCGGCGCTGACGGCACGTGAACTCTATGCCCGCGTCGTGACGCGGGCTTTCGTGTTTTATCGTTCCAGATCCTTGGTCCGGCGGCTACGTTTTTCGCGCTCGGTTTCATTCGGGACGAGGTTCCCGGGAGCGCGTTTTTCCTGATGCCAGCCCTGATCTCTTGGCGTTGCCGGTGCAACGTTTGGTGCACTCACGGATGGCGTGGTATGGCCTGTTTGGGGTGGCTGTGCTGTTGGTGTGGGGCGCTCGGGGCGCTGGCCTCCGGGGTTCCCTCGGGGTTCATGGGGTGTGGGGACACGAGACTCCGCTTGACGGTGGGAAAAGTCTGGACGTCGGTATGGATGCACAACGCCCTGATCCCGCGCGCCGTCGCGAACGCCACCGCCGTCGCGCCGGTCACCGGGTTCGCGCCCATCATTGCGGTCGCGCGGCCGATCGCGATGTCCATCTCGGTCCCAGTCGCGCCCACGGTATTCGGGGGGGCGGTCCCAACGTCGATCACTGTGGCCACGTGTATGTGGATACACGCGCAGGTATACCGGAGGTGGTGACCAGGCGCCACCAGGGAGCCAGCCCCAGCGGCCGTGCCACTGATCCCATTGGCCATAGCGATTCAAGTCGTCCGACAGAGTGACCTCGGGTGAGACATAGCGGTAGTTGCCCGTCGCATCGTTGTTTTCTGCATAGATCTGTGCGCCCACCCAGTCACTGAAGCCATCGGGCATGGGAGCCTGACTTTCAGAACGTGCGCCTTCAAACTCCATTTGTTCACCGTCACGCAACCAGGCGCGCTGTGCTTCGGCTGCCAGGGTCGATTCGAAGCGGAGGCGTCCCTGAAGCGCCAACACCCGGGTCGATTGCGGGCGTTGGTCGACCCGGTAGAGGCCCTCGCTCTCCAGAAGAATCCATCCTTCGCGTGTTTGAATCCGTGTCACGGGTGCTAGATCGTCAGAACGCAATCGCAGCGCGATCGCGCCCCGCCGAAGGCGCAACAGCAGCGCCTCGTCGCCGATCTGGCCCACTTGCAGGTCTGCGCGCTCATCAAGCCACACGCTGGTTGGCCCAATCCGTAGCGCCACGCGCGAATGCGGATCGGAGTTCAAAAATTCGCCTTGCGCGATGATCTGGTTGAGCGTGACGGGCCGCCATTCGCCGCTGAAGTCGTCAAAGTAGCGCACATTGCCCGTGACAGCAACAATGCGTCCAACAATGACTGGCGGCGGCGCAGCGGATGCCGTGCCTGCCATGGCAAGTACGGTGGCAGTCAACAGGACGAGCCGCATCGCGCGTACTGCGACAAAGTAGTGAAATTGTGAAATGGTCAAGGTGCGCTCCAGCAATGCAGCTCTAACGCGCCAGAACGCCGGGCCGCTGACCCTTGCCGCAAATTATCAGGCGGATGCTGCAGAAAGGTAATTCTGCAGGTAGTCGTCAAAGTCCAATGTGTCCTCGCGCTCCGTCGACTTTTGTTCCAAAACGGAAGCATGCGCCATGGCTTTGTAGTGCTCTTCAAGTGCATGGGGCATGGGCATAGACTGCATGGCTTCTTTGATTTCTTTGGATCTGCTTCTCACAAATGCAACAAAGGACCCATTGGGCTGGGCTTTGACCGCCTGTAGCACACGGGCCGATGGCAGCGTATCCGGGTGGGCCAATGAGTCAACGGCAGCATCCAGCGCAACTTGGTGGGCAAGATTGCCTTCAATGGTGTCCAAGCGCTGGGCGATAGGACGCATGGACTGCAGCAACTCGGCGGCCCACGTGGTGAGCACAACAGACTCGCCAGATCGTTCCAACACCAGGCCGGGCTCGCGTCCGCGCTCCGCCACTTTGTGCTGGTTGCGCCCCAGTGCAGCAATTTCATCGGACGTATCTGGCGGGCTGTTGCTAACCAGACAATGCACCAAAAACACGTCGAGAAACCGCATGGTCTGCGCTCCGATACCGACCGTTTCGAATGGATCCAGGTCCATCAAGCGCACCTCGACATACTCCACCCCGCGTTCGCGCAGCGCGTGTACCGGGCGCTCTCCAGGGCGCAATACCCGTTTCGGGCGGATCGTTCCGTAGAACTCGTTCTCGATTTGCAGCAGACTGGTCGACAACTGACGGTAGGCACCATCCGGGCTTCGCACACCGATGGTCTCGTATGGAGGGTACGGTTGCCGCATGGCGTTTTGCAAGGCATTGAGGTAGTCGGGCAGGCTGTTATAGCTGATTGCCAGGCTGGTTTGGGCATCGCTCTGGTATCCCAATCGGCCCATCCGCAGCGATGTCGCGTAGGGCAGGTAACGGGTGTACTCATTGAGCGTTTGCAACCGATGGTCGCGCCCTGCGACGAATGTCGTGCAGACCGCGGGCGACGCCCCAAAGAGGTACAGCAGCAGAAATGCGTTGCGACGGAAGTTACGGATCAAGCCAAAGTAGGCTTCACTGGAAACTCCAGGCAGAGACCAGTTGTAGTGAATTCCGGAGATCGTCTGCATACGCCGCCCATAGCGGTGGCCGAGGCCCATTCGGTAGACGCTCTTGGATCGGCCCACGTTGGACGTCCCATATTGGCCAATGGGAATGAGGTGGTCCTCCGGCAGGCCACAAGGCATGCTCGAAGCCCAGAGCATTTCGTCAACCAGCGCCCGCGTTGTGACTTGCTGGAGTTGCGTGAGTTCGTCCAGGCACGACAACACGTTGCGGTGCACCCCGGTAATGAGCTCGATCTGGGATTCACTGAAATCCGTGGTGATGTGCGGGTGGGTGAGTGGTGAGCCCAGCGTAGCGGGGTGAGGAGTCATGGCCAGCCCACCCTGTGGGGTACTTCTCAGACTCTCCTTCTCAATACCGCGCAGGATGCTTTGCAGTTGTTCTGTAGTCAGTTCCCCGAGGGCCTGCGACGCCTGATTCATGATAGTGGCCCTTCAACCGGTTTGCGTTGGTGTGGGGCGCGAAGTTACCACAATTGGATATAGCAAAACCAATGGGTGCGTCATGCCCAAACCACAACTGGCGTTGGTGCGGTCGATTTCAAGTCCTATCGTGCGTTATCGTCGGTGAGGTCGGTCTATGCGGCATCAATATCCGGGTCGAAGCACCAGATTGGAGCACGGGTAGGCAATGCAAGGGAGCACATAGCCTTCGTTCTGCTCTTCGGTGGTTATTCCGGGCCAATCAACTTCGTAACGAACCTGGCCGCTGTGCAACTGACCAATGCAGGTGCGGCATGCGCCGTTGCGACAAGAGCTGGGCCAATTACTGCCGCCCTGCTCAAGGGAGACCAGCAGCGGTTGGTCAGAAAATGCATCTACTTGCAGGCCATCGGGCTCGGTACGGGCGCTGTAAAGAATAGGTGTGACGGAATGTTTCATGGTCAGGACGAGATCGCTGCGGAATGGAGTTCGATGACTTCATCGGTCACCTCCGGCTGACAGCCCGCGTCCAGCGATTCCCAACCGCGACGGACAACCACCCGGGTTTCGGAATAGCATAACTCGACGCGTGCTGCTTGCGGGTAACGCCTGTGCACGAAGGCCTCAATGGACGCAGGCATGCTGAGGCGAAACTGTGCTAAAGCCAGGTCTGTTGCAGGATGGTCGTCGGTGTGTATCCACGGCAGAGTCGCCGCGATCCATAGCAAAGGTGGCCAGCCAAGGCTAACTACACTGGGTTCAAATCCTTGCGATGTAAGCCACTGCTGTGCCCAGACGCGGTCCTGCACATCGGTTGTGGGTGCTCCCCAAGCGGCGGCCAGCAGTTCGACCAGCCACTGGTTGCAATTCTGGTAGCGATCGCTGAAAGTGTGGGCATTGGCGCTGTAGGTGTCACCGAGCCAGCGTAGCGCCTGGCTGTTGTCCAGTGCAGTGCGTTCCAGCGCAGCGGCTTCTTGCGCAGGAAGAAAAACAATGGAAAGGAATCCTTGCGACGGGTCTCTGGAACCCATCACGAAGCCACTGATGCCCTGATCGAAAAGGCGGGGGCGCTGCTCATCACAGGCGAAATACAACTGACGTACGGACCACGGCGCATTCAGGCTTGCTTGCAGACTGACGCCCGCATGCGAGTAGCGATGGCCCAGCCACTCCAATGCCAGGCCCGAACGCGACACCAGCGCTACCGTCGCCCCAGAGCGCTCAAGTTCGGCTTTGGCGATGGCTGCGACTTGCAGCCATCGATCCTGCTCGTGGGCAGTCGACTCCGCGGGACTTTGGCAGTAACGCAACGACTCGGCGCACGCAAAGGCACCCCAGCACCACAGTGCCAGGAAAATCATAGTGCGGCGAAATGAACGGGTCAGACCCGCAAGTGCCATGCAGGTTTTCAAAGCAGTACGGGACGGCTTTCCAGTTCACCGAACCAGTTGTCGGCCAGGACCAGGAAAAAAGTGGACGCTTCACCACCCGTTGTCACTTTGGAAAAGGCAACGCCGTACGGACGATGGTTGGCAGCAAGTGTTTGGCCGACCGCCAGTTGGGCTTGGTCGACCGCGCTGCGTGGGAGCCGCAGCGAAATTTCAGCCGTGGCCTCTGGAGTCGCAGCGACCAGGCGCAAGCGCAGCGTGTCAGGTTGCAGTTCGATTGGCTCCATGGCAACGAGCGTGTATCGACCTTGCGCAACCTGCTTCTTTCCAGACGAACTGTCGCTTGATTTCTCGACCGACGTGGAGAGGCTACCTATCGCGGTGGACGAGGCACTGAATGCCGAGGAGCTGTCCGCCACTGCTGCAGTGTTCAGTAACAGATGGGTCAGCGCGATCAGCGTAGCGGCGCGTTGCAAAAAGTGTTGCATAAAGTGGTCGTGAGTGATTCGGGATATTTGGGCGCGAAGCTTCGATTGTGACCGCGAAAAAAACCCCCGTGCCAGTGATGGCGCGGGGGTTAAAGCAAGGTTATGACGCCCTGCGAGGAGACGCGACCCTCAGTCGCAATCTTTCTGAGCAACTTTGATGCCAAGTCAGCGCACCAATTCGGCCCACTATTTCTTGAGCGCTGCCTTCCAGTCGCGAAACACGTCGAGATCGACGCCATCGGGGTAATGCAGCAAACCGGGTTTGTAGCCCTTCTTGCCTTTCTCGCCATACTGCCATATGAATTTCTTGGTCTGGCGGTCAATGACCACTACCCGGTCATGCAGGTCATCCACGACAAGAATGTCACCGGTTTCCGGCAATTCACGGGCGATCGATGGATGGTCGAGCATGCCGTCGCCGTCTTCAGCGAAGTATTCCCAAATGATCTTGCGGGTGGCGGGATCAAAGATGATGACGCGGCCCGGTTTCCAGAAGTCCGCAACGATGATGTGCTTGCCGTCTTCCGTAGGAAATGCGTCCGATGGATAGCGCAGTTTGGGGGCTTTCACGCTCCACAGCACTTTGCTGTCACGTGTGATGCGCGATATCCAGGCATCCGTGATCTCGGTTACCAGCAGGTCCCCATTGTCCATGGGCGTTGCACCATTGGGGTGGGCCAACTGGGTGGGTGGATTGTGCTTGCACTGACCGGGTGTGCCCCACTGGGTTGTTTCCTTGTTGGTCTTCGGATCAATGATGAGTACGCGGCAGTTGCGGATATCCGCGGTCACAAACTGACCATCGGCCAGCAGATGCGAGTCGTCTGGGTAGTTCAGCAGGCCATTCTTGCTCCCACGGTGGTTGGGAACACCGTAGGTCCAGGTCAAAGCCTTGCTCTCGTAGTCCACGATGTGCAGGTCGTAGTTGTCTTCCTCGCTGATCGCGAGCAACTTGCCATCGGCCGAGAAATTCACGTCCTCGTTGCCCCGGTAGACCTCCAGACTGGGCGACGGAAACTCCCACACAATGCTTTTGTCGGGGGCAATCTCGATCAACCGGTTGTTTCTTCGGTCGGCAATGATGATGGGGTAGGGTAGTGGTTTGCCCCAGGACTGCACACGATTCTTGCGATTGCCAGTGACGGGCGGGATGGGGGGCAAGGCCACACCGCTGGATACGATGCCAGCGCCAATCATTTCCGGCGTGACCTTGACGGCGATACCTGCAACGGGGTCTCCTTTTTTGGTTTGCGCGGCAGCAGCGGTGGGCAAGCCCAACAGCAAAGCGATCGCTAGCCCCGTGAATGAAAGCCGGATGGCGTTGGTCGAGTAGGTGTTTTCATGTCGGAACATGCAGGGAGTCCTTGAAGGAAAGATGTGAAAAGCCGCGACATTTGCGCTTCGGAGATTCTTTCCGAGCCAGGCGTTTGCAGTCTTGACTTGTCGCAATAGAGCCGAAACTAGGGCGCCTCAACAACCGTGCGACCATCCAGGGGTTGTACGGCGCGGGCGTTGTCTGCAAAACGCTTGCGGTAAGTCGCCAGTTGTTCGCTGGAGAGTTCAAGCGGTTGTTGCATCACAACCCACTTCACACCCTCGGTACATGGTGGTGCGGTGAGCGAGCCGGTGTAGCGGTAATAAGCACGCTGGTGGGGAATCAGATTGGTGGCATCCATCGAATGGCTGGCCTGCAGATGGTCACCATCAGGCTTGGGCGGAATCAAAGGTAACAACTGCCGCAGCATGGTGTTTTCCTTACCCATGCGAAACAGCACCACCACCGCCAGCAGTTGCCCCGAGGCACTTTTGTGCAGCAGATGTGCGGCCATGGGAAATTCTTCCCCATGGATCTGGTCACCGCCAGGGGTGTGAAAGTGAAACTGTTGCAATGCGTAAGCATCCTTACCAATGCGCAAGACGCTGCGCTTGTCAAACCGTACCCGCACCGTGTGGCCATCGTTGGCAATGCGCAAAGGTGCAGGCTGGTACGCGAATTCGAGGACTTGCCCCGACCTTTTTTCGGTGGCGTTGATGTTGATGGGGGACTGGCGTTTTCCGGTCTCGCACAACGACGCGTTGACGTTGATGCTGGCAAGTGCGAGCGCGGTGCAAATGAAAAGCTTCATACGTCCCATGATGCCACCGTGCAATCCAGTCCAAGCCAGCGTTTGGCAGCACTTTGCAGTGCATCGGTTCTGCCCGTAGAGCCTATGACCAATGGTGGAGGTGGCGCAGTGTGTGCCACGGGCGCAGGGGCAAGCCATCCGCGTTGCTCCAGAACCCGCCGGGTCTGGCGTGCCACTGGTGCACCACCTTCGAGCAAGTGCACAGCATCACCAACCAGCGATCGGAGAATGTCGCTGGCGAAGGGGTAATGCGTACACCCCAAAACGAGCGTGTCAATCTGGTCAGGTTGTGAGTCAAAAGTGCCCATTACGCTTGTGGACTGTGCGCAGATAGCTCCTATTTGTATAGCATCATCACGTTCGATTGCATCGGCCAGCCCATCGCAGGGCTGCAGTACGAACACCGCCTGTGCGGACAGGCCCTCCAGCAGGGAGCGGAATTTTTCACTTTGCAACGTTCCGCGTGTAGCCATAACGCCAATGCGGTGCGTGGTACTCAGAGCCACCGCGGGTTTGAGCGCTGGCTCAATTCCCACGATGGGTATCTCAGGGTGTGCCTCGCGCATCAGGTGAATGGCAGCGGCAGTCGCGGTATTGCAGGCGACCACCATCGCCTTGACGCGGTGCTGTGCAGTGAGGTAACGGGTGATCGCAGACGCGCGCTGGATGATGTGGCTGTCTTCGCGTTCGCCATAGGGGGCGTGGCCCTGATCGGCCAGATAAACGAAGCGCTCGTGAGGTAGTTCGGTCAGCAACGCGCGCAGCACGCTCAAGCCGCCCACCCCACTGTCAAACACGCCGATGGCGTCAACATTGCGGTTGACACCATTCATGCTGCCGCTCTCAGGCGCTGGCGACCGGAATGGTCTTGAACTCGCCGCTGGCAATCTTTTTCTGCCACTCGGCGGGTCCCGTGATGTGGGCGCTGGTACCACCGGCGTCAACAGCCACTGTCACCGGCATGTCGACCACATCAAACTCGTAGATAGCTTCCATGCCGAGGTCGGCAAACCCCAACACCTTGGCGGTCTTGATGGCCTTGGACACCAGGTAGGCGGCCCCACCCACTGCCATCAGATACGCACTTTGGTGCTTCTTGATCGCTTCGATGGCGATTGGCCCGCGCTCGGATTTTCCAATCATGGCAATCAGGCCGGTTTCGGCCAGCATCATCTCGGTAAATCCGTCCATACGGGTGGCGGTCGTGGGTCCGGCAGGACCCACTGCTTCATCGCGCACGGGATCAACCGGTCCAACGTAGTAAATGACGCGATTGGTAAAGTCCACCGGCAACTTTTCGCCCTTGGCCAACATATCCTTGATGCGCTTGTGCGCTGCATCGCGCCCGGTGAGCATCTTGCCATTGAGCAGTAGCGTGTCGCCCGGTTTCCAGCTGGCCACTTCGGCCTTGGTCAGGGTATTGAGGTCCACCTTTTTGCTCTTTACATAGTCGGGCTTCCAGGCAACGTCGGGCCAGGAGTCCAGCGATGGGGGCGTGAGGTACACCGGTCCGCTGCCATCCATCACAAAGTGGGCGTGGCGGGTGGCTGCACAGTTGGGGATCATCGCCACCGGTTTGCTGGCCGCGTGGGTGGGATACATCTTGATCTTGATATCGAGTACCGTGGTCAAACCACCAAGACCCTGCGCGCCAATGCCCAGCGCGTTAACCTTTTCGTAGAGTTCCAGCCGAAGTTCCTCCACCTTGGACAGGGCTGCGCCGCTGGCTGCCTTGGCTTGCAATTCGTACATGTCGAGGTCGTCCATCAGGCTTTCCTTGGCCATCAGAACTGCTTTCTCGGCGGTGCCGCCAATGCCGATCCCCAGCATGCCCGGTGGGCACCAACCCGCTCCCATGGTGGGTACTGTTTTGAGAATCCATTCGACCACGTTATCTCCCGGGTTGAGCATGACCATCTTGCTCTTGTTCTCCGAGCCGCCACCTTTGGCGGCGACCGTCACTTCCAGCGTATTGCCAGGCACGATTTCGCTGAAGATGACGGCCGGCGTGTTGTCCTTGGTGTTCTTGCGCTCGAATTGTGGGTCTGCCACCACGCTGGCGCGCAGGGTGTTGTCCGGATGGTTGTAGCCGCGGCGCACGCCTTCATTGATGGCGTCATCGAGGCTGCCGGTGAAACCTTCCCAGCGCACATCCATGCCCACTTTCAGGAACACGTTGACGATGCCGGTGTCCTGGCAGATCGGGCGCTGACCCGTGGCGCTCATCTTGCTGTTGGTCAGAATCTGTGCGATGGCGTCCTTGGCTGCTGCACTCTGCTCGCGTTCGTAGGCGCGTGCCAGATGGGCGATGTAATCAGCAGGGTGGTAGTAGCTGATGTACTGCAGTGCGGCGGCAACGGATTCAATGAGATCGTTTTGGCGGATGGCGGTCATGGTGGAGGGACCTCTGGGAGTTGAAAATCAGTGGCTTTGGCCGGGGGCATGCGACATCAGGCGGTCGGTGTAGGCAATCGCCATCGCCGAAAGCAGAAAGGTGATGTGGATCGCGGTTTGCGCAATCAGCACTTTTTCGTCGTAATTGGCTGCGTTGATGAAGGTTTTGAGCAGGTGAATTGAGCTGATGCCAATGATGGCCGTGGCCAACTTGACTTTGAGTACCGAGGCATTCACATGGCTTAGCCACTCGGGCTGATCCGGGTGGCCATCCAGGTCCATCCGACTGACAAAAGTCTCGTAGCCACCTACGATCACCATGATCAGCAGGTTAGAGATCATCACAACGTCAATCAAGGCCAGCACTACCAACATGATGATGGTTTCGTTAAGTGCGGTTGTGGCCAGTGTGGTGGTGATGGTCTCGCCCAGCGCATTGGTCACCACTGTGGTGGGTTCCTTGTACCCGATACTGGTAATCAGGGCCTGCAGCGCCGTCTGGCTGCCAAAGGCGGCTTCGAGCAGGTGCACCAATTCGATCCAGAAGTGAAAAACATAGACGCCCTGGGCGGCAATCAGTCCCAGATAAAGGGGAAGTTGGAGCCAGCGGCTGGCAAAGATGAAACTTGGCAAGGGACGCATACGGCGGGGCGCGCCGGATGCAGAGGAATCGATGGCGTGGGTTTTAGGCTTCATAAGCTCGCAATTGTAGGCTTGCGTGTTCCTGTAAATCCCGCCAAGCAGGCAGTGCCATGTAAGTTTGAGGCCAGTCAGTGCGTTGTAAGTGCAACCCACGACATTCTCGCAACTTTTACTAACTTGAAGGAGACCTGCCCATGAGTGATCACAGTTCCGCGATTGAGTCTGTCCTGGTTGAAAACCGCGTTTTTCCTCCAAGCGAAGCGATGGTAAAGAATGCCCGTATCTCGGGTATGGACGGCTACAACGCCCTGTGTGCGCAGGCTGAAGCCGATTTTGAAGGTTTTTGGGCGAAACTGGCGCGTGAAAACGTGGTCTGGAACAAACCATTTACCAAAACTTTGGACGAGTCCAACGTGCCGTTCTACAAGTGGTTTGACGACGGCGAACTCAATGCATCCGCCAACTGCCTGGACAAGCACATCGGCACACCCACTGAAAACAAGACCGCAGTCATTTTTGAAGCAGATGATGGCGCCGTTACCAAGACCACTTACAAGGAATTGCTGGCCAAAGTGAGCCAGTTTGCCAATGCACTCAAGGCCGACGGCATTCAGAAGGGCGATCGCGTGCTGGTCTACATGCCCATGACGCTCGAAGGTGTGATTGCCATGCAGGCCTGCGCCCGCATTGGTGCCACCCATAGCGTGGTGTTTGGCGGTTTCTCAGCCAAGGCATTGCAGGAACGCATCATTGACGCCGGTGCCGTAGCAGTGATCACGTCCAACTACCAGATGCGCGGCGGCAAAGAGTTGCCATTGAAGGCCATCGTGGACGAAGGCTTGGCGATGGGTGGGTGTGAGTCCATCAAGAACGTGTACGTGTACCAGCGTACCCAGACAAGCTGCAACATGGTGGCTGGACGCGACAAGACTTTTACCGAAGCGCTCGCCGGCAAGAGCACCGAGTGCGCGCCGGTGGCGGTGGGTGCCGAGCATCCGCTGTTCATTTTGTACACCTCTGGTTCGACCGGCAAACCCAAGGGGGTACAGCACTCCACTGGTGGCTATCTGCTGTGGGCCAAGCTCACCATGGACTGGACGTTTGACCTGAAGCCGGACGATATCTTCTGGTGCACCGCCGACATTGGCTGGATTACCGGCCACACCTATGTCGCCTATGGCCCCTTGGCGGCCGGTGCGACACAGATCATTTTCGAAGGCGTTCCGACCTTCCCCAATGCCGGACGCTTCTGGCAAATGATCGAGCGCCACAAGTGCACTATCTTCTACACAGCGCCCACTGCCATCCGTTCATTGATCAAGGCCGCTGAGAGCGATGCGAAGGTGCACCCGGACCGTTCGGACTTGAGCAGCCTGCGTATTCTCGGCTCGGTGGGTGAGCCCATCAACCCGGAAGCCTGGATGTGGTACTACAAGAACATCGGCCATGAGAAGTGCCCGATTGTGGACACCTTCTGGCAGACCGAGACCGGCGGCCACATGATGAGCCCGATGCCTGGTGCCACCCCGCTGGTCCCTGGCAGCTGCACGTTGCCGTTGCCTGGCATCATGGCCGGAATCGTCGATGAGGTGGGCAACGACATTCCCAATGGCACTGGTGGTATTCTGGTCGTCAAGCGCCCATGGCCCTCGATGATTCGCACCATCTGGAACGATCCAGAGCGTTTCAAGAAGAGCTATTTCCCGGAGGAAATGGGCGGCAAGCTGTATCTGGCCGGCGACGGCGCGGTGCGCAGCGCCGACCGTGGTTACTTCCGTATTACAGGCCGTATCGATGACGTGCTCAACGTCTCGGGTCACCGCATGGGCACGATGGAGATTGAGTCGGCTTTGGTCGCCAAGACCGATCTGGTGGCAGAAGCAGCGGTAGTGGGTCGCCCTGATGACCTGACCGGTGAGGCGATTTGCGCATTCGTGGTGCTCAAACGCTCACGTCCCAGCGGCGATGAGGCCAAGGCCATTGCCAAGGAGTTGCGTGACTGGGTTGCCAAGGAGATTGGCCCGATTGCCAAGCCCAAGGACATCCGCTTTGGCGAAAACCTGCCCAAGACGCGTTCGGGCAAGATCATGCGCCGCTTGTTGCGTTCGCTGGCCAAGGGAGAGTCGATCACGCAAGACACATCGACCTTGGAAAACCCAGCCATCCTGGATCAGTTGGGTCAAGCCTATTGAAGCTTGTTCCTTGTGTGATTGAAAAGACCCCGGCTGTCCATCTGGCGCCGGGGTTTTTTCTCTCAGGCCCGGTAACCCAACAGGCGCGCAGGCAGGAACAGCACTGCCCTGATGAGTGCCAGTGCGGCGCCAACGCCAATGCCGATCAAGCGCAGCGGAATGGAGAGTAGCCAGACGAGGGGCCACAACAGCAGTGCCAGCAATGCCAACGGCCAGCACAGCATGAAAACCACCAGCCAAATGAGGATATTGAGCATGCGTCAAGGCCTTCAGGCGGCATGTGCCAAAGTAGCGGTCACGGTATTGAGTGTTATCGCAGTGGCCGTGTGATTCCGCTGTGCCACCGTGGCTTCTTTTGCTACCGAGTCGAACTTCCAGAGCATGGCACCATTGAGGCTGACGGTCATGACAAAGGCTACCACCAGGGCGGTCAAACGGTCGAAGCGGGCTGTGTTCATTGATCTCTCCATATACGAACCACCGTGGTCCGTGGGAGAGAATGTAGGCAGCTTAGGCGCGAATTGCGCGACCTTTGCGACGGACTGCAGCCTGCCGTGAAGAAAGGACGCTTTGGCGCGACGAATGCACAGTCGCTGCAGGCTGCTACCATTGAAACAACAGACTGATTGGAGATACAAATGTATTTTTTGGGTGTGGGCATCATCCTTTTGGCAATGAAATTTCTGGAGATTGATCCGGTGGCTGCCTGGAGCTGGCTGATCGTGCTGGCGCCTTTTGGTCTGGCAGTCGCGTGGTGGTCCTGGGCCGATGCTTCGGGCTACACCAAGCGCAAGGCGATGGAGCACGAAAACAAGCGCAAGCAGGAACGCATTGACAAGAACAAGGACGCCATCGGCACCCTGAGTTCCCGCAACAAGCGCCGTTAGATCGCTGCTACATATTTTTGTCTTTTTTTATCGTAACAAACCACTACCATGCCCGTTTACCGTTCGAAAACTTCCACCGCCGGTCGCAACATGGCAGGTGCGCGCTCCTTGTGGCGCGCCACCGGCATGAAAGACGACGACTTCAGTAAGCCGATCATTGCCGTGGTCAATTCGTTCACGCAGTTTGTTCCTGGACACGTGCACCTGAAGGACCTGGGACAGCTGGTAGCTCGTGAAATTGAAGCGGCAGGCGGTGTTGCCAAAGAATTCAACACCATTGCTGTAGACGACGGCATCGCCATGGGCCACGACGGCATGCTGTATTCGCTGCCCAGCCGCGACATCATTGCCGATAGCGTCGAGTACATGGTCAACGCCCATTGCGCGGACGCCATGGTCTGCATCTCCAACTGCGACAAGATCACCCCCGGTATGCTGATGGCCGCCATGCGGATCAATATCCCGGTCGTGTTCGTTTCGGGCGGACCGATGGAAGCCGGCAAGGTCAAGCTGCTCAACCCCACCACCCAGAAGATCGAGTTTAAAAAGTTGGACCTGATCGACGCCATGGTGATGGCCGCAGACGACAAGGTGAGCGACGCCGATGTGGCCGAGGTGGAGCGCTCTGCCTGCCCTACCTGCGGCAGCTGCTCGGGGATGTTCACCGCCAATTCCATGAACTGCCTGACCGAAGCCCTGGGCCTGTCATTGCCCGGCAACGGCACGGTGGTGGCCACGCACGCTGACCGTGAGCAACTGTTCAAGCGTGCAGGCAGTCTGGCGGTGGAACTGTGCAAGCGCTACTACGAGCAGGATGACACTTCCATCCTGCCACGCTCCATGGGCTTCAAGGCGTTCGAGAACGCGATTGCGCTGGACATTGCGATGGGCGGCTCCACCAACACCATCCTGCACATTCTGGCCATCGCGCAAGAGGCTGAAATCGACTTCACCATGGCCGACATCGACCGCATGTCCAAGATCGTGCCGCAGTTGTGCAAGGTCGCGCCCAACACCAACAAGTACCACATCGAAGACGTGCACCGCGCCGGTGGCATCATGGGCATTCTGGGCGAGCTGGATCGCGCGGGCCGCTTGCACACCGATGTTCCCACCGTGCACAGCAAGACCATGAAAGACGCGCTGGACCAGTGGGACATTGCCCGCAGTCCGGCGGATTCAGTAAAAACCTTCTACATGGCCGGCCCCGGTGGTATTCCCACACAAGTAGCCTTCAGCCAGGCAGCCCGTTGGCCCAGCCTGGATACCGACCGCACTGAGGGTTGCATTCGCAGCGGTGAGCATGCTTTCTCCAAGGATGGTGGTCTGGCGGTGCTGGTGGGCAACATCGCCCTGAATGGCTGCGTGGTGAAAACCGCCGGCGTGGACGACAGTCTGATGGTGTTTGAAGGCCCGGCACGGGTGTTTGAATCGCAGGACGAGGCGGTCGAGCGCATCTTGGGCGACCAGGTGCTGCCCGGTGAAGTGGTGATCATCCGGTACGAAGGTCCCAAGGGTGGCCCCGGCATGCAGGAAATGCTTTACCCCACCAGCTACATCAAGTCCAAAGGCTTGGGCAAAGCCTGCGCGCTGCTCACCGATGGGCGTTTTTCGGGGGGCACTTCCGGCCTGTCCATCGGCCACGCGTCGCCCGAGGCGGCCGCGGGTGGCGCCATTGGTCTGGTGCGCAATGGCGACCGCATCCGCATTGATATCCCCAAGCGCAGCATCAACGTACTGGTGTCGGATGAGGAACTGGCCAATCGTCGCTTGGAGCAGGACAAGCTCGGCTGGAAGCCGTCGCTTGCGCGCAAGCGCAAGGTGTCTGCCGCATTGAAGGCCTATGCCAAATTGGTGATTTCCGCAGACAAAGGGGCGGTGCGCGACCTATCCCTGCTGGACGACTGATGCTGATTCATCGACAGATTGACCCGGTTGCACTGCAACTGGGGCCGGTTGCCGTGCATTGGTATGGCTTGACGTATCTGGCGGCCTTTGGGCTCTTCATGTGGTTGGGGTCGCGCAGGTTGCGCCATCCGCCCTTCCAAACGCTGCGTGGCAGCGCTGCATGGGCGTTCCGTGACGTGGAGGACATCCTCTTCCTGGGTGTCTTGGGGGTGGTGCTGGGTGGACGCATCGGCTACTGCCTGTTTTATAAGCCGGCCTATTACGCATCCCATCCGCTGGAGGTGTTTGCCGTCTGGCAGGGCGGCATGAGTTTTCATGGCGGCATGCTGGGGGTGATTGCCGCCATGGCGTGGTATGCCCATTCGCGCAAGAAAGGGTTTTGGCAGGTGGCGGACTTTGTCGCGCCCTGTGTTCCGACCGGTCTGGCAGCAGGTCGGGTCGGCAACTTCATCAACGGTGAATTGTGGGGGCGTCTTGCCGATCCCACCCTGCCATGGGGCATGGTATTCCGCGGTGCAGGCGACCTGCCGCGCCACCCGTCGCAGGTATACCAGTTCCTCCTGGAGGGTCTGCTGCTGTTTGTCTTGCTGTGGTGGTATGCCAGCAAGGAACGCAAGCCGGGGCAGGTTTCGGCCATGTTCCTTCTCGGCTATGGCGTGTTTCGCTTTATTGCAGAGTTTTTCCGGGAGCCTGATGCGCATCTGGGCTTGCTCGCACTGGGAATGAGCATGGGGCAATGGCTCTGTGTGCCCATGGTGGCCGGTGGTGCGGTGCTCTGGTGGTGGTTCGGGTCACGTCCAGTCTCTATGGCGAAATAGGGCTCCATCGCCCGTGCATGTTGCGTAGCAAGCTATGGATATGGGAGCAAATTTGAACGTTTCGGAACCAGTCGCGCCGGGTTGCGTGCGCCTGCAGATCGTCGGGCCAGTGGCCGACGTGACGCTGGTGAATCCGGCAAAGTTCAATGCCATGTCGCGTGCCATGTGGAGCGATCTGCGGTCGGTCTTTTTGCGGATTCAGAGCGATGCGCAGGTGCGATGTGCTGTAGTGCAAGGTGCTGATGGAAATTTTTGTGCCGGTGGGGATATTTCAGAGTACCCGGACTTTCGATTCGTCGAGTCCAGCTTGCGGGACTTCCATGAAAACGAGGTCTGGGGCGCTCTGCAGGCCATGCTCGCCTGTGATGTGCCGATCGTTGCGCAGATCCAGGGCAATTGCATGGGGGCCGGCGTTGAAATTGCCAGTTGCTGTGACCTGCGCGTGGCCTGCCAAGCGTCCCGCTTTGGTGCGCCCATTGCAAAGCTGGGGTTCCCGATGGCCCCGCGCGAGGCGGCGCTGGTGCTGGGCGCGGTCGGTGAACTGACGGCCCGCGAGATGCTGCTGTCGGCGGCAGTGCTCGATGCACCCACCATGCTGCAGCGTGGCTTTCTGAACCAGCTTGCCGAGTCGCAGCAGGTCGCTGTCACTGTGCAACGCCTGGTGGACCGGATGGTGGCATTGGCACCCCTCGCGACCCGCGCAAACAAACAGGCTTTAAGGGTTTTGACGCAGGCGCAGCAAGCGCAAGCAGCTATAAATTTGGTAGCGGATGCTTACCGGTACGCTGCGTCCGATGAGCATCGCGAGGGCATCCTGGCATTTGCTCAAAAACGAACGCCCAAGTTCTGAGAGCCGCCATCGAAACGCTACACGCCCCGGGACCTCTTGCCATGAAGAATGCCAACCTCTACAGCGCCCTGTGCGCTGCATTCCCTTCAAATCTTGGCAGCTGCGCCGTCGAGACCGACTCCGGGCTGTGCTATTCATGGCAAGACCTGGAAGAGGCCAGCGCCATGGTTGCCAACATGCTGGAGTCGCTCGATCTCCCGATCGGCGCTCGCATTGCGGTTCAGGTAGAAAAGTCGGTAGAGGCGTTGATCCTGTACCTGGCCACTTTGCGTGCCGCAATGGTGTATGTGCCCCTGAATACCGCCTACCAGAGCGCCGAGATGGCCTACTTCATCGGCAATGCGACGCCTGCAGTGGTAGTTTGCACCGGGCGAAATTTTGGCTGGCTCAGCAAGCTGGCTTTCAAGGCGGGTACCGGCCATGTTTTCACTCTCAACGACGATCGCACCGGTTCGCTGCTGGACCGGGCGTCGCAGTTCCCGCGCAGCCATGCCGTTCGCCCGGTTCTTCCCGACGCGTTGGCAGCCATCATTTACACGAGTGGCACCACCGGTCGCAGCAAGGGCGCCATGCTCAGCCATGGCAATCTCCTGAGCAATGCGCTGGTGCTCAAGGACTACTGGGGCTGGCGTGGTGCGGAGGAGGGTGGAGACGTGTTGCTCCACGCCTTGCCGATCTTTCACGTGCACGGACTCTTTGTGGCGATTCATGGCGCGTTGATCAACGGCAGCAAGATGCTGTGGTGTGCCAGGTTTGACCCACAGGTGGTACTGGGGCAATTGCCCAGGGCTACGGTGTTTATGGGGGTGCCCACGCTGTATGTGCGCTTGCTGGCGGAGCCGGGACTGAACCAGTCGGTCGTGCGCAACATGCGGCTGTTTATCTCCGGTTCGGCGCCGCTACTGCTGGAGACGTTCACGCAATGGGAAAAACGCACCGGGCACACCATCCTCGAGCGTTACGGCATGAGTGAGACCGTGATGCTCACTTCGAACCCGTGCCGCAGCGAAGATGGTCCGCGTCTCGGCGGCACTGTGGGCCAGCCTCTGCCTGGCGTTCAGTTGCGCATCCTGGGTGAGGCTGGGCAAGCCTTGCCGGTGGGGGCCATCGGCGCCATCCAGGTCAAGGGCCCCGGCGTGTTTTGTGGCTACTGGCAAATGCCGGAGAAAACCGCCGAAGAGTTCACCCCGGATGGATATTTCAAGACTGGCGATGTCGGGCATATCGATGCCGCAGGTTACGTCACCATCGTGGGGCGCAGCAAGGACCTGATCATCAGCGGTGGCTACAACGTCTATCCCGCCGAGATCGAAGGCTACATCAATGCGTTGCCGGGCGTGGCTGAAAGTGCGGTGGTCGGCGTGCCGGATGCCGACTTTGGTGAGGTAGGTATCGCTGTAGTGACAGCGAAATCAGGCGCTACGTTGGATCCCGCGGGAATTCTGGTTACCCTCAAGGCCATGCTGGCAAACTTCAAGATACCCAAACGTTGTGTGGTCGTGCCGGAGTTGCCGCGCAACGCCATGGGGAAAGTGCAAAAGAACCTGTTGCGCCAGCAGTACCAAAATTAGCGTCGAGTAGCGGTCGGATGCATTGATCCAGCGTATTATCGTTTTCCATACCCTTCCTTTGACAACATTGGAGTCCCGGACATGCAAGTATTACAAGCCGTCGGGCACAGCGCCGAGTCCGCCGATTTTTCATCTTTAGCTTCCCTGAGCCCGGACTTGGTGATGGCTTTCGGTTCGGTTGACTTGTTGCAGCAGGCGGCGCCCGCGCTGCAAACATCCTTTCCAAATGCCATACGAGCCGGATGCTCCACTGCCGGCGAGATTTCTGGCAATGGGGTAACAGACGGCAGTCTGGTGGTCACCGCCGTCAAATTTGATACGGTGTGCATGGAGCAGGTTAGTACCGTTTTGGCAGGCATGGAGGACTCCCTGGATGCTGGTCGTCGGTTGGCTCAGGCGCTTCCTGTGGCGGGATTGCGTGCGATCCTGATCTTTGGCCAGGGGGTGCAGATCAATGGCAGTGCGGTACTTGCGGGCATGACAGAAGTGCTGGGGAGCACCATTCCCATCACCGGCGGTTTGGCGGGCGATGGCGGGGCGTTTTCGCAGACCCGGGTACTTGACCGGCAGGGCTTGAGCAGCGACCGGTTGACCTGTGTGGGTTTCTATGGTGAAAAACTCGTGCTGTCGCATGGGTCGTTTGGTGGTTGGTCCCCATTTGGCCCGGCGCGCAAGGTGACGCGCAGCGAGCACAACGTATTGTTTGAGCTCGACGGTGAGCCAGCCCTGGAGGTTTACAAGCGCTATTTGGGTGAGCACGCCAAGGGCCTCCCGGCTTCGGGCCTGCTGTTTCCATTTGCCATGCTGGGCAGTGACCATAGCGAAGTGGGTCTGATTCGCACCATTTTGGGTGTTGATGAGGCCCAGGGAAGTTTGACCCTTGCGGGCGATATCGATACCAATGGGTACCTCAAGCTGATGCACGCCAGCACCGACGCGTTGGTGGATGGTGCCGAGTCCGCGGCGCTTGCGGCAAAAGCCACGCAATCGTTTACCGGGCCTGCTTTGGCGCTGCTCGTGAGCTGTGTGGGGCGCAAGCTGGTGATGGGGGGACGGGTGGACGAGGAGGTCGAGGCGGTCGCCGACGTCGTCGGCAAGAGTGCAACCCTGACGGGTTTCTATTCTTACGGGGAAATCAGCCCCTTCAACCACTCTTCGGAATGCAAGTTGCACAACCAGACCATGACCATTACGGTGCTTTCCGAGACCAATTGAGGCTAGTCCTGAAATTGTCTATTCCATTCTTGGCATGCATAAGCTATTAGCGCGGCAGATCAAGCGCAATCTGGGGGTTCCCGAAGAGCGCGTTTCAGCGCTGTTGGAAGAGTGTCGCCAACTCGATGCCGGTAACATGCCGCAAACAGCGCTGACTTTGCTGCACGGTCTAGGTGCGTTATTGCAAAGCGTGGATGAGGCCTACCAGCAAAACGACCGCGATCTGGAGCTCAAGACCCGCAGCCTGGAGATGAGCTCGGTAGAGCTGACCCAAAGCAATACGCGCCTGCGGGATGAATTGGCCAGCCGCACCCTGGCGATCGATTCCCTGCGCGAGACCGCGCGCGAGTTGATGGCGTCCATCGACACCGAGCAGACCCTCAGCGCGGACGACAACCTGGAGACCCTGTCTCTGATCATGCGCGACCTGGTGCGTCAGCACGAGGAGAGTCAGCTGGACTTGCACGAAGCGCTGACTGACCTGGCCTACCAGAAATTTGCGCTGGACCAGCATGCAATTGTGAGCACTACCAATTTGGCTGGTGGCATTTTGTATGCCAACGACAAGCTGTGCGAGATCAGTGGTTACAGTCGGGCCGAATTGCTCAGCCAGGACCATCGCATCCTGAATTCCGGGGTGCACGACAAAGCATTCTTTACCAGCATGTGGGAGACCATTGTGTCTGGACAAGTGTGGCACGGCGAAATTTGCAACAAGGCCAAAGACGGCCATCTGTACTGGGTGTCGGCCACGATCGTTCCATTGCGTGACGATTCCGGGAACCCGTCCATGTACGTGGCGATACGCACGGACATCACCGAGCGCAAGCAGATGGAAGTCTCGATGAAGGCAGCAGAGGCACGGTTGCGCCACATCACCAACACCGTGCCAGGTGTGGTTTTTCAGTGGCACGTTGGCGAGAACAGTTATCGGTTTACCTTTGTCAGCGAGCGGGTGCGCGAAGTAATGGGCTTCAGTCCGGAGGAACTCAAGGCAGAGGCCAGCCTCGCCATGCGCCAGATGTCGGCGGACGACCGTCAGCGCGTGATCGATGGTGTGCTGGATGCAGCGCGGCGGCGCAGCATCTGGCGCGGCGAGTACCGCATTCGCGTGGCCAGTGGTGGTTTGCGCTGGATTCGCGCGGAGATCAATCCCGAGCCAGACCTCGCGAAAGATGGTGCCACCATATTCACCGGCATCTGGCAGGACGTAACGGCTTTGAAGGAGGCCGACGCCAGGCTGCGAGAGGTCACGGAGAATATTCCGGTCGCTGTTTTTCAATACTACGTGGATGACAGCGGTAAAGTCAAAATCACGTTCATGAGCGCAACGATTGAGGCGATCTGTGGCGAGAACGCCGACGCGATCATCGACAACACCGGTTTGTTGCCCAAGCGCGTGCATCCAGATGACAGGGTGCTGTTCGGTGCCGGGTTGCGCGCTGCCAACTCCGACGCGCAGGCGCAGGCCGTGGATTTCCGAATGGTGCACAAGCACTCCGGCGCTATCGTCTGGGTGCATGGTGAGGCGCACCCACGCCAGTTGTCTCATGGCGGCTGGGTCTGGAATGGGTACTTCACAGACATTACGGCATCCAAGCAGGCTGCCGAGGAGCTTCAGAAAGCCAAGGAGGACGCGGAGGCTGCCAGTCGCTCCAAGTCGGACTTCCTGGCCAACATGAGCCACGAAATTCGCACGCCCATGAATGGCGTGATTGGCATGACCGATCTGCTGCTCGACACCACACTGGATGATGAACAGCGCGAGTACCTGGGTATCGTGAAATCGTCGGCAGACTCCCTGTTGCGCGTGATCAACGACATACTGGACTTTTCCAAAATTGAAGCCGGCAAGTTACAGATCGAGCACATTCCTTTCAATCTTGGGCAGTCGGTGGCGGAGACGCTCAAGACCGTGGCCTTGCGCGCCAATGAAAAGGGGTTGGAGCTGGTGTTGGACCTCGCGCCGGATGTACCGCTGGCCGTAGTCGGAGATCCAGGCCGGCTACGTCAGGTGTTGGTGAACATTCTTGGCAATGCCATCAAGTTCACCGAAAAAGGCGAGATTGTGGTGTCTGTGGCGCGCGTTGCCAACAACGACGGGACACAGTTGCAGTTCTCGGTCAAGGACAGTGGCATTGGTATTCCTGCCAGCAAACTGGGCGCCATTTTCGACGCGTTCTCGCAGGAAGACAGTTCGACCACGCGCAAGTACGGCGGCACCGGATTGGGTTTGACCATCTGCTCGCGCCTGGTCGCTGCCATGGGCGGGGCCATCTGGGTTGAAAGTACCCTGGGGCAGGGGAGCGTTTTTCACTTCACTTTGCGGGTTGACCTGGACGCAGTGACGCCAGAGCCGGCGTCAAACTTGGCACATTTTCAGGGTCTGAGGGTGTTGATTGTGGATGACAACGCCGTCAACCGGTTAGTGTTAGTGCGCTCGCTGGCTGCGCAGGGTATGTTTGCGCACGCGGTGGAGTCCGGTCGGGTCGCATTGGAATGGTTGGCGGCATCGGGGTCAGGGCAGCGACCGTGTGATTTGGTATTGCTGGACGCCCAGATGCCCGAGATGGATGGCTTCACGGTGGCCCAACACATCCTCGACTTGCCGGGATGCGGGCAACTGCCGATGGTTATGCTGACTTCAGCCGGCCTCAAGGGTGATGCGCAACGTGCGGTGGAGGTCGGCATTCGTGGCTACCTCACCAAGCCGGTGGCACGCGATGAACTGATGCAGGCGATTGCCAAGGTGCTGAACTTGCAGCATGTGCGGTCCAGTGCCCTGGTCACGAGCCATTCCATTCGCGAGCAACAGGTGGTGATGCAGGTCCTGTTGGTGGAGGACCATGCCATCAACCAGAAATTGGCAGTTACGTTGCTGGAACGTTGGGGCCACAAGGTGGTTGTCGCCGACAACGGCCAAATAGCGCTGGACAAGGTGGCACAGCAGAGCTTTGATGTCATTCTGATGGACATGATGATGCCGGTGATGGATGGTCTGGAGGCCACCCGGCGTATTCGCGCAAGTGAGGGTGCCCGGCGCATTCCCATCATCGCCATGACAGCCAATGCCATGGAGTCCGACCGGGAGCGTTGCCTGGCCGTCGGCATGGATGACTACATTTCCAAGCCCATCAAGGCTCCGGAACTGCAAGCCATGCTGCAACGTTTTTCGGTGGCGAACCTTTCCCTTGCGTTGACCGGTCCTGCGCCACTCGGTGGCGCGCAGTCTGGGGGCGTGCCCGCTTTTGATTACGCGGCAGCCATGGGTCGTGCGGACCAGGAGGTGCTGGGTATCATTGCGCAGGCGTTCGTAGAACAATGGCCCGAAGAACTTCGAAAAATTCGTGAAGGCTTGCAACAGGGTGATCTCAAGAGCGTGCTGCATACCGCGCACGCGCTCAAGGGTACGCTGGCCATGTTTGGAGCGCAGCCTGCAAGTGATCTGGCGGCTCAAATGGAAGGTTTGGCGATGCAATCAAACGCTACGGGTGCAGCGGCGCTGGTCGATGCGCTGGTGGTGGAGCTCGATCTCGTGATCTCCGCAATACCCGACCATTTGATGCAGTAACGATACATCGCACAACGACTAAGAGGTTTACCACTGTGCCCCACCAAGTGCTCATCATTGACGATACCGAGATCAATCTGATCTTGTTTGCCGCGCTCGTCAAGAAGCTGGAGAATTGTGAACCACGACCCTTCGCGCAGGCGATTGACGCTTTGGTGTGGGTGCAGGAGCACGTGCCCGACCTGGTCATCGTGGACTACATGATGCCGGACATTGACGGACTGGAATTCATTCGGCGGCTGCGGGAAATCCCGGGTCGGGAATGGGTTCCGGTGGTCATGATCACGGCCAATGACCAGAAGCAGCTGCGCTATCGCGCACTGGACATGGGTGCCAATGATTTCCTCACCAAGCCGGTGGACAAGGTGGAGTTTCTGGCGCGCACGCGCAACATGCTCGTTGTCAGCGATGCGCGCAAGCAGTTGGTCGATCGTGCAGCCTGGTTGGCCGACGAGGTGCGAAAAGCCACCCATGAGATTGTCGAGCGGGAGCGCGAGACCGTCATTCGTCTGTGCCGAGCTGCCGAATACCGGGACCCCGAGACGGGTGCGCATATTTTGCGGATGGCCCACTTTTCGCGCCTGATTGCGCGCGAGTTGTCGCTCTCACAGGCAGATCAGGAATTGCTGCTTGAAGCAGCGCCATTGCATGACATCGGAAAGGTGGGAATTGCCGACAAAATCCTCCTCAAGCCCGGTAGGCTCGACGCAGATGAATTTGAAATCATGAAGCAACATGCCATTTTTGGCTTTGATCTGCTCAAAGGCAGTTCGTCGCGCGTGCTGCAGGCGGGCGCAGACATTGCGCGTGGGCACCACGAAAAGTTTGATGGGTCTGGATATCCCAACGGGCTGCAGGGTGAGGCTATACCGATTTTCAGTCGCATTGTGGCCGTGGCCGACGTGTTCGATGCGCTTACCTCCGAGCGGCCTTACAAGCAGGCCTGGACGGTGCAGGCGGCTGCCGACTTTCTGCGAGAGGGATCAGGAACGCACTTTGACCCCGCCTGCGTTGATGCGTTTTTCAAGGCGTGGGACGAGGCCATGCTGGTGCGCGAGCGTTTTCAGGAAGAGCATTGAAATTCTGCCGGAAGCGGAATCGCTATAAAGTTAGTAGCTGCTAGCGCACTATCCACGGGCGCAAAGAGCCAATTCCTTACTTTAGTACAAGAACCGGAATCGTCGCGTGTGTCAGTACGTGCTGGGTTTCGCTGCCCAGCAACAGGCGTTTGATCCCCTTTCGTCCATGGGAAGCCATCACGATGAGATCGCACTGGTGCTTCTTTGCGGCGTTGAGCACGGCGTCTGACACTACATCCGACTTCACTGTGAGCGCCTGGGCGTTGACACCTTTCGCTTGTGCAGCCTTTTTGACGGCATCAACCACGGCCTGGCCATCATCGGCCCACTGTTTCTCGACGCGTCCCACTTCGTCCGCCTGCAGCGCGATGCCGCCTTCAAAATAGCTCTGCGGATAGCGGGGCACTACTTTCAGCGCCACCAACTCGGCACCGCACAGCGCAGCCAGAGTAATGGCACTTTTAACGGCCTTCTTGGAAAGTGCGGATCCATCGGTGGCCACGAGAATGCGTTGGTACATAGTATTTCCTGGAGTGTGTCTGCCCAACAGATTAACGTGGTGCCCAATCACTGTCTTGATCTGTATCAAGTAGAGTCGGAACCCGGCCGGGCACACTTGCGTCCCATTCAAATTGTCAGTCCGTGTTGCACGCCGCCTCATTTCCCCCTCAGCTGTCCCCGCCGCCCCTTCAGGCCGGCGATACGCTGCAATTGCTCGACGATCCGCAAGAGTGGAGTGCGTTCAGCCGCTCTTTGGATCCTGAAAACGACCGGTGGGAGTCCAGTGTCGTGATCGAAGGCATGCACTGTGCAGCATGTTCATTGACGGTCGAAGATGCGTTAATGCGTGTTCCCGGGGTGTTGAGTGCACAGGTTGGGGCCGGCAGTCACCGGGCAAAGGTGGTCTGGTCTGCCGGGATGGTAAAACCATCGGACTGGATGCGTGCGGTGCAGGACAGTGGCTACCGCACGGTGCCCGCCAACGATGTTTTTGCCAGCGAGCGACGCAAAGCTGAAACACGCAAAGCACTGTGGCAGTGGCTGGTGGCTGGGTTATGCATGATGCAGGTCATGATGTACGCTTACCCGGCTTACGTTGCCCTTCCGGGGGATTTGACCGGTGAGATGGAGCAGTTGCTGCGTTGGGCCTCCTGGGTTTTGACTTTGCCCGTTGTACTCTTCTCCTGTGGTCCATTTTTCAGGAACGCCCTGCGCGATATCGTGCAGATGCGCGTCAGCATGGACCTACCGGTAGCTCTGGGGATGGTGATCACCTTTTGCGTCAGCACGGCCGGCACTTTCGACCCGCAGGGCACTTTTGGCAAGGAGGTCTACTTTGATTCGTTGACCATGTTCGTCTTCTTTCTTCTGACCGGCCGATGGTTGGAACTGCGCTTGCGAGACCGCACGGCCGGATCGCTGGAAGCGTTGATGAACCGATTGCCCGACAGTGTGGAGCGACTGCAGGGCGGCGAATTTGCGCGGGTTGCGGCGCGGCGCGTTGTGGTGGACGACATCTTGCGCGTGCACCCGGGAGAGACTTTTGTAGCCGATGGGCTAGTCGAACTCGGTGACACGCGTGTTGATGAGGCGCTGCTGACAGGCGAGTCGCTTCCGCTCGCGCGGGGAGTGGGCTCGCAGGTGTTGTCGGGAAGTCACAACCTGAGCGGGACAGTCCATGTGCGGGTTCAGAAAGTGCGAACGGACACCCGTTTCGCACAGATAGTGGCCTTGATGGAAAGCGCGTCGGCCAGCAAGCCGCAGGGAGCCCTGTTGGCCGACCGGCTCGCGAAACCCTTTTTGATTGCGGTGCTCGTCGCAGCAGCGGGAGCGTGTGCTTGGTGGTGGGGAGCAGACCCTAGTCATGCACTCATGGTTGCCGTGGCGGTGCTGGTGGTGACCTGTCCGTGTGCACTGTCATTGGCTACACCAGCGGCTATGCTGGCCAGCGCTGGAACGTTGGCTCGTGGCGGCGTTCTGGTGCGCAGGCTTCAAGCGCTGGAGGCGCTTTCCCGTGTGGATACCGTGGTTTTCGACAAGACAGGTACGTTAACTGAGGATTCAGCGGTCCTAGCCTCTGTGCAAACCCGAAATGGCATAACGCATGAACAAGCGCTGGCAATGGGCGCGGCGCTCGCGCAACATTCATTGCACCCCGCCTCACGTGCATTGGTCGCTGCCGCAAAAAAGGGAAGTGGTTGCGAGGAGATTTGGCAGTGTGCGTCTGCGGTTGAAACACCCGGGGCCGGTCTGGCAGGCGAGTTACGTTTGCTGTCTGACGCCACAGGTCACGATCATTCGATGCGTTTAGGTTCAGCACGCCATTGTGGACTGACCGATACCGTGGATGCTGGTTTGCAGGTGTATCTTGTCGACGCTCAAGGGTTGCTTGCAACCTTTGAACTGGCTGAAGCGTTGCGCCCAGAGGCTATTCCTGCACTGACAGTGCTCAAAGAGGCTCAAGTTCAGGTGCAAATGCTGTCGGGCGACAGTACCCCTAGCGTGCAACGGGTTGCAGAGCAGGCGGGCATTGGGCTGGCCCGCGGCGGATGCACTCCGCAGGACAAGCTCGGCGTCTTGGTAGATTTGCAGACGCAGGGAAACACCGTGTGCATGGTGGGTGATGGGCTCAATGATGGTCCGGTGTTGGCAGGTGCAAATGTGTCGTTCGCGTTTGGTCGAGCAGTTCCGTTGGCCCAGGCCCAGGCAGATTTTGTGGCGCTGGGTGGTAATTTGATGGCGATAGCCCAGTCAATTCTTCTTGCGCGTCGAACCATGGCAATAGTGAGGCAGAATCTGTGGTGGGCGTTGGCCTACAACGCTGCGTGCATTCCGTTGGCGGTCGTGGGATGGTTGCCTGCATGGGCAGCTGGTCTTGGCATGGCGACCAGCTCACTCATTGTGGTGATGAATGCGTTGCGCCTTTCTCGTCGACTTTCCTTGGAGCCTTCACACTGATGGACATCCTCTATTTGCTGATACCGCTCTCCGTTGTTCTCGTATTCTTTATCCTGGGCGGCTTGTGGTGGGCGATTTATCGTGGCCAGTTCGAGGATATCGAGGCTGAAGGTGAAAGGATTCTGAAAGAATCCTAAAAAGTTCAAGGTCTTTTCAATCGTGTTTGATCTTAGTCAAACGATGAAGCAGTCCGGCATTGGAGACTTGCCGCCAGGTAATTTAAGAAGAGGTAAAAATGGCATTTCCTAACCAAAGTGCGACTGTATACAACGACACCGTTGTGCGGCAGTTCGCCATCATGACCGTTGTTTGGGGTGTGGTGGGTATGCTGGTCGGCGTGATCATCGCTGCCCAGCTCGCCTGGCCGGAGCTCAATCTGGGTATTTCTTGGCTGAGTTATGGCCGCTTGCGGCCATTGCATACCAACGCGGTTATTTTCGCGTTTGGCGGGTGCGCGCTGTTTGCTACGTCTTATTACGTTGTGCAAAGAACCTGTCAGGTACGCCTGTTTAGCGACAAACTGGCGACATTTACCTTTTGGGCTTGGCAACTCGTCATCGTACTGGCTGCCGTCACCTTGCCGCTGGGATACACGACCAGCAAAGAGTATGCGGAACTGGAGTGGCCCATTGACATCCTGATCACTTTGATCTGGGTGGCATACGCAGTAGTCTTTTTTGGCACTGTCGGGACACGTAAAGTCAAACACATTTACGTGGCAAACTGGTTTTTTGGTGCCTATATCATTGCTGTGGCGATTTTGCACATTGTCAATAGTGCCGAGATACCTGCAGGCGCAATGAAGTCCTACTCTGCCTATGCGGGTGTCCAAGATGCCATGGTGCAATGGTGGTATGGTCACAACGCCGTCGGATTCTTCCTGACAGCCGCGTTTTTGGGCATGATGTACTACTTCATTCCCAAGCAAGCAGGGCGCCCTGTCTATAGTTATCGCCTGTCCATCGTTCACTTCTGGGCGTTGATCTTCACCTACATGTGGGCCGGCCCGCACCACCTGCATTACACCGCCTTGCCTGACTGGACGCAGTCCGTGGGTATGGTGTTCTCCCTGATTCTGCTGGCACCAAGCTGGGGCGGCATGATCAATGGCGTAATGACCCTGTCGGGCGCATGGCACAAATTGCGTGATGACCCCATCCTGCGTTTTCTGATCGTGTCTCTGTCTTTCTATGGCATGAGCACCTTTGAAGGTCCAATGATGTCCATCAAGACTGTCAATGCCTTGAGCCACTACACCGACTGGACCGTGGGGCACGTGCACTCAGGTGCGTTGGGTTGGGTGGGCCTGGTGTCCATGGGCTCAATGTACTACCTGATTCCACGTCTGTTTGGTCAAAAGCAGATGTACAGCGCGAAAGCTGTCGAAGTGCACTTCTGGACCGCGACCATTGGCATCGTGATCTATATCGCGGCAATGTGGATTGCCGGGGTGATGCAGGGTCTGATGTGGCGCGCCGTAAACGCCGACGGTACGCTGACCTATACCTTTGTCGAGTCGGTCAAGGCGACTTACCCATTCTATGTATTGCGCTTGCTCGGTGGCACGCTGTACCTAACCGGTATGGTGATCATGCTGTGGAACACACTCAAGACTGCCACGGCCGGCAGGGCCGTGAGTGTTAACGTTCCACCTGTTGCTGCACACGCTTGAGAGGGAACTAGCCATGTCTAACAATGCAAAATCTGGTTTGTCTCACGAAAGCATCGAGACCAACAACTTCCTGATGATCGTTCTCATCCTGCTGGTGCTGCTGGTCGGCGGCCTGGTGGAAATTGTTCCTCTGTTCTTTCAAAAGTCGACGACTGAGCCAATCAAAGGGGTTCAACCGTACACGGCGCTCCAACTGGCTGGACGTGATATCTACCAGCGCGAGGGGTGCTACAACTGCCATTCGCAGATGATTCGCCCATTCCGTGCGGAAACCTTGCGTTACGGACCCTATTCAGTTGCTGGGGAGTCCGTATACGATCATCCGTTCCAGTGGGGTAGCAAGCGCACTGGCCCAGATCTGGCTCGTGTTGGTGGCAAGTACAGTGACAACTGGCATGTGATCCACATGACCAATCCCCGTGATGTGGTGCCTGAGTCGAATATGCCAGCCTACCCCTGGCTTGCCAAGGCCGTTGTAGACGCTGAGGTGATGCCGGCGCATATGAACGCATTGCGTAAAGTGGGCGTGCCGTACACCGACGATCAAATTGCCAAGGCGAGCGAAGAAGTCAAGGGCAAGACTGAACTTGAAGCCGTGATCGCCTACCTCCAGGTCCTTGGCCTGGCACTGAAGTAAACGCCGGGGTACACACCATGGATATCAATATCTTGCGGTCAATGGCGACGGTGGCCAGTTTTGTGACCTTTATTGGCATTGTGTGGTGGGCCTGGTCCAAGCGGCGTTCATCCGATTTTACGGAAGCCGCCAACCTGCCGTTTGAGCAGGATTGAACCACCGAATAAGGAAATGAAATGAGCGACTTTACAAGTAACTTCTGGTCGATTTACGTAGCTGGTATCACTGCGCTGAGTATTCTCGCCTGTGCGCTTCTGTTGTGGTTCAGTGGCAAGGCCAAGGCCATGACATCAAGCGACAACACGACGGGGCACGTTTGGGATGGTGATCTGCGCGAGATGAACAACCCGTTGCCGCGGTGGTGGGTATGGCTGTTCATCATTACCATCGTGTTTGGTATCGCCTATTTGGCGTTGTATCCAGGTTTGGGAAGTTTTGGCGGTCGTTTTGGCTGGTCGCAATTGGGTCAATACCAAGCAGAAGTTGATAAGGGCAATGCTGAAGTGGCGCCACTCTATGCAAAGTTTACTGCGATGTCGATGGAAGACGTTTCCCGTGATCCTAAAGCCAAGGCGATTGGCGAGCGGCTGTTTATGAACAATTGTTCGCAATGCCACGGTTCGGATGCGCGCGGATCCAAGGGATTCCCGAATTTGACCGACAACGATTGGTTGCATGGTGGAACGCCGGACAAGATCAAAGAGACGTTGAATCTGGGACGCATTGGAAATATGCCCCCCATGGCTGCAGCGCTTGGCACGGCGGACGATGTCAAGAATGTCGCGCAATACGTATTGAGCCTCTCCAATAGTCCCCACGACTCCGTTCGCGCGCAGTTGGGAAGAGAAAAGTTTGCGGTATGCGCAGCTTGCCATGGTCCTGATGCCAAAGGCATGCTGGCGGTCGGATCTGCGAATTTGACCGATAACATTTGGCTTCACGGGTTTGGAGAAGCGGCCATTACAGCCATGATCAACCAAGGCAAAGTGAATCAGATGCCTGCACAGGCCGGGAAACTGACTGATGGACAGATTCATGTGTTGGCCGCTTACGTATGGGGCCTGTCGAATAAATAAGCTGTTCTATCGACATGCCTGACCCTGTCAGTCGGTGCAACGCCTCTTCTTCCGTGGAAGAAGAGGCTTTTTTGTTATAGCAAAGGAAGTTCATTGTGCAACAGGAAGATACAACCGAGGCTCGCCCGTGGTGGCAGTATGGCCATGTGTGGCTGGTCATTTCCGGTCCTGCCATCGTTGTTGTTGCAGGTTTTATAACCCTGTACTTGGCGGTGTCAGGAATGGACCCCGTGCTGGATAAGGACTATTACCGTAAAGAGGTGGAGTCCAGTAGGACGCTGGAAAAAGGCAATCCCAGCAGCTTGGCTCCCGCGACGCAAGCCCGCAACCATGCGGCGACCGGCGTTCCGCAAAAGGATGCTACGGGATCGCCGACCAAGTAAAACAGCCGAATCAGTCGCAGACCTTCGGGTTGACAATGTCGCGCAACGCGTCAGTGTCCAGAATGCGAACGTGGCGCTGGCGAACCTCGACGATGCCGTCTTCCACAAACCGCGAAAAGGTGCGGCTTACGGTTTCCAGCTTGAGGCCGAGGTAACTACCAATTTCTTCGCGCGTCATGCGAAGCACCAATTCCGATTGCGAGAAGCCCCTGGCATGCAGGCGTTGCACCAAATTGAGTAGGAATGCAGCCAGCCGCTCCTCGGCCCGCATGCTGCCAAGAAGCAACATGACGCCGTTTTCCCGGACGATTTCACGGCTCATGATCCTGTGCACATGGCGCTGCAGTGCATTGATTTCGCGTGAAAGATCTTCAATACGGTCAAAGGGCATGACGCAAACTTCTGCATCTTCAAGAGCCACAGCATCGCACGTATGGTTGTCGTTGACGATCCCGTCCAGGCCAATCACTTCTCCGGCCATTTGAAAACCGGTTACCTGGTCTCTGCCGTCTTCTGACGCTACGCAGGTCTTAAAGAAGCCGGTACGAATGGCGTAAAGGTTGGCAAACTTCTCACCATTGCGGAACAAGGTGCTGCCGCGCTTGATTTTGCGGCGGCTTGCCACCATATCATCAATCCGATCCAATTCGGCACTGCTAAGCCCCAGGGGCATGCACAATTCGCGTAAATTGCAGTTGGAGCATGCCACTTTGATAGTTTGCTGGTTGATGCTGATAACTTTGGAGTTGCCTTTTCCCTGCGCAGCTGATTGCACGTCGAGGCTGGTTCGGGCTTTGGCATCTTGATCGAACATGGTTTCCTCTGTTTCAGGACAGACGGTAGTTTACCCACCTTCGCAACACTTGATGCAAATCAAGTGAAAATTAGTCGCGATGCGGCACAGTTAGGCCGCTTAAATTGGAGTGTCCATGAATTCAGTTGCTGAGCCCGTATCTGCCGAACTGTTACGGCGTTTTGATGTATCGGGTCCGCGTTATACCTCTTACCCCACTGCGGACCGTTTTGTGGAGGCGTTCACTGCCGACGACTACGCGCAGGCCCTTTCCCACCGCAGAAGCGGTGCGGCGGCTATGGCGCTGCCGCTCTCACTCTATGTTCATATTCCGTTTTGTGAATCTTTGTGCTACTACTGCGCGTGCAACAAAATAATTACCAAGCACCATGATCGGGCGACGTCTTATTTGCGTTATCTCAGCCGTGAAGTCGATTTGCATACCGAGTGCATCGGCTTGGGACAAACCATCAGTCAGTTGCACCTTGGCGGCGGCAGTCCCACTTTCCTGAGTGACGATGAGTTGCGCGAGCTCATGGGTATGTTGCGCCGCAGTTTCACTTTTGCGCCCGGAGGCGAGTATTCGATTGAGGTGGATCCGCGAACCATTGATCCGTCCCGCCTCGACACCCTGGCGCAACTGGGCTTCAATCGATTGAGTTTTGGCGTGCAGGATTTTGATCCCGCCGTCCAGAAAGCGGTGCATCGTATTCAGCCTGCCGAGCAGGTTTTTTCCCTGGTGGCTGCAGCGCGTGCCAAGGGTTTTGAGTCGGTGAACGTGGACTTGATTTACGGACTGCCGCAGCAGAGCCCAGAGTCGTTCGACCGTACGTTGGCCCAGGTTGTGGAACTGCGGCCCGACCGCATCGCGTTGTATGCCTACGCCCATTTGCCAGAGCGGTTCAAGCCGCAGCGGCGCATCAATACCGTCGAGTTGCCCAGTGGGGCTTCCAAGGTTTCCATGTTGTCTCGCTCGTTGGCGGCTTTCATGGGCGCGGGTTATGTGTACGTCGGAATGGACCACTTTGCATTGCCGGAAGATGCTCTTGCGGTTGCCAAGCGCCAGGGACGCTTGCACCGAAACTTTCAGGGTTACAGCACCCAGCCCGACTGCGACCTGATTGCGCTGGGCGTCTCGTCCATCGGACGCATCGGTGCCACCTATAGCCAAAACGCAAAGACATTGGAAGAGTATTACGACTTTCTGGACCAAGGTCGCTTTCCAGTGATCAAGGGTTTGGCGCTGACACGGGACGATTTGGTGCGCCGCGCGGTCATCATGGCGCTTATGTGCCAAGGTCACTTGCAGTTCGAGACGATTGATATCGCGTATCTGGTGGAATTCAAGAGTTACTTTGCCAAAGAGCTGCTGGCACTGCAAAATCTGGCGGAGCAGGGGCTGGTGACTGTGGATGAGTCTGGAATCCAGGTGACGGCCACCGGATGGTTCTTTGTGCGTGCAGTGGCGATGGTTTTCGATGTCCACTTGCAGACCGATCGCACCCGGGCACGATTCTCCAAGATCCTTTAGCATCTTTTGATGCAATCCTCACTGGCATTGACTGCTCTGCTCATGGGGTTGGTTGGCGGCCCACACTGCCTGGCCATGTGCGGGGCCGCGTGTGCGGGCCTTGGACAAGCTGCCGGACCCCACAAGAACCGAGCCCTCTTGACCTTTCAACTGGGCCGCATTGCGGGCTACTCTGTATTGGGTGGACTTGCCGCCGCTTCGATACAGGGGCTGGGTTGGCTGACCATTCAAAGCGCGGCGCTGCGACCTGTCTGGTCGCTGTTTCACGTGGCCGCCACGCTGCTGGGGTTGGTACTGTTGGTGCAAGCTCGACAACCGTTGTGGTTGGAGACTGCCGGCAAGAAAATATGGTCTTTGGTGCGCTCGTCAGCGCAAGGTGGCGGGGCTCGTGCCCCGCTGGTGATTGGGTTCGTGTGGGCGTTACTGCCGTGTGGATTGCTTTATTCGGCCCTGCTTGTGGCAGCGCTGGCTGGCAGTGCAACTTCAGGCGCTGCGGTGATGGCGCTTTTTGCCGTTGGCACCGGGGTGACGATGCTGATTGGCCCCTGGCTGTGGTTGCGGCTTCGGGGTAGCCATTGGGGTGCTGGAGGCGGTGACTGGGGTGTTCGCCTGGCAGGTGCTGCATTGGCTGCCAGTTCCGCCTGGGCGCTCTGGATGGGGCTGGCACATGATGCTGCTCCCTGGTGCGTGACGCCATGACCGACGAGTCGCACTACGGCCAGCCGTGTTCATCTGACTGGCATAACAAGCATTGCGTCGATACAATTCGGCTCGCACTGATGTAAATTGAATTTGGAGTTCCATTTGGCAAAAACAATTCTCGTTGTAGATGACGCAGACATCATTCGGCTCATAGCAACCCGGGCGCTGCGGGGTGCTGGCTTCGAAGTAATTGAGGCAACCGGAGGGAAGGCCGCACTTGCCCTTTTGGATGGGCGTTCTGTCAGTATGGCCGTGTGCGATTTCAGTATGCCATTGATGGATGGAATTGAATTTGTAAGAGCTGTCAGGGCTTTACCCAGTTACAAATCTATGCCCATCTTGATGCTGACAACAGCGGATGAAAAGGAACTGAAAATGAAGGGTAAGGAGGCTGGTGTAAACGCGTGGATGACCAAACCCTTTAGCCCCTCTGTATTGCTTAAAGCCGTTGAGAAACTTTGTCGTTAATCCGAAACAGGCCAACGCGGCATGGTGCAACCCACCCTATAGAACTCGCCCCCGGTGCTTCTGCCGCATCGACCGTCACATGCGGTTTTTCCCGCCGAGCGTCGGCGGCCTGTACGAGATCCTAGCGTCCCGGCTACGCGTGCTGTAGCTGGCTTTCACTTGTGATGCCGGTGCAGAGAGCTGCCGAGGCGATGCTTTTACCATCTGTGCTCTGCTCTGCGACCTGCACCGTCCACTAACAAAAACCTTATGGATCAACCACATACGATGCACCGTCTATGCATTGCGCCGATGATGGACTGGACGGATAGGCATTGCCGCTTCCTGCATCGCCTGCTGACCCGGCGTGCCCTGGTCTACACAGAGATGGTCACCACCGGTGCTCTTCTGCATGGCGATGTTGCGCGGCACTTGCAATATGGCGAAGAAGAGCATCCTGTGGCGCTGCAGTTGGGTGGAAGCGAGCCATCGGACTTGGCGCACTGTGCACGTTTGGGGCAACAGTGGGGCTACGACGAAATCAACCTCAATTGCGGTTGCCCTAGTGAGCGGGTCCAGCGTGGCGCCTTTGGTGCCTGTTTGATGGCAGAGCCTGCATTGGTGTCGGACTGTGTCAAAGCCATGGTCGATGTGGTGGGAGTCCCCATCACTGTGAAACACCGCATTGGCATCAACAAAAATGAGAACTACAGTTTTGTACGCGACTTTGTCGGGCAGGTGAGTGAGGCTGGCTGCAGCGTCTTCATCGTGCACGCGCGCAACGCCTGGTTGAAAGGCTTGTCGCCAAAAGAGAATCGCGATACTCCACCACTGCGCTACGAAACTGTGCATGCTCTTAAACAGGAGTTCCCCCACCTGACCATCGTCATCAATGGCGGTCTTGCCGACAGCAGCGCACTGCGTCAGCAACTTGCTCATGTGGATGGCGCCATGCTCGGACGCGCGGCCTATCACAATCCTTGGTGGCTCAGCGAATGGGACGCCGCCTTTTTTGGTGAGCAGCCATCCGCTGTGACGCGTGAGCAAGTGGAGGAGTCGATGGTGGTGTACATGGAGCGTCAGACGCGAGTCAAGGCAGAGGGCTGGTACAGCATTGCGCGCCATATGCTGGGACTGCGGCATGGCTTGCCCGGTGCACGCAGGTGGCGCCAGGTCTGGAGTGACCATCGGCTAAAGGGTGAGCCGCCACGGGCGGTTATGGAGAAGGCCCGTCAGTTGGGATCGGTGGTCTGAAGACTATGCCGGGACTTCGAGACTGGTTGTATTCGTTGGGTTTGATCCGGCGCGACCCGGCACCGGAATGGCGCGCTGCCGAAGACTTGATTCGAGCCATTGATGCCGGTGGTGTTCCGCTGAATGCGGTGCGTGTCAACCAGATTGCTCGGGAACTCGGGCTGGAAGTCTCCACGCGTGCTTCTGTGGAGCACACCATCGAGCGTGTCCGTGGTGCATTGGAGTACCGCAGATCACATCCAGAGAATTGACCCTGCTTCAAGAACGCTGCTCACATGGCGGCGTGCAAGCCATTGTTGAAGTGCTGACGCATTGCTTCGGTGGCAGCTTTTGCATCACGTCTCAGGAGCGAATCCATGATGGCGCGGTGTTCAGCCAGGGACTCCGTCGTACGTCCCGTCTTGAGCAGGGAGTTTTGCCGGTTGAGTTTCATCACCTTGCGCAGGTCTGCGACCATCTGGTCGCGCCAGCGGTTGTTGGCGATGGCCAGCATGCGCATGTGGAACTGCTCATTGAGTGCAAAAAAATGCAGGGCCTCTTGTGGGCCGGCTTGCGCCGCGTCCTCGAGCGCGGCATGCAGCCCTTGCAGTTCTATCAGTTCCGCAGAAGTGGCACGCGCTGCCACCTCGCCCGCAGCGTCACTTTCCAATAGGCTCAGCAAGTGGTACACGTCCGACAAATCCTGGGTCGAGACCTCGGTGACATAGGCACCTCGTCGCACTTTCATGGTCACCAGCCCTTCGGCGGCAAGCACTTTGAGCGCCTCACGCAAAGGGGTGCGGCTGATTCCGTACTCTTCTGCGATGCGCAGTTCGTCAATCCAGCTACCTGGCTCCAACTCACGCTTAAAGATGCGTTGGCGCAATAATTCGGCCACTTCTTCGTACAAGGCGCGTGGAGAAAGGGCTCCGTTTTGGCGAATTTCTGAGGGGAGGGCAGACATGGGTTCTGGTGAATGGGCCTCGGATTGTAAGCTTCAATCCATATTTTGAATGAATAATTATAAATAATGTAAACTCTTTGGCATTGAAAATTGGCCTTGCATCCAAAGACGGCGCAAGCCATGCACCACGGACATCACCATGACTGACAAGACACCTGAATTCAAATCCGCCTCACTCGAAGCCTGGGCCAAGGCTGCTGCCAAATCCGCTCCGGGCGGTAATGTCGAGGCGCTCAACTGGCTAACTCCGGACGGGATTGCGGTCAAACCGCTGTATACGGCCGCCGACACCGCCGATTTGCCGCACGCCAACACATTGCCTGGATTCGAGCCTTATTTGCGCGGACCGCAAGCCACCATGTACGCCGTGCGCCCGTGGACCATTCGACAATACGCAGGCTTTTCCACCGCCGAAGAGTCCAACGCGTTCTACCGCAAGGCGCTGGCAGCCGGCGGGCAGGGCGTATCGGTTGCCTTTGACCTGGCCACGCACCGCGGCTACGACTCTGACCACCCGCGCGTGACCGGCGACGTTGGTAAGGCCGGTGTGGCGATTGATTCAGTCGAGGACATGAAGATTCTGTTCGACCAGATTCCGCTGGATAAGGTGTCGGTGTCGATGACGATGAACGGCGCGGTCTTGCCCGTGCTGGCCGGGTATGTTGTGGCAGCAGAAGAGCAGGGCGTGAGCCAGGACAAATTGAGTGGCACGATTCAGAACGACATTCTGAAAGAGTTCATGGTGCGCAACACCTACATCTACCCGCCCGCGCCCTCGATGCGCATCATCGGCGACATCATTGGCTACACGGCCAAGAACATGCCCAAGTTCAACTCGATCAGCATCTCGGGTTACCACATGCAGGAGGCGGGCGCGAACCAGGCTCTCGAATTGGCCTTTACGCTGGCCGACGGCAAGGAGTATGTGAAGACCGCGATTGCAACCGGGCTGGATGTGGACGACTTTGCCGGGCGCCTGAGCTTCTTCTGGGCGATTGGCATGAACTTCTATCTGGAAGTTGCCAAGATGCGCGCGGCTCGCTTGCTGTGGTGCCGCATCATGAAGGGCTTTGACGCGAAGAACCCGAAGAGCCTGATGCTGCGCACGCACTGCCAGACCAGCGGCTGGAGCCTGACGGAGCAAGACCCCTACAACAACGTGGTGCGCACCACCATCGAGGCGATGGCCGCGGTGTTTGGCGGCACGCAGAGTCTGCACACCAACAGCTTCGACGAAGCCATCGCGTTGCCCACCGAGTTCAGCGCGCGCATCGCCCGCAACACGCAGCTCATCATCCAGGAAGAAACCCACATCACCAATGTGATTGACCCGTGGGCCGGCAGCTACATGATGGAGAAGCTGACGCAGGACATGGCGGACGCGGCGTGGAAGATCATCAAAGAAGTGGAAGCCATGGGCGGCATGACCAAGGCCGTGGACAGCGGCTGGGCCAAGCTGAAGATCGAAGCCGCCGCTGCCGACAAGCAGGCGCGTATCGACAGCGGGCAGGACGTGATCGTTGGCGTCAACAAATACAAACTCAAGACCGAAGACGTGATTGAGGCGCGGGATATCGACAACGTGGCTGTGCGCGACGGGCAGATTGCGCGGCTCAAGGTGATCAGGGAAAAACGCGATGCAGCGCTTGTGCAGCAAGCGTTGGCTGCTATCACTTCTGCAGCTGAGGGGAATACGGGCAATTTGCTGGATTTGAGCATCCAGGCCATCCGGCTGCGCGCTACCGTGGGTGAAGTGAGCGATGCCCTGGAGAAAGCTTTTGGCCGACATCGGGCCGATACGCACAAAGTGTCGGGTGTCTACGCTGCGGCGTACGATGACGCCCAAGGAGACACGATGGACTACTGGAACGCACTCAAGGCCGACATTGCCGCCTTCGCCGAAAAGGAAGGCCGCCGCCCCCGTGTGATGATTTCCAAGCTTGGACAAGACGGCCACGACCGTGGCGCCAAGGTGGTGGCTACGGCGTTTGCGGATCTGGGTTTTGATGTGGACATTGGCCCGCTGTTCCAGACCCCCGAAGAGTGCGCGCGGCAGGCCATCGAGAACGACGTGCATGCCGTGGGTGTCTCCACACTGGCTGCCGGGCATAAAACACTGGTGCCCGCCATCATCGCCGAACTCAAGAAGCAGGGTGCCAACGACATCATCGTTTTTGTCGGTGGAGTGGTACCGCGGCAGGATTACGATTTCCTGTATGCCGCCGGTGTCAAGGGTATCTACGGGCCGGGAACCCCCATTCCCGTGTCGGCGCGCGATGTGCTGAGCCAGATTGAGAAGGCGCTGCATTCCTGAGTGGCAGGTGCCCAAATATCAATGCAATGCCCGCCACCGACGCTCCACCCAGGCTGATACCCGTGCAGGAGGATGACTTTGAAGACATGCTCATCATCCGGATTGCGGCGTTGCGCGAGAGTCTGGAGCGGCTTGGACGCTTTGATCCCCAGGTTGCGCGGGCGCGACTGATTGCAGGCTTTTTGCCCCAGTTCATGCACCACATTGAAGTCGATGGATGCCGCGCAGGATTTGTTACCTTGCGTCCCATACTTGGCAGCGAGCCGGCGACACTCAAGCTGGAGCATCTGTATCTGCTGCCCAGCATGCAAGGTAAGGGACTAGGCTCCTGGGTCCTGCGATGGGCGCAGGCGCAAGCCCGAGCCGCTAAGAGAGACATTGTCCTCTCGGCTCTGCAGCAGAGCGATGCCAATCGCTTCTACCTGCGCCATGGCTTTGTGAAGACCGGTGAAAGTGATTTTGACATTGACTATCGGTGGTCGGCTTGCCGGGAGATGGCGGCATGATCACTGCGCAATCCATTGTCGCAAGCGAGGGGCCACTGCAACGTCGCGCCATCGCCAAGGCCATCACGCTGCTGGAGTCCACCCGTGCGGACCATCGCGTGCAGGCCGATGACTTGCTGACCGCCGTTTTGCCGCATACGGGCAAGTCGCTGCGACTGGGTATCAGCGGTGTGCCGGGCGTGGGTAAATCCACGTTCATCGAGGCACTGGGCCTGCACCTGATCGAGCAGGGCCACCGTGTCGCCGTGTTGACCATTGACCCGTCGAGTTCGATTTCGGGCGGCTCCATTCTGGGCGACAAGACCCGCATGGAGCGCCTTTCGGTGCATGAAAAGGCCTATATCCGGCCCAGTCCCTCCGGCGGCACTTTGGGCGGCGTAGCCGAAAAGACACGCGAAGCCATGCTGGTGTGTGAGGCGGCAGGTTACGACATCGTCATTGTCGAGACGGTCGGCGTGGGCCAGAGTGAGACGGCCGTGCATGGCATGACCGACATGTTCGTACTGATGCAGTTGCCCAACGCCGGCGATGATCTGCAAGCCATCAAGAAAGGTGTGATGGAACTGGCCGATCTGGTGGTGATCAACAAGGCCGACATTGATGCCAATGCTGCCATGCGCGCAAAGGCGCAGATCACGTCCAGCCTGCGCTTGCTCGGCATGAACGGAAATCCGCACGACCCGCACAGCGACCGGCATTGGCGTCCCCAGGTGATTTCGCTAAGCGCGCTGCGCGGCGAAGGGGTCGACAAGTTCTGGCAGGCTGTGACGCAGTTTCAGTCGCTGCAAACCGCCAATGGACTGTTGCAGGAGCGACGTCGGCACCAGTCCCTTGCCTGGATGTGGGAACGCATTGAAGCCGGTTTGAGGCAACGCTTCAAGAGCAATCCCGCAGTGCAGGCGCAGTTGCCGGCGCTCACCCGGAAGGTGGAGTCCGGTCAGGTGGCTGCCAGTACTGCAGCACGAAATCTGCTTGCAGCGCTTGCTAATAGTGCGTGAGCAGCTATGAAATCAGTAGCAAAATAGTTCCAACCCGTGAAATGAAAGAAGACCAGCATGCACGACATCATTGAACAACTCGACGCCAAACGCGAGCTCGCGCGCTTGGGTGGCGGTCAAAAGCGGATCGACTCCCAGCACAAAAAGGGCAAACTCACGGCGCGGGAGCGCATCGAACTGTTGCTGGACGAAGGAACCTTCGAAGAGTGGGACATGTTTGTGGAGCACCGCTGCGTGGACTTCGGCATGGCCGACAACAAGATACCGGGGGACGGCGTAGTGACCGGCTACGGCATGATCAACGGCCGTCTGGTATTTGTCTTCAGTCAGGACTTCACCGTGTTTGGGGGCGCGCTCTCAGAAGCCCATGCCGAGAAAATCTGCAAGATCATGGACCAGGCCATGAAGGTCGGAGCACCCGTGATTGGATTGAACGATTCGGGTGGCGCACGTATCCAGGAAGGTGTAGCGTCCCTCGGCGGCTATGCAGACGTATTCCAGCGCAACGTGATGGCCAGCGGTGTGATTCCGCAGATCAGCATGATCATGGGACCGTGCGCGGGCGGCGCTGTGTATTCGCCAGCGATGACTGACTTCATCTTCATGGTGAAAGACAGCTCATACATGTTCGTGACCGGCCCTGAGGTGGTGAAGACCGTGACGCATGAAGAGGTCACTGCCGAGGAACTCGGTGGTGCGATCAGCCACTCCACCAAGAGCGGTGTGGCTGATCTGGCATTCGAAAACGATGTCGAGGCGCTCCTGTTGCTGCGCCGCCTGTACAACTACCTGCCCCTGAACAACCGCGAGAAGGCGCCGGTGCGCAAGAGCGGCGATCGCGCCGACCGTCAGGACATGAGCCTTGACACCCTTGTGCCAGACAACCCCAACAAGCCGTATGACATGAAGGAGCTTATCGTCAAGACCGTGGATGATGGCGATTTCTTTGAGCTGCAGCCTGAATACGCGAAGAACATTCTGATCGGTTTCGCGCGTATGGAGGGGCAGACCGTGGGCATCGTGGCGAACCAGCCACTGGTGCTGGCAGGCTGCCTGGACATCAAGAGCTCGATCAAAGCCGCGCGGTTTGTGCGTTTTTGTGACGCGTTCAATATTCCAGTACTGACCTTTGTCGACGTGCCAGGTTTCATGCCAGGCACCGCGCAGGAGTACGGTGGCATCATCAAGCACGGTGCCAAACTGCTGTACGCCTTTGCTGAGTGCACGGTTCCCAAGATCACGGTTATTACCCGTAAGGCCTATGGCGGAGCCTATGACGTCATGTCCTCTAAACATCTGCGGGGTGATGTGAACTTTGCCTGGCCGAATGCCGAGATTGCCGTCATGGGCGCCAAGGGTGCGGTGGAGATCATCTTCCGCGAAGACAAGGGCAACCCGGAGAAGCTGGCTGCCAAGGAAGCGGAATACAAGT
>JAIFLV010000110.1 GCA_020048895.1 Rhodoferax sp. | reverse complement strand
GGCAGTGCGCACGGCAATGATGCAGTACAAGTGTGTGTCTGGCGCTGGTGAAACCAAAGCTATTCAGGAATTCGCTTTCAAGGTGGAGTGATTCCGGGGTCTCCCTGGGACCTGTGCAAATGGCTGCCGGTGCTTTTGGAGATCTGACATGGACATTATTAGGCGGATCGGAATGATCCGTACCGGTGCTTGGGTGTTGGTTGCCGTGCTGTTGGCCTCTGGCTGTAGTGAGGTGTCCAACAACCCGCATCCCTCGGGCTCAGAGAAGACCAACACCATCTTTGTTCCCTTTTTTTCTCGCTCCCCCAAGTACCTCGACCCCACCAGTTCGTACTCGGGTGATGAGACGGCCTATACCTACCAGGTGTACGAGCCACCGTATGCCTATCATTACCTCAAGCGCCCTTATGAACTGATTGGGCGTTCTGCCGAAGCCGTAGCTGCACCTCGCTACTACGACAAAGATGGTAAGCCCTTGCCTGAAGAGACCGCTGGCGAGCAAGTTGCCGAATCGGTCTACGACCTCAAGATTCGCCCTGGCATCCGCTTTGCACCGCATCCATCGCTGGCCAAAAACGACAGTGGTGAATACCGTTATCACGCAATGAAGTCGGCGGATGTCGCTGACAAATTCAAGATTACCGACTTCAGCGAGACTGGCACGCGCGAGCTTACTGCCGAAGATTACGTCTACAGCATTCGCCGATTGGCTACGCCGCGCATCAAGTCGCCCTCTTTTTCCACCATGGCCGACTACATCGTTGGCTTGAAAGAATACGGTGACACCATAGCCGCTGCCGACAAGGCCTTGCGTAAAGGAATGGCACCGACCGACCGCGACCTGCCATTTCTGGATTTTCGCAAGTACCCGTTTGAAGGTGCCCAGGCCTTGGACAAACACACCTTGCGCATTCGGGTCAAGGGTAAGTATCCGCAGTTCAAGTACTGGCTTGCGATGACATTCTTTGCACCGATACCCTGGGAGGCAGAAGCGTTTTATGCGCAGCCGGGGATGGCAGCCAAGAATCTGACCATGAACTACTGGCCTGTCGGAACCGGCCCCTACATGTTGACCGATTTTGTGGAAAACCGTCGCCATGTGCTGGAACGCAACCCCAATTTTCACGGTGAAGCCTACCCCTGCGAGGGAGAACCTGGCGACAAGGAAAAGGGCTACCTGGACGATTGCGGCAAACCATTGCCCTTTGTTGACAAGGTGGTCTTTAGCATTGAAAAAGAAGCTGTGCCATTGCGTGCGAAATTCATGCAGGGCTATTACGATTCACCGGCTATTGATCGACTGGACCATGGCACCGACATGATTGTCGCCATTGGTGACTCCAAGGAAAAGGAGCGGGAATTCAAGGAAAAGGCCATTCGATTGCCCACCACGATCGAGGCCAACAACTGGTACATCGGGTTCAACTGGCTGGACCCGGTCATCGGCAAAGGCGATTCACCCGCAGATATGGAGCGCAACCGCAAGCTGCGCCAAGCGCTGTCGATTGCCATCGAATGGGAAGAGCACATTGCCATTTTTGAAAAGGGACAGGGCAAACCTGCGCATGGACCCTTGCCCCCATCACTTTTTGGCCATAGGGAGGATGGACCCGCCGCGTTCAATCCCGTGGTCTACCGGCGCGATGCCGAAGGTAAGGCAGTGCGCCGTTCGATAGATGAAGCAAAGAAACTGCTGGCCGAAGCAGGCTACCCGGAAGGCCGCGATGCGAAGACCGGAAAACCACTGGTGTTGAATTTTGATTACCAAAGTGCCGCGTCGCCAGGAACCAAGGCGCTACTGGACTGGTACACCCGCCAGTACGCAAAAATTGGTGTACAGCTGGAAATTCGTGCCACCGACTACAACCGCTTCCAGGACAAGATGAACAAGGGGTCGGTGCAGATTTTCTTCTGGGGTTGGCTGGCCGATTACCCGGACGCCGAGAACTTCCTGTTCATGCTGTACGGGCCAAACTCCAAGGCCGCCACCAATGGCAACGGGGAGAACAACACCAACTATCAGAACGCCGAATTTGACAAGGCGTTCGAGAAGATGAAGTTTCTGGACGACGGCCCGGAAAAGCAAAAGCTCATCGACGAGATGATTACGACCGTGCAGCAGGATGCCATCTGGAGCTTTGGTTACTTTCCAACGTCGGCTGCCGCATACCACCAGTGGATTCATAACGGCAAACCGACGCAGATCATCCGCAACCACATCAGCTATCTGCGCCTGGACTCCGCGTTGCGCGCCCAAAAGATCGCGCAGTGGAACAAGCCCATCTGGTGGCCTGTTCCGCTGATTCTCCTTGCACTGATCGGTGTCATCGTTCCGGCGTGGCGTGGTTACCGGCGTCGCGAGCAAGAGACCGCAGCCCGCACTGTGGCAACACAGGGAGCGCAAGCATGATCAACTACATCATTCGCCGACTTGGCTATGGCTTGTTGGTCCTGATCGGCGTCAATTTGCTGACCTTTGCACTGTTCTTTGCGGTGAATTCGCCTGACGACATGGCACGCATGAATATTGGCGGCAAGCGGGTGTCGCAGGACGCCATCGAAAAGTGGAAAGTGGAGCGCGGCTATAACAAGCCACTGCTTTGGAATGACTCCAAGGATGGTGTTGAAAAGGCCACCAAAACCATCTTTTTTGAGCGATCGGTGCAACTCTTTGCGCTGGATTTTGGCCCCTCCGACAGCGGGCGTGACATTCGTTATGAGATCACCAAGCGCATGTGGCCGTCGCTGGCACTGGCCTTGCCCACATTTCTGCTGGGCATTTTTGCCAGTATCGTTTTCGCCTTGCTGATGGTCTTCTTCCGAAACACTTATCTGGAGCTCTGGTCGTTTACGTTGGCGGTCTTCCTGATGTCGATCTCCTCCCTGTTTTATATCCTGCTGGGGCAGTTCCTTTTCAGCAAGGTATTGCAGCTGGTGCCAATCTCGGGCTACTCGAATGGAATGGATGCGATTGTGTTTCTGGCCCTGCCTGCGATCCTTGGCGTCATCTCGCGCTTAGGCGGCGAGTCGATGTTCTATCGCACCATGTTTTTGGAAGAAATTGGCAAGGACTATGTGCGCACCGCACGATCCAAGGGGCTCCCCGAGCCTATCGTGCTGTTTCGCCATGTGTTGCGCAATGCCTTGTTGCCTATTTTGACAAGCTCGGTGGCGGTGCTGCCGCTGCTGTTTATGGGCGCACTGGTCATGGAGTCATTCTTTGGCATACCGGGGCTGGGAAGCTACACGCTTGACGCCATTGGTTCCCAGGATTTCGCCATTGTGCGGGCCATGGTGTTTGTGGGGTCAGCCCTCTACATCATCGGCCTGATCCTGACCGACATTTCCTACACCATTGCGGACCCCCGCATCCGACTGGGTTGAGCCACCATGCCTAAACTTGTCTTTCTGGCATCGGATATCGCGCTATTCCTCCTGCTGGGCACCTTTGCGCTGTACGTGTGGCATGCGCGCCGCACTCCGAATCTGCGGCAGACCTGGCGCAACGTGTTGCACGATGCCCCGGCCATGTCGGCGTCGGTCATCTTGGGGCTGTACCTGTTAATTGCCATTGTCGATTCGCTGCATTTTCGGCCCTTGCTGCCGCCGGCTGCTGATGCGCCCGCCGATGCCGCACCGGCGTACTCAACAAGCACCATATCGGTGCTGGACCACCTTCTGAGCGATCGACGTGCCTCACGGGAAAAAACCTATTCGGTGCCGCTCGGTGCCTACCAGTTCACCAAAGAAACCATGTTGGTCGATGGCAAGAGCGTGCGCGATTTTCCCCGTCTGAAGTTTGGCGGCGCACATCTGAAAGACCCTGAAACCGAGTTGGTGCCCGACCTCGTGCAACGCACCATCAACGGGCTTGCGGGTGGCTGCATCGTAGCCTTGGGAATGTGGATTGGCGTAGCTGCACTGCGGGCAAGGTCGGTTGGGGTAAGCCTGAAGACATCTCTGCAGAGCATCTCAGCGGCACAAACCGAAGTGCCCTGGCGCGGCATGCTGATGACCGCCTCCGTGCTGGCGCTGATGGGTGGCTGGATTGCTGCAGTCTGGCCTTATTACCATGTGTTTGGAACCGACCAGACCGGTAACGATGTGCTGTACCAGGGCATCAAATCCATCCGCACGGCGGTGGTGCTGGGGTCACTGGCCACGCTGGCTACTTTGCCTTTTGCAATTGTTCTGGGCATTCTGGCAGGCTACTTCAAGAAGCGTGTGGACGACGGCATCATGTACTTCATCACGGTGTTGGCGTCCATCCCTTCAGTGCTGCTGCTGGCCGCTCTGGCGTTGATGATCCAGGTTTTCGTCGACAAGAATGCAGCCCTGTTTGAGACCGGTCTGGAGCGGGCCGATATTCGCTTGTTCCTGCTGGCAGTCATTCTTGGAATTACCGGCTGGACTGGTCTTGCCCGGTTGTTGCGGGCTGAGACCATGAAGCTCACCGAGCTCGATTATGTGCAGGCGGCGCGCGCGTTTGGGGTGTCCCACTTCGACATCATGCGCCGGCATATTCTTCCCAATGTCATGCATGTCGTGCTGATTGTTTCGGTCCTTGAATTCACCGGCATCGTTCTGTACGAAGCAGTGCTGGCCTACATCGGGCTCGGGGTGGACCCGAGCACCAACAGCTTTGGCGGCATGATCACTACGTCCAAAACAGAGTTGTCCCGCGACCCGACAGTGTGGTGGAACCTGATGGCCGGCTTCACGCTGATGGTTTCCCTGATGCTGTCCATGCAGATGTTCTCGCGTGCGGTCAACGAAGCCTTTGATCCTCGCGCCCGTGCCTTCCGCGTCAAACGCGTCAAGGCTGGCGAGCCCAAGGTCGCCGCCACAGCGACACATTAGGAGTTGTCATGTTGCAATTAGAAAACCTGACAACGGATATTGATTCTGATGGCGGCCTGGTCCGCGCAGTGGATGCGGTGAGCCTGACCATCGAGCGGGGCGAAACCTTTGCACTGGTGGGCGAGTCGGGCTGTGGCAAGTCCATGACAGCGATGTCGATTTTGCGACTGTTGCCTGACGCGGGGCGCATCAGCGCTGGCAGTGTGCATGTCGATGACATTGATGTCACCCAGTTACCCGAGGCGCGCATGCGCGATGTGCGCGGCCACCGCATCAGCATCATTTTCCAGGAACCAAGCACCAGCCTGAATCCGATCATGACGGTTGGCCGACAGATCACCGAGGTGATCGAGCGGCACACGGCACTGCGCGGTGATGCGGCGCACGCCAAAGCCCTGGACTGGCTCAAACGGGTGGGCATTCCCGACCCGGAGCGGCGCATCCACGATTACCCGTTCCAGATGTCGGGCGGTCAAAAGCAGCGTGTGATGATTGCCATTGCATTGGCGGCTGATCCCGAAATCGTCATTGCAGACGAACCCACCACCGCGCTGGATGTGACCATTCAGGCGCAGATTCTCGACCTGCTCAAGGAGTTGCAGGCATCGCAGAAGATGGCATTGCTGTTGATCACGCACGACCTGGCGGTGGTGTCACAAATGGCGCACCGGGTGGCCCTGATGTACGCCGGCCAGGTGATTGAGGTGGCTGAGGCCAGGGAGTTTTTCTCCAAGCCCCTGCACCCGTACGCAGCCAACCTGTTTGACGCCCTGCCCGATACCAGCAAGCGCGGACGCAAGCTGGCTTCCATTCCCGGTACGGTGCCGTTGCTCAACCAGCAGTTTGGCGGTTGCCGTTTTGCCGACCGTTGCGGCAATGTGATGGAGCGCTGCCGTATCTCGCCGCCGCAGCTTCATATGCCGCGGCCCAACCACGCAGTGCGCTGCGTGCTGTATGACGGCCTGGGCTTGAACGGCGCCGACGCCTCCGTGCAAAGTGTTACCAGCGCCAACTCCGTGCTGGCGCAAGACTCCGCCCCGGGGGCTACGTTGCTGGAAGTGCGCGACTACCGCGTGTGGTTTCCCATCCGCAAGGGACTTCTGAAACGCACAGTGGGTCATGTGAAAGCTGTAGACGGCGTGTCTTTCACCATAGCAGCGGGTCGCACCTTGGCGCTGGTGGGCGAGTCGGGCAGCGGCAAGACCACGGTAGGCAAGGCGGTGATGCAGTTGCTGCGCAATACGGCCCAGATCAGCGGCAGTGCGTTGCTCAACGGCCAGGCGCTGGATCAACTCCAGGGCGAACCCTTGCGCCAGGCGCGCCGCGCTGCCCAAATCGTGTTTCAGGACCCCTTTGCTTCGCTCAACCCGCGCATGCGCGTGAACGAGATTCTGGAAGAAGGCGTGTCGTCCCTGTGCCCCGAGATCGCACCGGCCCAGCGTTCCGAGCGTGTTGCCAAACTGCTGGAGCGTGTAGGCTTGCGCCGCGATGTCCTGACGCGTTATCCCCATGAGTTTTCCGGCGGACAACGCCAGCGGCTGGCTATCGCGCGGGCACTGGCCGTGGAGCCCAAACTCATCGTGGCCGATGAGCCAACCTCGGCGCTGGACGTCTCGGTACAGGCGCAGATTCTCAATCTGTTGAAGGAGCTGCAGCAGGAGCTGGGCGTCGCCTATTTGTTCATCACGCACAACTTTGGTGTGGTGGAATATCTGGCGCACGATATCGCGGTCATGAAAAACGGCCACCTGGTCGAAGTCGGCACCGCCGACGACATCCTGAGCCGTCCGCAGCAGGACTACACCAAAACCTTGTTGGCTGCGGTGCCCAGGTTACAGCACGCGATCCAATAGCCGGGTACGCTTGCTCCTGTATTTATAGCTGCTTACGCACTATCCACGGGCGCAAACGGCATAAAGGGCATAGAGCTTTCGGCCATGGCGCATGGGTCGAAGATCAGCGGCGTGCATATTGCATCGCAACGTTTCCGAAATATTCATTTTCTATTCATGATGTATTCAATTAGTACGTAACTCATTGAATTACAATGATATTATTACCTGATGTAGTATTCATCCATGAGTCCAAAAAGCAAAGATGTACTAACTCTTCTGACCACACGGGGGGTTCTACCGTCTTCCAGCATCCAGGAGGCATTGAAACTCAGCCAGCCTACCGTTTCCAGGATACTTTCAGAGCTTGTCGACGAGATTGTCGTGTTGGGCCAGGGGAAATCAACCCAATACGCAGTTGCCCAGGCCATAGGGACTTTTTCCGCGCAGCAACCGTTATGGCAAATAGATCAAACCGGGGCTCCCAAGCGCATAGGCACCGTATGCCTGTTGGCAAAGGATCAGATCCATATTGAAGGTGATGGGGTGAGCCATCTCTTTGATTCAACGCCACAGGAGTTGCTGCCCTGGTATTTGTCGCCCCTGCGAGCTCAGGGGTTTCTTGGGCGGCTGCTTGCAGGCCAGCTCGCGCACTACGGCGTGCCATCCAATCCCGAGACATGGAACGTGGAGGCCGCACTCATCTCCGCGCTGAACATTCATGATGTGCCTGGAGCACTGCTGCTGGGCTCCCATGCACAAAAACCGCAGTTAGCGCAGATGGATGCCAATGATCCCGTGCAAATACTGGATCAGATCTCGTCGGATGTTGTCAATACACTTCCCTTTGGCTCTTCCGCGGGAGGTGAGCAGCCAAAATTTCCAGTTCTGGATGCAGAGGGCAACCCTTGGCTTGTCAAGTTTTCGCCGCCAAGAGGCACTCCCTTCGGGGAACGATGGAGTGACCTCCTGTGCGCAGAGGCGCTGTGCAACCAAGCGCTTGAGCGCCATGGATTTGAGGCTGCACAGAGCCAAATTGTGCAGTCGCAAACAAGAACTTACCTTCTCAGCAAGCGTTTTGACCGGTGTGGCGCCGATGGCCGCAAACATGCTGTCTCCATCGGGGCCGTGCACGCTGCTTTTGTCAAAGGGAGTTATGCCAACTGGGCCTCAACCAGTGACGCGCTGGCCCGTCAGGGAAGGTTGAGCCGTCTGGATGCGCATGCTTGCCACTCGTTGCTTCAATTTGGCCGCCTTGCCGGTAACACCGACATGCATTCGGGCAACGCCAGCTTGTTCGTCTCAGGCTCGTCGCTCCAGGAAATCATGCGCGGCGATTTCAAACTGGCCCCTACGTTTGACATGCTTCCCATGCGCTGGAAACCCGATGCCATGGTCGGTGTCTTTGACTACGCCCCCTTTGATGTAGATTATTCTCTCGCTGACGCTGCCACCAGGGCCGCAGCCCGGGAATTTTGGGCCACTCTTTCCCGCCAGGAATTGGTATGCGCGGCACTCCGGGAGGTTGCCAGCACGATGTCTGACCGGATGGGTTGAAAAGCTGCAAGCGCCCGCAAATGAACATTGCTATACTACTAAAACACTTTAGGTAGTATAAATGTCTATGTACAAGAATTCTTCTCTCGCTGCGCAAACAGCCTTTGCGGGGCTCGATGCAGCGGCGCGCCAAGCGGATCTATCCCGCAGCATCGCCGACATTCCCGGGGGCTTTGCTACCAAACGAGTTCGCGGTCGGGAGTACTGGTACCACCAAATCAGAACACCCGATGGCAAATTGCAACAGTCCTACATTGGACCGAACGACGAGCAAACCCGGGCTCTTATCCAACAGCATTCCGACCCCATCGCAAAGAGCGCCAAGCAGCATTTTTTGCGCCTTACAAGGTCGGCCCTGGAGCTGGGTTGTGCCGAAATTCCAGCGAAACATGCAAAAGTGATTGGCCGACTTGCAGACAGCGGCCTGTTTTCCGCAGGTGGAATTCTGGTGGGAACGCATGCATTCCTGGCCTACCAAAATGTGTTTGGTGTGATGTGGACAAGCGGTGCTGCAACTTTGGATCTGGATTTTGCGCATGCAGGTCGGAATGTATCTTTGGCGTTGCCCGAAAACCTGACCATGGACACGCCCGCAGCCATCGACTCACTACAGATGGGATTCGTCCCAAACAACAGCAAAACATCGTTCAAGAAATCAGATGAACCAGATTTCGACCTGGACTTCCTGACTTCCCGGGGAAGAACGCAAGACACCCCCATTCACATCGCGCGGTTGAGCTTAACCATGCAACCTTTGCGGTTCATGGAGCTTTCTCTGGAAGACCCCATGCGCTGTACATTGCTGGCACGCAGTGGCTCCATTGTGGTGAACCTTCCAAGACCAGCCCGGTATGCCGTACACAAACTTCTGGTTTATGGCGAACGCGCCCAAAACCAACGAACAAAAGCCAATAAGGACGTCATTCAAGCCGGCGCGCTCATGGACTATCTGCTGACCCACGACGGGCTGGAGTTTGGTCTGCTCTGGTCCGACGTCAATGCCCGTGGACCCGGTTGGAGACGGCGCTTGGATCAGGGGTACCAAGCGATGCGGGTGCAGTATCCGGAATGCGATTTCGATGCCCGCCTCCAGCAAGTGATTGAACAGGCGAAGAACTCCTGAATTCATAGCTGCTCGCGCACTATCTACGGGCGCAACCGGCATAAAAGGGCATGGAGTCTGCTGCCATCCAAAATACGGTGCACTAAATGCCAGCACTTGGTATCCCTCATCTGGAGGCCCGGACTGAATTTCTCGCGCTTGCACCAACAGCGCGAGGTTCCGGACGCTCTTGGTCTTTTGCTGGTAAGGCTGGTAGTGCAGACAACATTGACCCTCAGAGAAAATTCGCGGGTTCAAATTCCACCAATCACAGACAAATATGTGCATGACTGGTGGAATTGCGACATAATCAGCAAATCATGGCGTACAAGAAGTCCGATTTTGTCCCCTTTAAGTCTGATTCCGGACAAGTCATCGCCAACCTTGAAGCAGCCTACGACCACTGGCATCAGGCGCGCCAGGGTTTGGCAACATTGCCGACGTCGATGTACTGGCAGACCAAAGGTGGCGTGGACTATCTTGCAGTCAAGAGCGGCAGTTACGCCACTGCCACAACCAGGGGCGCCCGCTGCGCCAAGACCGAAGCAGTTTACGAGTCCTTCGTGACTGAAAAAGCCTTGGCAAAGAAACGTGTCGCCGACGCCGACATCCTCATTGAGCAGCGCGCCCTTCAGTACCGTGCTCTGCGCCTGCCGGTAATGCTCGACAGGCAAGGCGAAATTCTTCGCGCTCTGGATGTGGCTGGTCTTTTGAGGAATGACCTACTTGTTGTCGGTACCAATGCATTTGCCGCATACGAAGTCCTGTGCGGAATGAAATTCCCGGCGGGCAATGAGCCAACCCAAGATTTTGATCTCGCTTGGTGCCGTGGCTCGGCGGTATCGCTAGCCCGGTTGGTGCCAGACCCGGGTGCGGATGCCCGCAAGTCGCTGATGGCAGTGCTGCAATCCATCGACACCAGCTATCACCTAAATCCGAAGAAGCCTTACCAGGCAGTCAACGCCGCCGGCTATGAGGTTGAGTTGTTGGCCGCACCAAGCCGAGCGCCGCTGCCCAAGAACGAAGCTTTCGAGCCGATGGTCACTTTGGTCGAGCAGGAATGGCTTCTGTACGGCCGCGCAGTCACCACAGTGGTTGCAACACAACGGCATCGCGCTTGCCCACTCTACGTTCCAGACCCTCGTTGGATGGCACTGCACAAGTTATGGCTGTCCAAAAAACCCGAACGCAACGCCCAGAAGCGCCCCAAGGACGCTCGCCAGGGGGAAGTGTTGCTGGACGCCTGCCGTTATTTTCTGGCAGACGCGTACCCACTGGATATCGACTTTGTGCTGAACCTTCCAGAGGAGCTACGCGACCTGTTCAACGATTGGACTCGGAGCAACGGATTCGACCCCGCCAATCCCACGTGATGGCCTGACGTCTCTGTGCGGGGACAGGTTTTGAGAGTAGGTGGCACCAGGAATAACTCCTGAATTCATAGCGTCTTACGTACTATCCACGGGCGTAAACGGCATAAATGACATGGAATATGCTGCCATCCAAAATACCGGGCACCCTTACGGGGACACTTGGCAAAGGGCGCTCGCCTAGTGCGCTTCTGGGGAAACCGTCAGCGCCCAGCCCGTGGTGTTCTTCACGGTAGTTGGCCATGTGACTCAAAGGTCCAAGAATCGGTTAAATCCTGACTATTCAGATCAGAAATGGAGCTCAAGATGCAATCATGGCAAATGCAAACTGCAAAAGCGCGGTTTTCTGATGTAGTCAGAAGCGCAAAGAGCGATGGCCCGCAAGACATCACCGTACACGGCAAATCCGTGGCCGTGGTGCTTTCGCGCGATCTGTTTGATCTGCTCAGCGGCAATTCGCAGTCCTTGGTGGAGTTCATGCAACGCTCCCCGTTGTGTGGGCTCGACGACCTGACTTTTGAGCGTGATCAAAGCCTGACGCGTGAGATCCTGCTGTGAGTTATTTGATCGACACCAACGTGATCTCTGAATTGCGTCGCAAGCAGCCTGATGCCAATGTGGTGGCATGGTTTGCAGCACGGTCTACGCAATCACTGTTTGTGAGAGGCCTCACTTTGGGTGAATTTCGCAAAGGTATCGAAATTCTGGGCGTTGAGAGCGTCGATGCAGCCTGACGACTGGCTCTGCGCGATTGGCTGGAGGTGGACTTGCCCATGTTTTTTGTGGGTCGAATACTGAATGTCGATTTGCCAGTCACTGAGCGCTGGGGCCATCTGCAAGCCCAGGCACGTCGCCCACTGCCCGCGATCGACGGTTTGTTGGCAGCAACGGCGCTCCAACACAACCTGACCTTGGTCACCCGCAATGTGCGTGACTTTGCTGGCTTGGGCTTGAGCGTCATCAATCCTTGGGTGGGTTCCCTGGATGTGTAAACCGAAGCCGATGGGTTTGCTCCAGAAGTTATAGCGGCGCACGCACTATCTACGGGCCTAAGAGCCACTATTGGCTTATAGACGACGTGATTACCACCAACTCAGTAACAACTCGCGGCCATACAATATGCACAGTCAAAAAAAAGCCAGTGCCGCAGGCACTGGCTTTCGCGATCAATCTCGATGGACTAAAACTTGGCCGTCAAGTTGAATACAAACTTACGTCCCAGTGTGTCGTACACAACAGGATAGGTATTACCGTTTCCGAACGGAGCTCCGGTATTGGCAAGTGGAGGATCTCTGTCCAGCAAGTTGTTGACAGATCCAGCCAACGTGATGCTCTTGGTCACAGGGTACGACCAGGAGAAGTCAAAATAGTTCTGCGCGTCTAGGGTTCTGGTAATTTCGTTCACAGTACCAGCAAGTTGGGTATTGGAACTGCTGGTATCGACATTCACAGCCCCAAAATGACGCCATCCAAGACCTGCAACCAGACCAAAGTTGGTTGTCCAAGTGCCTTTCAGCTTATGACGCCATTTTGGTGCAGGTGTGCCACATGTTGAACCATACAAGCCAGCGCAATCATACGAACCAAGCCCAGGTGCCGACTCGGCGTTAGATTCGCTCAAAACGGTTCCAAGGAAACTCAGATTGACTCTACCCAAGCTGGCCATCTTGAATGAATAGTCCAGACCCAAGTCCCAGCCTTTAGTCGACAGGGCTGCAATATTCACATTGGTAGAAACAATCTGTGCAGTAGGCAAAGCCCACAGCGACCCGAGTCGATCACGAGTGATGAGACCGCAATATGCTGGATTTCCTGTTGTCAAACACTGAGTCAAAGTGGTTGTCGGGGGCAAGGAACCGATCGCATTGTCAATACTGATGTCGAAATAATCAACAGAGAAACTCAGGTCTTTTGTTGGTGTGGCCACAAATCCAAAAGTCTTCGATTTCGATACCTCTGGGCTCAGGTTAGGGTTTCCGCCAAACAACGCGTTGTACTGACCAGCAGGGCTGTCCGGTATGGTGCCGTACTGGGCGGCAGTCACCCCTGTTCGTGCACATTCAGCGGCAGACGCACTTGGCGTGGCGCCAGCACATGGATCTTCGTCGTTGTTATAAAGGCCGACGGCCTGAGCGGAAAACAAATCCACAACGTTTGGAGAGCGCGCGGCCTGTTGGATACTTCCGCGGAATTTGTAGTCCTTCACAGGTGACCAATCCAGACCAGTTCCCCAAGTGTTTGTAGAGGATCCAGTGCTGTAAGTTGAGCGCCGATACGATGCATTCATATTGGCCGAATAAGCCAATGGCAGTCGCTCAGCAAGGGGAACGCGAACCTCGCCAAAAATATCGTTCACCGAATACTCGCCACCTACCCCGATCGTTGGGCCACCCTGGCCAGCGAGATCTCCGGTGGTAAATGCCGTATCAGTGTCAAGCGTCAAACCCTCAGTTCGACGTTCCATCCCGAACGCCACTCCGACGCCAGTTTTGGCGGTAGGTAACTTAACCCCATACTGGGTAAGATCCCCAGAAATAGATGCTGTAGCCACCGTTTGTGTAGTGCCACCTTTCTGGAAGCCAGGTGTCTGAAGGTAGGCCAGCGCTGCCGCATCCACTTTTCCTAAGGCCCAAATGTTGTAAGGCACGCAGTTGGGGTCGGTACCATCCAACGCCGACCGGCAAACTGCTTTACCAGACACTGGATCCGTCACAACATCCAAAGCGCGGGCCGACCGAGCAATAGAAAAATCATTCTTGTAGGTCTCTTGAAACACTACGCGGGCCTGCTGCACAGAAGCGTCGTAACTCCAAGCACCAACATCGCCTTTCACCCCAACCAACGCACGGTATGACGTGTGCCGAATGTCATCTTGTCGGCCACCACCTTCAATATTGCGGCGAAGGATCAGTACATCAGCTGTGTCCCCAGCTTTTGCCAGTCCGAGTTTGCTTTTCCAGTCTGCGGACAGCAACGGATTTTCAAATCTGACCGCATTGGCACCCGAGGCATCGAAACCAAACAAACCGCTAGGCGCGATTTGCGCTACGGTCGAGTCGTCATGGAAGGCCAACTGCGTGTAGGCGCGAGCCATCTCATTGATATCGTAATGGCCTAATACCGTCACGGAATTGCGCTCGGATGGGCGCTGGAAGTAGTTGGTTGGTCCAAAGTTATATATGTCCGCTGCGGTCCAAGGCCGTGTCTTGCCAGCGGCATCAGCCACCGTCAGATTGCCCGCGTCGGTGATGAAACGTCCAGGAAAGCTGGTAGATGAGCCACCACAGTTAAAGGCTTTACCGCCAGCCGCAATACCTACAGCGCACGAGGAAAAGTCGCGTTCAGACTGCAGCAGGGCAGCCTCAGACTTCTGGGTGAAGTTCACCGTAGCGTTGCCCTTGCCACCGCCGAAAGCGCCGCCAAGCGTAAAACTGAAATCCTTGATGACGCCATCTGCACTGATGTCGCCAGGCAGCGCAAAGCCTCGAGTACTGACAACGTCCGCAAGGCCGTTCTTTTGTTTGTGGTTGTTAAACGAATAGTTCGTCTCAAACTCCAACCCTTCAAAATTATCCTTGAGCACAAAGTTCACCACGCCAGCGACCGCATCTGCACCATAGACCGCAGATGCACCGCCGGTTAGCACTTCTACACGCCTGATCATCGAAACTGGGATCTGATTCAAGTCAGCGGCAACACTCCGTGGGCTACCCGCTGGCAAGCGCCGTCCATTTACCAAAACCAATGTTCGACTGGAACCCAAATTTCGCAAGTTGACCGTAGCGGTACCCGTTGCGCCATTTGAGACGCTGCCGCCGTAATCTGCAAAAACCTGAGGCAAATTGTTCAATAAGCCTTCAACCGAGCGAATGCCTTCAGCTTTGATGGACTCTGCAGTCATGACTACGACAGGACTCTGACCCTCGGTATCGATGGTCTTAATCCGAGTACCCGTGATTTCCATGCGCTGCAGATTTGACTCCTGCGCAAAAACCGGTTGAACAGCCATCACAGACGCCGAAGCGCCACAGGCAATAAGCACCGAACGCGCTGTAACGCTGAGTCGGAAATGGGGAGCTTTTTGTTTCATGAATTCTCCAAAAAAGAAATTACCGCCAAGCCTGATTGCATTGGCGGCTCCGAAGGAAGAGCTGGACGCATGAAATGTGCCAGCGCCAAATCTCACGTTGAAGAGCCATTCTCGCTAGTCTTTGTAACGTCATGTAACTGTGCTGGTCGAAAAGTGAGGGCATTTGGCCAAGTAAAACAGGGGATTCCTTGCGTGCAAAGGCCCGTAAGTCGTTGTTTTAATTGAATAAATAAAACACATACCGCCTGGTGCTTGGGGTGATGGCGAGTTTGGGACTTCAAGAGATAAGGGTTTATACCTATGAAATGACGCGCATCTTAGTTGCAGGAATGCAACGGCCTTGCGTGCACCGATCTGGCCGTTCAAGCGATGTGCGTCAGCCGGTCAAATGGTTACCCAATAGCAGCGCCATGTATGCTCACACGATAAGATTGCGCGATCCGAATCACCTCGTTCAATCCATTAGCAGTGAGATTCTCTTATGCATCGTGTTGTATTGTTGTTTTCGATTGCCACCGTGTTCTCTGCGCCAGCACTGGCCCAAACTTCGCCCGCTGCACCAGCGAAAGCGTCGGCCAAAAAGACGACAACAGCCAGCGCAGCGGAACCAGCAAAGCCCAGGCAGCGCCTGTTGACCATCGATCAATTGCGTCGTTGCATGAAGTTGAAAGAGGTCTCTGCGACCGAAGGCCCTGTACTTGAAGCCGAAAAGTCTGCGGTAGAGCTGGAGCGCGCAAAGATTTTAGAAGACCGCACTGCGTTACAGAAACTCGTTGCTGACCGAGACCTGGAAGCCAAGGCCATCGTCGCCGAGCAGGCCCAGATCGTCGCCAACGCGAAGGAATTTGAGAAGCCAGTCGACAAGTCCGAGATGGCTGCCCTGAATGAAAAGCGAATTCGACACAACGCCATGGTGGAAGCCAACAAGAAGAGGGTGGACGATTTCAACGCCAGCCGAAATGTGTTGAACGCAACCAGTTCGCAACTCGATCAACGCATTGCTGCGAGCAACGCCCGTCTAAAAGCGGTTGGAGTCCGTGTGGATGAGCACAACTACAACCTGGAAGACTGGAAGGCGGACTGCATGAACCGCCCCTATGATGAAGCAGACGAGGCAACTATCCTGAAGGAGCGGGGCAAGTAAGTGGCGTGAGCACAACACCAGATACACAAATGTCTGTTCGCGAACACACATTAACAACAATGGCGAAGCCATCTTGCGTGCAAACACAGCGTTCATTCTGGCGAAAATACTGTTTTAAATCAAAGGCTTATGGCTAGTGACATCAATGCCAACAACATCTTTGTGGACTTTGCAGTGGCGAGAAAATTGTGAAGACCGCGTGCAGGGGGCCGTATTTCCAGTGGAGAATGGATGTTCATCTCGTGTCTGTTTCGTGAATTTGCAGCAAAGCTGGGAAAAGAGCTTGAGTAATCGTGCTGTTGAAACGTGATAGCAGACGTTTTGCATCGAATTTTTAGGAGTATTGAGTCTAGTTGGACACCAAAATAGCCTGGCTTTGGCTTGGCTGTCAATTAATCGGGTCGAAGTTCACCTTCATTTAAGAATATCAAACCATGAAATACGTTCCTACATTTAAACCTACCTACAAGCCTGTCGCGCTGGCAGTGATGGCACTGGCCATCATGCAGTCGGCGGCTGCGCAAACGGCTCCCGCAGACACTGCCGCACCAGAAGCCAAGCCCGCGGCGGAAACCGCCCAGACTCGAAGCGGTTGTCGTGTCCGGTTCGCGTATTAAGCGCGACACCTTCAGCACACCAGCGCCAGTCACCATCATCCGTAACGAAGATGCAGTTTCGGCAGGCTTCACCTCGACTGCACAAGTGTTGCAAAGCACGGCCGTTACCGGCGGACAGGGCCAAATCAACAATGCCTACGGCGGTTTTGTGACCGACGGCGGCCCTGGCGCCAACACAATCGGTTTGCGGGGTTTTGCACCCACGCGCTCATTGGTGCTGCTGAACGGCCGGCGCATGGCTCCGTCAGGCACCCGCGGTTCGGTTGGCGCGGCCGACTTGAACACCCTGCCCAACTCCATCATTGACCGTATCGAGGTCTTGAAGGATGGTGCCTCTTCCATTTACGGATCAGACGCGGTGGCTGGTGTGGTGAACATCATCACCAAGAAAAACCTGACCTCGTTTAACGTGGACGCCTCGACTTCGCGCCCGGTCGACGGCGGCGGCAATTCAAACAACTTTTCTGTTTCCGGCGGCAAAGTCACCGACAACACACGTTTCCTGGCCTCGTACCAGGTCAACCAGCAAGAAAGTTTGACGTTGGGTCAACGCGACTGGACGCAATGCAACACCGATTACCGCCGCACCAGCGTAAACGGCGTGGTGGGGGACTGGGGCAGCTTTGACTTTGTGGACCCGCTCACTGGCAAACCCAAGTGTTACCCGATCAGCGGCACTGGCTCCAATGGCGTCACCATCAATACTCTGGGCACCGCCAGCCGCACGGGCGTTGGTGCAGCCGGCGCGGTAGGTACCTCGTTCAACCGCTGGCGCCCCAACGCCGCCATCACCACAGGCCTGGTGGGCTATGAAGGTGTTGGTGGTGGCGCGAATAGCTTGAACGTTCGTGACACATTTGATCCGCGCACGCTCAACCGTACGCTGCTGTCGCCGGTGCGCAACCAGAATCTGTACGCGCAAGGTGGTATAGACCTGCATATGCTGGGCGACGCCGAACTGTACTACGAAGTGTTGTTCAATCGCCGGGATTCCAGCCAAACCGGGTACCGCCAGTTTTCGCTCGACTACCAGCAGGGAAGTCCCCTGATCCCCGCAGCCTTGCAGTCCCTCCCGGCATTCCTTGGGCCCCAGTCCACCACCAACGGCAAAAACGTGGGGGTGCGTGCTTTCATCGGTTTCGGCAACGACCAGTCCAGCCAGGCAGTCGACTTTAGCCGTCTCGCCGCAGGTTTGCGTGGTGCATTGGCGAACACGGGTTGGGATTACGATGTTTCGTTTACCAGTAGCCAAAGCAGTGGGTCGTACACGTCTTATGCTTTCCTGATTGACCGCCTGGCGCAAAGCTCAAACGTGGTTGCCACCAGCACCGGGTTTGCCTGCGTCAACCCGGCCAACGGCTGCGTTCCAGCACCCGCACTGACTGCGGCAGTGATTGGCGGCCAACTGCCGGCCGACTATGTGAACTATGTCTGGCAACCCTTCACCGGCAACACCAAGTTCAAGGAAGACGTGGTGACCGCCTCGGTCACTGGCCCGCTGTTCTCGATGCCGTACGGTAAAGTAAAAGGGGCCTTCGGTGCAGAAACGCGCAAGTCCAGCATTGACGACACTCCTGCCGCCGATTCCATCGCGGGCAACCTGTACAACTTTACGTCCTCGACACCTACGCGGGGTAGCGATCGCTCCAATGACCTGTTCGGTGAAATTGAAGTTCCCTTGTTGAAGAATCTTCCGGGTGCTCAAGAGCTCACATTGAATGCCTCGGGTCGCTGGTCCGACTATGAGTCGTATGGTTCCGCTTCCACGTACAAAGCAGGCTTGGTGTGGACACCCGTGAAATCGCTGACCATTCGTGGAACCAAGGGCACCTCTTACCGTGCGCCCGCGCTGTATGAGCAATTCTTGGGCGCCACGTCGGGCTTCTCCAGCCAGTCCAACGACCCCTGCAACAACTGGGATTCGCCCACCAACGCCGGAACCGTGCGTGCCACGAATTGCCAAAGCGAAGGGCTTCCTGCTGGCTTCAATGCCAACCAGAGTATTGCCATCATCGGAGTGGGCGGACGTGAAGCAGGGCTGAAGGCAGAGACTTCAGAGAACAAGTCCTTTGGCGTCATCTTCCAGCCAGCATTGGCAACTGGCATGGGCGACTTGTCGCTGGCGGTGGACCGCTTTGATATCAAGGTCGACAACGGCGTTTCCAGCATCGGCGGCGTTGCTATCCTGAGCCGTTGTTATGACGACCCTGCCTTCCGCTCTGGCGGAAGTTTCTGCCGCCTCGTTTCGCCACGGGCGGCCTCCACCAATGCGCTCACCGTCACCAACGGCTTCATCAACCTGGCGACCGACGTGGTTCGTGGCTATGACATCACTGCGCGCTATACCAATGATGTAGGCACCGGCCGTCTGCGCACGAACTTGTCGCTCACCAAGTACGACGAACAGTCCAACAAGTTGTTTGCGGACGACCCCACGGACGATTTCAACGGTACCATTGCAAATCCCGCGTGGTCCGGCGCTCTGGACTTGAACTACACCGTGAAAGCCTGGAACTACTACTATGGGCTGGAGTGGGTCGGTGCAACCTCCAGCTACGATTATTACGAGGAAGATGCAGCGACAAGCACCTACAAGCTTGACACCCCAAGCTACTTCCTGCATTCGGCGTCTGTCCAGTACAAAGACTCGGTTGGCAAGTGGAGCGCCACGTTTGGCGTTCGTAACCTGGCCGATACCAAGCCACCGGTGATTTCCGCCCAGGCTGGCTACAACCGGGTTGGCAATGCTCCGCTGTACAGTGGTTACGACTACTCGGGCCGCCGGTTCTTCCTGAACGTGTCGATGTCGTTCTAATCCGCACTATATAAGGCCCTGGCAATCGAATTGTCAGGGCCTTTTTCATTTGGGAATTGATTGTGAAAAAAGTAATCTCATCATTTGGCGGTGTCGGAATCAGTGTGGCACTCTCGTGCCTGATTGCAGGACAGACATTGGCGCAAACTGTCGCACCTCCAGCAGCCATTCGTGTTCCAACCATAGAACAACTGGCGCAATTTCCCGCCATGACGGGTTTCCAGATTTCACCCGATGGAAAACACATGCTTGCGATTGAAAGTGCGGGTGATACGCGCAACATCGTGGTCTGGAAATTGGCCGATTTGTCGGCCAAGCCCACCGTGATCGGTGCCAAGAACATGCAGGTTGGCGGCGCATCGTTCTTGAAAAATGACATGTTGAGTGTGAATCTGATACAGCCCTACGACTTGCGCGGCGATGATTTCGTGAAGACGTTCATCAACAAGCTGCTGTTCACCGATCTGGAGGGAAAGAACTGGATTGAACCCATGGCCTCCGCCGAAATTGCCCGCTCCGGTGGTGCCAAGCTGCAGGCCGCGCTGGCCAATCCCTCGGTGCTGAGTCGCATGCCCGCTGACCCGGACCATATCGTGCTGGAAAGTGATTCCCGTGGCGACACCAGGGACGTGTTCCGTTACAACGTGCGAACGGGCGTCTCGACCCGGTTGATGAAGCTGGGCGAGAACGATGGCAGGGTATCGGTCAATGCGGCGGGTGTTCCATGGGCCAAAACTCGCTTTGGAAGCGATGGTGGCGGTGCGTTCATCGCAGTTGACTTTCGCTCGACCGATGGTCGCTGGGAAGAGCACTTCCGTAACTACGTAAAGACACGGGATGTCGTGGATGTCATAGCACCCGGCGCAAAGCCCGGTATCGCAATCATCCAGAGCAATGTGGGCCAGGAGTTCGCAGCCATCTACGAGTACGACATTGCGGCGAAGAAAACTGTTGCCAAACTGTTTGAACACAAGTTCTTTGATGCTACGGGTGTGCGCAGTTTGGGGAAGGATGATGAAACACCGGGGCAGGATGGTTTTGATGGATACCAGTACGCCGGGCTGTTTGGTTCGGATGTGCACTGGGAAAATCCGGAAATAGATGCGGCAATTCAAGGCGTGGCGCAGGCGCTTGGAATCAAACAAATCAACCAGAAACTCATGACGGTATCGGGTTCGAGCCAAGCCGAAGTGCGCTCGTTGGACGGTGTGTCGATACGCATGGTGCGGCGTGTTGCCGGCGAAGCCCCAACCTACCTGTTCGTGGTCAGCGGCCTCACCTACCCGACCGAGCATTACCTGTTGCAGAAGCAAAATCTGCGTTTGCTGGCCAAGGGGTACCCTGCCATCGACCGGGCCGCATTGGGAACCGCGCGCTTTGTTTATTACCCGGCGCGTGACGGGCTCAACATTCCGGCCTACCTGACAGTGCCGAACGAAAAACTGTGTGGCCCGGGGCCGTATGCCGCTGTGGTGCACCCGCACGGCGGCCCATGGTCACGTGACACGATGAACTTCGACGGTTCTGGTTGGGTACCCTTGCTGGTGACCCAATGCCGGGTGGTGCTGCAGCCGCAGTACCGTGGCTCGAATGATTGGGGCCGCACCCTTTGGATTGCCGGTGACCGTGAATGGGGCCAGAAGATGCAGGACGACAAGGACGACGGTGCCAAATGGCTGGTCAGCGAAAAGTTGGCTGACCCACGCCGGATGGCGATGTTCGGGTTTTCCTATGGAGGTTATGCTGCTTTTGCAGCAGCCGTGCGACCCAACGACTTGTACAAATGTGCCATTGCCGGGGCCGGTGTTTCGGACATCGAGAGAATTTGGTCTAGGTTTTACACCAACCCCATTTTCAAAGAGCGTCAGGAGCCTACGGTTCGGGGTTTGAGTCCACTAACGCAAGCCGACAAGATCAAGATTCCCATCATGGTCTACCACGGCGACCGGGACCAGACGGTTCCGCTGATTCAATCGGAATTGTTTGTAGACCGCGCCAAGTCCGCTGGCAAGCCAGTGGAATACCACGTGCTGAAGGACTATGCGCACGGCCCGGCATGGACGCGCCAGACCATGACCCAGCAACTGACCATCATCAGTGATTACCTGAAGACCGGTTGTGGCGGCAGCGGACTCTGATGTGCTCCGAAAATCATAGCTGGTTACGCACTATCCACGGGCGCTGACGGCCAAAAAGGCATGTAAGCCTTTGGCGTCAGCATTCACGCCAGCAAACACGCCGCCCGCGTTTGCGTTGTGAGCTCACGCAGCTGCGGCAGTTCGCGTGCGCAGCGCTCGGTGGCCAACGGGCAGCGTGTGCGAAACACGCAGCCGCTGGGCGGATTCATGGGCGAAGGCAGGTCGCCATGCAGCAGTTGCACCACTTTGTTGCGTTCCAGTTCCGGGTCGGGGATGGGAATGGCCGACAGCAGAGCCTGGGTATAGGGGTGGCGCGGGTCGGTATACAGCGCGGTCTTTTGGGCGAGTTCCATGGCGTGGCCAAGGTACATCACCATGATGCGGTGGCTGATGTGGCGCACCACCGCAAGGTCATGGGCAATGAAGATCAGCGCCAGCCCAAACTCCTGCTGCAGTTCCTTGAGCAGGTTGATGATCTGCGCCTGGATCGACACATCGAGCGCAGACACCGGTTCGTCGCAGACGATCAGTTTGGGCTGCATGATGAGTGCCCTTGCAATGCCGATGCGCTGGCACTGGCCACCGGAAAACTCATGTGGATAGCGGTTGATTTGCTGTTCGGTCAGCCCCACCCGCTGCATGATGGCGCGTACTTTCACCATCACTGCCTCAGGTGACATTTCCGGATGGTGCGTGCGCAACGGCTCGCCAATGATCTGCGCCACCGTCATGCGCGGGTTCAGACTGGCCAGCGGATCCTGAAAAATCATCTGCACGTCCTTGCGCACGTCCAGCCAATCCTGCGCGGAGGCACCGGCCATTTCCTTGCCCATCCAGACAATGCTGCCCGCCGTCGCCGGATGCAGATTCAGAATGGCGCGCGCCAGTGTCGACTTGCCGCAACCCGACTCGCCCACCACGCCCAGCGTTTCGCCGGCATACAAGTCAAACGCGATTCCGTCGACGGCCTTCAGCGAACGTGCGGGCATCCAGGGCCAGCCTTTGTCATCCTTGATACGGAAGTGCATCTTCAGACCGCGCACCGACAGAATGGGTTTGCGTTCGTCGCTCATGCGGATGCTCCCTCGGCGTGCATGGCCTGTACCGTGCCCACACTCTTGTGGCAGGCACGCAGGGTGGCCGAACCATCGCCCAACGGCTCCAGCACCGGCATCACATCACGGCACTGGCTGTTGACGATGGCACAGCGCTCGCTGAACGGGCAGCCCTTGGGCAGGCGCGCCATGTTGGGCGGCGCACCGGGAATCGCCAGCAGGCTGTCGGCATCGCGGTCCATGCGCGGAATGGCGCGCAGCAGGCCCAGTGTGTAGGGGTGCGAGGCGTGGTGAAAAATATGCTGGGCATTGCCTTGCTCCATGACCCGTCCGCCATAGAGCACCATCACCTGGTCGCACAGCCCGGCTACCACCCCCAGATCATGGGTGATGAGCACAATGGCAGTGCCAAAATCGCGTTGCAGTTCGCGCAGCAGCGTCAGTATCTGGGCCTGTACCGTCACGTCCAGCGCCGTGGTGGGTTCATCAGCAATCAGCACTTCGGGTTCGCACAAGAGCGCCATGGCAATCATCACGCGCTGGCGCATACCGCCGGAAAACTCATGCGGATACATGGTCACACGCCGCGCCGCTTCCGGAATCTTGACGGCATCGAGCATGCGCACCGAGGCGGCGCGGGCCGTGGCGCGGTCCTGCCCCTTGTGGAACTGCAGCACCTCGGTCATCTGGCGCTCTACCGTGAGGTAGGGGTTGAGCGATGTCATGGGGTCCTGAAAAATCATGGCCATGCGGTTGCCACGGATTTTGTTTAGCGCATCGGCAGGCATGTCCAGCAGATTGGTGCCTTTGTATAGCGCCTGTCCGCTGGCCTTGCCGTTGCGGGCCAAGAGGCCCATCATGGCTAGGACACTCTGGCTTTTGCCGGAGCCACTTTCGCCCACAATGCCCAGGGTCTGCCCCTTGTCCAGGGCGAAGGTCAGCCCATTAACGGCATACACCGCGCCATCGGGCGTGCTGAACTGCACGCCGAGGTTTTTCACTTCAAGAATGCTCATGGTCGCACGCGCCCTATCGGTCATTGGGGTCGAGTGCATCACGCAACCCGTCACCTATGTAATTGAAACAGTACAGCGCCGTGGACAGCATCGCACCGGGGAACAGCAGAATCCAGGGCGAAATCTCCATCACCTGCGCGCCATCGTGGATGAGCACGCCCCAGCTCGTCATAGGCTCCTGAATGCCCAGCCCCAGAAACGACAGTACCGACTCGGTGATGATGACCCCGGGCACAGTGATGGTGGTGTACACCACCACCACACCCAGCAGGTTGGGCACGATGTGCTGGAAAATGATGCGCCGGGTGGGCACCCCAATCGCCCGCGCAGCTTCCACAAACTCCTTGCTGCGCAGCGAGAGCGTTTGCCCGCGCACCACCCGCGCCATATCCATCCAGGAAAACACGGTGATGGTGATCACCACCAGATAGAAAGCGCGGCCCAGCATGGTCACCATCAAAATGGCAATCAGCAGGTAGGGCACGGCATACATGATGTCGACGATGCGCATCATGACGGCGTCCACCTTGCCACCGATAAAGCCGGCGGTAGCACCCCAGGCAATGCCGATACTGACCGAGGCGAGGGTTGCCATCAGCCCCACCATCAACGAAATGCGGCCCCCCATGAGGGTGCGCACCAGCAGGTCGCGGCCCGATTCGTCGGTACCAAACCAGTGCATGTTCTTCAAGGTCGGCGCCTGACTCATGGCGTCCCAATCGGTGCTGTCAAAAGCGTGCGGCAGCAGCCAGGGCCCGACGATGCAGGCCAGGGTGATAAATGCCAGCAGGCACAGGCTGAAGACTGAAGCCTTGTTGCGCATAAAGCGTGCGCGTGCCGCAGCCCAGGGGCTGCGGCCGTGGAGTGTCGGCTCGACGGTGGCCGCCAGCACTTCCACGAGCGCGTCGTTTTTATTGTTGATGACCATGGAGATGGGGTTTCAGTAACGGATTTTCGGGTCGAGCAGGGCGTAGGCCAGGTCGACCAGCAGATTGAAGGTGACGGTAATGACGGTCACCAGCACCACCAACCCCAGGACCAGGGTGTAGTCGCGGTTGCTGGCACCACTCACAATCAACTTGCCCAGCCCTGGCAGCGAAAAGATGGTCTCGGTAATGACGGCGGCGGTAATGGCCGAAATCGCCATCGGGCCGATGAGTGATACCACCGGCAACAGCGCCGGCTTCATCGCGTGGCGCAACACCACGGTGCGCTGGGGCAAGCCCTTGGCGCGTGCGGTGCGGATGAAGTTGCTGCTCATCACCTCGATCATGCTGCCGCGCATCACACGCCCGATGGTGGCCACGTTAAGCACCACCAGGAGCGACATCGGCAGCACCATGTAGCGAATCGAAAAGTTGTCCCAGCCTCCCGCCGGAACCAGTTGCAACCAGATCGCAAACACCAGCACCAGCACAGGCCCGATCACAAATGACGGAAAGACGCTTCCCACACTGCCCAGAAACATCACCAAGTAGTCCACCACGCTGTTCTGGCGCAGTGCCGCCACCGAGCCCAGGGTGACGCCGATAAATAGCGAGATCAATAGAGAAAGCCCGCCCACCGTCGCCGAGACCGGCAAGGCCGCCGCCACGAGCTGGTTCACGCTCCAGTCTTCGTAGCGAAACGAGGCACCCAGATCACCGTGCAGAAGACTGTTGAGGTACAGCAGGTACTGCTTCCACAGCGGCTCGTTCATATGGTACTTTTCCTGCAGGTTGGCCAGCACGGCCGCCGACACCTTCTTCTCGGCGTCAAACGGCCCGCCGGGCGTGAAATGCAGCAGCAAGTAGCACACAGTAATGACCAGCAGCAGCGTCGGAATCGTCGCCATCAGGCGACGCAGGGCATACGACCACATGGGTTTAGTGCTTGATGATGTAGAGGTCTTTGCCGCGGTAGCGGTCCAGCGCGTTGGTGGCTGAGTAACCTCCCACATAGGATTTCACCAGGCGCGGCACCGTGTACTGGAGCAGTGGCAGCATGGGATAGTCTTCCATGACCAGCTTGGCCGCTTCGGTCAGCAGGGCCTTGCGCTTGGCGGGGTCCAGGTTCTGATTGCCCTGGTCAATCAGCGCGTCGGCCTTTTTGTTGCAACTGTTGTGGTTGTTCTGGTCGTTGTCACATTGCACCAGTGCCAGAAAGGTAGTGGCGTCGTTGTAGTCGGCCACCCAGCCGTTGCGGGCCATCTGGTAGTCCTTGTCATTGCGCTTCTTGATCAGCACCTTGAACTCCATGGCCTCGAGTTCCAGATTCAGCCCCAGCTTGGTCTTCCACTCGGAGGCGGCAAAAATCGCCATCTTCTTGTGGTACTCGCTGGTGTTGTACGAGAACTTCAGCTTGGTGCCAGGTGCAATGCCCGCCTCTGTCAATAACTTCCTGGCTTCTGCCACGCGCTTGTCCATGGGCCAGGTGGCCCAGTCATAGGCAGTGACATCGGCTCCGTTGGTGCCCTTCACGATGACCCCGTAAGCGGGAATCTGGCCATCCGCCGTCACTTTCTGGGCCAGAATGTCACGGTCAATCACCATGGAGAGCGCTTTGCGCACCCGTACGTCCTTGAGCAATGGGTCGGTGTTGAGGAAGGAGTAGTAACGCAAGCCAATCATTGGCGTATTGCGGATTTCCTTGGGGTACTGGGCCTTGTACTTTTCATACACGCCCGGAGGCAGTTGCTGCACCCACTCGTTCTCGCCCGACTCAAACAGCTTGATGTCGGCATTCATGTCTTCCACCGGCAGGTAGGTCAGTTTGGTGAGCTGAACGTTCTTGGCATCCCAGTACTGCGGGTTCTTGGTCAGCACAATCTTGCTGTTGACCTGCCACTCTGACAGGGTGTAAGCCCCGTTGCTGACCAGCTTGCCCGGCTTGGTCCATTCCTTGCCGGCCTTTTCCTGGCTGGCCTTGTGCACCGGGCCGAGCTGCAGGTTGGACACCAGCTCGGGCAGGAAGCCCACCGGATAAGGGGTTTTGATTTCCACTGTGTATTTGTCGACCGCCTTTACGCCCAGTTCGGACGTGGGCTTTTTGCCTTCGGTAATTTCCTTGCCGTTGACGAAAAACATGCCAAATGTGCTGGCGTACTGGGAGGCGGTTTTGGGGTCCACCAGCCGGCGCATACCGTAGATGAAATCGTCTGCCGTGACGCCGTCGCCATTGGACCATTTGGCGTTCTTGCGCAGGTTAAACACCCAGGTGGTGGCGTTCACCTGCTTCCAGGTTTCGGCAACCCCGGGCACCACTTTGCCAGTGCCATCGGTCGCGGTCAGCCCCTCAAACAACTCGCGCGTCACGTTGTTCGCAGGCACGCCCTCCGCCAGCATGGGGTCCAGCGTGTCAGGCTCTGAGCCGTTGTTGCGGGTCAGCGTTTGTGTGGGGTGCAATTGAACGCCGGGCGGGATCTCCGCCGCAAAACCACTGCCCAGCAAGGCAGCGCACAGTGCCGCGGTAGCGGCCGGTTTGAATAGGGGGTGCATAAGGGTTCCTGTCAGTACAAGATGCAAAGGTGCAAATTGTAGGGGTGAGCGCGCATTTGCGGTTTGCAAAGGAGCCGGTGGACCGGGTGTCCCTTCTCTGGCCTGTGCTCGCGGGCGGACCGTTACTGGTATGCGTCGTCTATTGCATCAACGCTTTGGCTGGCGTGCCGAGTCTGTGGCAACCGCAAATTGCAGGCCGACGAAGGGACGCCCGATCCACCGGCTTGCGGGGCGAGTTTGTAGCGAAAGCGGTCATTAAACAAGCTCACCCAAATTAGCATTCAACAATTCGCCTTGAATTTCAAAAATTCGTCGCTACGTAGGCCGCTACAAGATCACGACTCATGGGAGGGGGCGGAAATGAATTCCTCGTTTACTCAAAAAACTTCTGTCGATAGGCAGGCAAAAATCATTGAATGTCTCAATGATGATTGGACTGAGGACGAGATTTGTGAAAAGCTAAGTTGCACTCTCGCAGAGATATCGGTAGTTCGTGGCCGCTTCATGATCAACTATGACTTGGAGAACGGTCAAAGAAAGCGGAAAACAATTGATGCAGCAAATTACCATGTCATTTCGGTGTTATCCAAAGAGCAATCCGCTCGATTGATGAAACCCAAAGTTACTGAATTCGACTTTGTAGATGCGAACGGTAGAAAACGCACCTTGTCCATCAAAAAGTGAGTCCGTTTGAATCAAACTTTGCCTCATAACCCCGTGCTTGAGTTCAGCGTGAATTACACGTTGAGCGAATACCTGAGCATTGTTCAGGATCATGCTCCAAGTGCGTTGGCCGCTTACTATTCTCAGCGGGGTAAGCCACTTAGGCGTGTGCCAAGGTTGCTCAATTTTCTTTTGATTCCGGCTGCATCCGTCGTGTTCTACTTCAAGAAGCGGCGCATGCCTATATGCCATTTCACGATTAATGGCGAGCGAATTAAACGGGTTACTCAAGATGGGGTTTTGGAAATCCCATGGACTGACGTCGTTGCCGCGCACAGCTATACGCAGGGCTATATGGTCCAAAAATTAAAAGGGGCCGTACCGTTGCCGTACCGCTGTCTTACCAAGAGCCAAAAAGTGCTATTTGAGGCTTTCATTCAAAGATGGAAAGAACTTCAGAAATGAAGTCCAAACTGGTAGCTTTGGGGCTTCTAACTTAGGACATTGTTCCTCCCACTATGCGGTATGTAGTCGGTGCATCATGCCCAATTCAACGACCGCTTTCGTCAAACCTGCATGACAGCAATCAGCCCACAAGTGCAACGCCAAGACCACGATTGATAGTTTCTACAAAAATCCCCCGAACGGGGGATATCCATGCAAGTAGCGAAAGGTCACAATGCAGCGTTTGCGGACGTATAGTGGCACCTCCCAGCTTGATGGGAGTGCGCTAATCACAGGAACTGGCCAAATGAGGTTTAGGTTTAAGAGTCAAGCTGTTGCACTCGTTCTCGCGTTCGCAACAGTCGTCACTGTCGCCATGCTGACTGCCTGCGCGGTGTGGGAATATCCATCGCCCGAAATCGAAACTTTTGTCGAGTCAACTCACCCCGCCTACAAGACCACATCCATCGCTCTCGCCTCCACGGGGCGCTTATATCTTGGTCGGGTTGTCGAGATCACTGGCACCGTCGAGCACATCGTCAACAAGGGTGGGACGCCAGCGATCATCCTCAGTGGTCAGGTCGTCTGCGCCTTCGGCGAGAAACAAAAACCAATGGTGAGCGCTCTTCGGGTAGGCAACATGATCACACTTCGAGGTATATATGAATCGCTTCCCACACGCAGCGATTATGGGCCTTACCTGACACCTTGTATTCGCGTCCAATAGATCAACCGTCGCCTTACCATGCGCTGCTGCGAAATGCTCCGGGCTTCAATGCTGCATTTGAACGTCCGCTTTAAAGTGGATACGAATGTCAACTCCCAGCCAAAGCAGCCCACTGTTCCGATCCAAGAATCTCGTTCAAGACGGGTAGTGGGGCACACAGGCGCAGGCTCCATTCGCCGTTGCCACAGAGGCTGCGCGCAAGCCACCGTGTTGAAGCAGAAATACTGGAGTGCGTTGTGTGGACGTCGGCGAGCCTCGTACTGCCTCGCAGAGGCTGAGCGACACGTGCCGGAGAACATGTGCCTTGCCACCCGCCTTGCGCGAAGTCCAGGCGAAAGTTTATGAATGAAATCAGCGTCCAGCGCCCGCAGAATAAGCGCAACATGCTCCTGAAGTTGTAGCAATCTATGGAAATCGGCACTGGTGGCGACGTGGTGGAGCCGACATTCAGACGCATGGTCTCTAGTAGTCCGTTTCACCAAAACGCTTCTGGCGTTGTTGTTCGTCGTTGCCATAGCTACGGCTATGTCGCCTCCTCTCGCCTAGCCAGCCTGAAAAATCCATCGATTTCATTTCGTAACCTCTTTGATGAAACGGACTACTAGTTTGCTAGAGATTAAGTTGGTTACAGTACCGCAATGGCACCCACTATTGTTCGTGACGGCCAATTTCGGCTCTTCTTCTTTTCTCGAGAGGAGGCACGTATTCATGTGCATGTTGCACATGCTGAGGGCGAAGCGAAGTTCTGGCTTACACCGCAGGTGGTTTTAGCCAACCATACTGGCCTTTCTGCTACGCAACTTCGACAAGCGCAAGCAGTTGTGAATGCACACGTGAAGGAGATCCAAGATGCCTGGAGACACCACTTTGGCGGTTGAAGTTACCCATATTTCAAAGCATGGTTTTTGGCTGTTGCTTGCCGACGAGGAACTGCTTGTGCCGTTCGATCAGTTCCCATGGTTTCGTAAGGGAACGATCGAACAGATTTCAGAAGTTCAGTGGCCGACCCCCGACCATCTTTACTGGCCAGGGTTGGACGTCGATTTATCGGTCCAGTCCATACGAAACCCAGCCGCATTTCCGATGATTTCTGGCGCTGCGGGCTGACAGTTTGCTCGTCGCGGACATGCAGCAACAGGTTCCAGCCCAAAGCGGCCCCCTGTTCCATCCAAAAACTAGTTCAAGGCTGGTGGCAGGGCATGCGGGTCCAGGTGCAGGTGCAGGTGCTATTGGCCGCAAGTTTCTTAACCGTCTGCCTGTCCCCTGAACGTGTAACTTTGCGGCGCGGCCGGTCGAACGGGTGCGGGAAAGGTTTGCGGACATTCGCAGCTTGTTGCGCGGGCTCTGGCCTTCGTCATAATGCTTACGCATGAAACACCTGGTCAATGTTGCCGATGCGCCATGGATGGTGGTCGCAAGGGGCGAGATTGGTACTGCACAGCACCCAATCGGGCAAAGCAATCCCCGTATCACTGAATACCACGAGGGTACCAATATTCGCGGTTACGACGACAAAGCGTCGTGGTGTTCATCGTTCGTAAACTGGTGCTTAGGGCAGGCTCGAATTGCTGGTACCTGCTCCGCGTTAGCGCGATCATGGTTGGATTGGGGGGAGGAGCTTGACTCGCCGGTTCCAGGCTGCATAGCGGTGTTGTTTAGAGATGACCCAAACAGTTGGAAAGGCCATGTCGGCTTCTATTTGCGTCATGACGAGCGCTATGTTTACCTCTTGGGCGGAAATCAGCTCGAACAAGTGCGAGAACACTTCTACCCAGTTGGGTCAGTGCTGAGCTACAGGTGGCCGAAGTCCGCGTGCCCTGCCAACTGCCTTGCGCAGGTTTGAGTAAATAATCTATGCGTGAAATCAGCCTCTAGCGCCCGCCAGATAAGCGCGACAAGCTCCTGAATATGTAGCAATTTTCAGCAATCGGCTGCAGTCCCTGCTCTCTCACTGGTGCTTGAACAGTTGCGAAAAACTGCGGCTTACCTCCAGCCGCTCCGGGTGGTTCTTCATGGTCACACGCTGTTTGCCCGTGTCGTCGCGGTGTACGGCAGATATCTCGGCCAGGTTGACGATGGTGGAGCGGTGAATCTGCCAGAACTGCTGTTCATCCAGTTGCGGCACCAGTTCCCGGATGGGGGTGCGGATCAGGAACTCCTGTTCGCGGGTCTGGACGCGGGTGTATTTCTCGTCGGAGCGGAAGAAAAGGATGTCGTCCACCGCCACCATGCGTGTGGTCTGACCACTGCTGCATTGCAGCCATCGCATTCGCGGCGTATCTTGCTGTGCATTGAGCTGGCGCTGCAAGGTGAGCAATGTTTGCATCAGCGCGCCGGTTCCCAAGGGAGCCTCCACAGCAGTCGGTTCAATGGGTGCCCTGCTTTGCAAGCGCTGCACCACCCGCGCTTTGGTGAGTTCCAGCCGGGGCGGCTCCACGGGTTTGAGCAGGTAGTCCAGGGCACCTTGCTCAAACGCCGTGACGGCGTATTCGTCGTAAGCTGTCACGAACACCAGTTGCCCCTGCCAGTTGTCCAGCGCCACAATTTCCCGCGCCGCCTCGATGCCGGTCAGGCCGGGCATGCGGATGTCAAGAAACACCACGTCTGGCCGCAGTTCCTCGGCCATGCGTACCGCCTCCAGTCCATCGCGTGCCAGGCCGCAAATCTCCAGCTCGGGCCACACCTGGCCCAGCCGGGTGCGCAACTGCTCGCGCAGCAAGCGCTCATCATCGGCAATCAGGGCACGTAAGGGTTGTGCATCAGGCTTTGGCGTTGCTTCCATTTTGGTTTTGGGTCTGGTAGGGGATGACGAGCCGCACTGAGGTGCCGCCGGTCATTTCTGAACGTAACTCTATACGACTCGCACCCGGGTACAGCAATGCCAGGCGCTTGCGAATGTTGTCGAGGCCCAGCCCCGTGCCATTGGTGGAGACGCCAAACACCTCGCCCTCGGGCAAGCCCACTCCGGTGTCGACCACGTCGACCCACAGGCTGCCTTCGCGCGCCTGTGCCATCACGGTAATCTTGCCGCCTTCGGGTTTGGGCTCGATGCCGTGTTTGATGGCGTTTTCCACGATTGACTGCAGCATCATGGGTGGGAACACTGCGCCAGAGAGTTCGGTGGGTACTGCAATCGAAAACTCCAGCCGGTCCTCGATGCGCATTTTGAGCAGTTCCAGGTAGGCGCTCACCTGTGCCACTTCACGCCCCAGCGTCGAAGACTCTTCCCGCATCTGGGGCAGTGCGCCGCGCAGATAGGTAATGAGCTGTTTTTGCATGACGGAGGCGCGCGGCGGGTCGGTCTCGATCAGGTAGTCCACCGCCGCAAGCGTGTTGAACAGGAAGTGGGGCTCCACCTGCGCCTGCAGCAGTTTCAGGCGGGCCTGCACGAGCTGGCGCTCCAGCGCTTCATGCTCCGCCTTGCTGGTTGCCTCCTGCACCAGCGCCTCGGACTCGGCGGTCTTGCGGCCGATGATCTTGGCCGCGATCAGGTAGGCAAAGAAGGCCGTCATCAGAATCGAGAACAGATCGCCGACAAAGCCACCGAAGGTGCGTTGCACGTCAGATGGTTTGCCACCCGTCTTCACCGAGACTTTGGACTGTGCCTTCTTTTCCTTGGCCTTGGGGGCGCTGGCGGGTGCCTCGCTGGCTGCACCTGTAACCGGGGTGCGGTCACAAATCAAAAGGTACTTCTGGTCGGTCACCGTCACCGCGTCGGGCAGGCAGTTAGCCTCGGGAGGAATGGGGGCCGGCGGTGTGGCCGGCTCATCGGTGTTGATGTCGATCTCCACCAGCCGGCGCGCATGGTGCAGGTTGAGCTTGTCGCCGATGATGCTGCCTGCAATCAACACAACGCCGCACAGCACAAACAGGCGAAACCAGGTGAGTGACGCCGCCCACTGCAACACGACGCGATTAAAGGCCTTGAACCAGTCCAGCAGGCGCACCCAGCCGCTCTGGTTTTCGCTGGTGTGGTAGTTCATATAGCGGGGTTCTTGTCGGTGTTCACTTTCGTAAGCTTAGCGCCAGCGGGCAACTCCTGTCCCGCGCGAGCCACGGTCGCAGGTGCTGTTGCCACTTCGCGTTGTCCCACCACGGTGACCCGCGGCAGGTGCGCAACTTGGTGCATCGCGATAGCCTCATGCTGGAAGGACTCAGTCACCGTGCCCACGGTGGACCAGGTCAGCCCGGCGCTCAGGGTCAGAACCACTACCTTGGACAGAGGGGAAACTAATTGAAACATGGCGCACTCCTTGTGTTGATGGAGTGAACTGTAAATACGCGCATGGATGATTGCACTGGCTTTGCGATGGCCTGCGGCTCGCCGCGATATTTGGTGGTTTTCGCGGGTTGAACCGTGGTGAATTTGCGCTGCGGGGTCTTTTCCGGTGCTTGCAATGATCAGAACGGCGGCACCGATTGCTATTGAGTTGATAGCTGTTCACGCACTGTGGGTAAGCCTGAACGCGCTATTTCTCTCGAATGGCTCGAAAGCGGCATCGGCGTGGGTGTGGGTCAAGGGCTCGAGGCGCAACCGGGCGCTCTGCAGAGGCGCGCACAGCGTGTGGGCGAATTGGATATCCATTGGGCCGATGGTAGAGGATGGCCGCGGCGAGACCGGCACCAGCGGTGCTGTGGCACCATCGCCGTCTATCCACAAGACAACTTTCGCAGGCGGAGATTTTGCCAATGCCAGTTCACACCGTACCTGCTGCCGTTCGCGCCCGCTGGCAGTCGCTGGCGGGCAATACAAGGGGCGTGCTGCTGGTGATGGCGGCCATGCTGTGCTGGTCGGTGCTGGACAGTTGCAACAAGCACCTGATGGCGCTGGGTATACCGCCCCAACAGGTGCTCTACCTGCAGGCCACGGTGGTGCTGACCCTCATCGCTCCATGGGTGCTGTGGACACGCGGCAAGGTGGTGTCTACCCGCAATCCGAAAATGCACCTGTTGCGCGCAGCCTTCATCGTGGCGTCGGGCTGGTGCGCGGCCTGGGCAGTCGCACACTTACCGCTGGCCGAAGCCAGTGCCTATTTGATGACCGGTTCGCTCTTCATGCTGCCGCTGGGTGTGTGGCTGCTGGGCGAGAAGCCTCACTGGTTGCGCTGGCTTGGGGTCGCAGTGGGGTTTGCTGGCGTGCTGACCATTCTGCACCCCGGCACCGGAGTGCTTCAGTGGGCTGCGCTGGTGGCCTTGTTTGGTGCCTTGATGGAGGCGATGCTGGGCGTGGTGCTCAAGAAATACTCGGCCAACGAGCACCCGGTGGCGGTGCTGGTATGGAGCCAGGCCGCGTGCTGGCTGACGTTTGGCGCCATGAGCGGATTTGTTCTGCCCTCAATTCCGATGGCGCTGTGGGTGCTGCTGCCGGTCATCGGTGTTGCTTCGTCGGGCATCTACATCGCCTACTTCTACGCCTACCGTGCAGGCGATGCTTCGGCCGTGGAAGCCGGCAGTTTTTCCATGCTGCTGTTCAGCCCGGCGCTGGGCTATCTGGTGTTCTCGGAAGTGCCGGAAATGATCTTTTGGCTGGGTGCCGGTCTGCTGGTGTGTGGCATCGCATTGGTAATCATCGAGCCGCAGCCTGAATCACTATCAAAATAATAGCTTCTCACGCACTATCCACGGGCGCAAAAGGCCGATTTGCCACACACGCTGGAGCTAAACCGCTGCCAGCGCCTGGTCCAGGTCTGACAGCAGATCGTCAATGTGTTCAATACCCACGGAAAGCCGCACCGCGTCTTCGGTCACTCCTGACTTCACCAATTCTTCGGGTGACAACTGCCGGTGGGTGGTCGATGCCGGGTGGGTGGCCAGCGATTTGGCATCGCCAATGTTGACCAAGCGGGTAAACAGTTGCAACGCATCCAGGAAGCGGGCTCCTGCCACGCGGCCCTCACCAGCACCGGCCTTCACGCCAAACGTCAGCAGACCCGATGCTTTGCCACCCAGGTACTTTTGCGTCAGGGCGTAGTCCGGGTGGCTGGGCAGCGCCGCATAGTTGACCCAGGCCACCTTGGCATGGCCTTCCAGGAATTGGGCTACCTTGAGCGTGTTGTCGTTGATGCGCTCCAGTCGCAGCGACAGCGTCTCTATGCCCTGCAAGATCAAGAACGCATTGAAGGGCGAAATGGCGGCGCCCAAATTGCGCAGCGGCACCACCCGCGCACGGCCAATGTAGGCCGCCGGACCCAGGGCTTCGGTGTAGACCACGCCGTGGTAACTGGGGTCCGGTTCGTTTAAGCGCTTGAACCTGGCCTTGTGCTCTGCCCAGGGGAACTTGCCTGAGTCCACGATGGCTCCGCCCAGTGAAGTGCCGTGGCCACCGAGGTATTTGGTGAGCGAGTGCACCACGATGTCGGCCCCATGCTCAAACGGGCGCAGCAGGTAGGGCGTGGCCACCGTGTTGTCCACAATCAGCGGCACGCCGTGGCGGTGCGCAATGTCTGCGATGGCGGCGATATCGGTCACCGTGCCTTGCGGGTTGCTGATGGACTCGATGAATACCGCCTTGGTGCGGTCGTCAAACAGCGCCTCGAAACTGGCCAGATTGCGCGGGTCGGCAAAGCGCGTTGTCACGCCAAACTGTGGCAGCGTGTGCGCCAGCAGGTTGTAGGTGCCGCCATACAGGGCTGTGCTGGCAATGATGTTGTCGCCGGCTTCGGTAATGGTCTGGATGGCGTAGGTCACTGCCGTCTGCCCCGAGGCCACTGCCAGCGCCGCGATGCCGCCTTCGAGCGCCGCCACGCGCTTTTCCAGCACGTCCTGGGTCGGGTTCATGATGCGCGTGTAGATGTTGCCGGGCACCTTCAGGTCGAACAGATCGGCACCGTGCTGCGCGTTGTCAAACGCATAGGCCACCGTCTGGTAGATCGGCACTGCGACCGCCTTGGTGGTGGGGTCGGGCGTGTAGCCGGCGTGGACGGATTTGGTTTCAAATTTCCAGGATTCAGACATGGTTGGCTTTCAATGGGGCAATTGGGAGAGTGTCAGGGTGAAAAACAGATTCGGGTCAGGCAGCCATGGAGGCCTTCAATCCCAGCGTTTGGAGCAACCTGGTGTCAGCATCGGCATCCGGATTGCCAGTGACCAGGAGCTTGTCCCCATAAAAGATGGAGTTGGCTCCTGCCAGGAAACACAGCGCCTGCACGGCATCTCCCATTTGCTGGCGCCCTGCCGAAAGGCGCACACGCGCTTTGGGCATCGTGATGCGGGCCACGGCAATCATGCGCACGAAGTCAAACGGGTCCACTGGATCAGCGTCTGCCATCGGTGTGCCAGGCACGCGCACCAGACTGTTGATGGGTACCGACTCCGGGTAAGGGTCGAGATTCGCCAGCTGGGCAATCAAACCGGCGCGGTGCACCGGGGTCTCGCCCATGCCGACAATGCCGCCACAGCACACACTGATACCCGCACTACGCACGCTGGCCAGCGTATCGAGCCGGTCCTGGTAGGTGCGTGTGCTCACGACATCGGCGTAGTACTCGGGTGCGGTGTCCAGGTTGTGGTTGTAGTAGTCCAGACCGGCCGCCTTGAGTTGCGTCGCCTGTTGGGGCTCCAGCATGCCCAGCGTGGCACAGGTTTGCAGGCCCAGGCCCTTCACGGCCGCTACCAGCTCAGCCACTTTCTCCACATCGCGGTCCTTGGGAGCGCGCCAGGCGGCACCCATGCAAAAACGCGTGGCACCCGCATCCTTGGCGGCCTGTGCGGCGCGCAACACTTCGTCCACTGCCATTAACTTGCCGGCCTCCACTCCGGTGTCGAACTCGGCAGCCTGGGGGCAGTAACCACAGTTCTCGGGGCAGCCACCGGTCTTGACCGAGAGCAGCGTTGCCAGCTCGATGTCGCCTGCCGGGAAATGTTCGCGGTGCACGGTTTGGGCCTTGTACACAAGGTCCATGAACGGCAACTCCAGCAGGGCCTGAATCGCCTGAACGCTCCAGGGGCCGGGCGCTGCCGCAGGCGGAACTGTACGGTGCAAGGTAACGGGTTGGGTCTTTTCCAGTGTGGCGGTCATTGCGAATGTCTTAAGTTGAGGGAAGCAGGCACTTCAGGGTCCCCTGGTCGGCAAAAGGCACATTGTGGAGGAGAAACCGCATCGCCGCTGATCTCAGGGTACCAGCAGTTCCTGCCGTCTAGGGGACATCCCGTGGATCAAAACCTGCCAAATGCGGCTACGCTCAAACGCATGTCCGCACCGTTTATTCCCCAGATTCGTCTCTACCAACAATGGCTGGCCGAGCATCGCGGCCTGCACTTTGAGAACTACGACGCGCTGTGGCGTTGGTCGATTGCCGATCTGGACGCGTTCTGGCAAAGCATCTGGGACTACTTCGTTCTGCAGTCGCCCACCGACCACACCGTGGTGTGCGATGCGGCGCCGATGCCGCATACGCGGTGGTTTGTCGGGGCGCAATTCAACTACGCGCGCCAGGTGCTGCGCCATGTGGATGCGGCGCACGCGGCCGGGTTTCCCGCCATCATCAGCCATGGTGAAGCGAGCCTGGGCGTGGAGCCGGCGCGGGCGCTGAGTTGGCCCGACTTGCGCGCCGCTGAGTTGGCCCGACTTGCGCGCGCAAGTTGCGTCACTGGCGCTGCACTTGCGCTCGCAGGGTGTGCAACCGGGCGACCGGGTGGCGGCGTATTTGCCCAATGTGCCGGAAACCATGGTCGCCTTTCTGGCCACAGTGAGCGTTGGCGGGGTCTGGAGCGTCTGTTCTCCCGATATGGGCACGCAGGCCGTGCTCGACCGCTTTCGCCAGATCACGCCCAAGGTGCTGATCGCCTGCACTGGGGTGCGCTACGGCGGACGCGATCTGGACCGCCGTGCGGTGGTGGAGGAATTGCTGCGCGAGTTGCCCAGCCTATCGCATCTGATCCTGCACGAGGCCGCTGGCTTGCCAGCAGGCGCTATGCAAACAGGAGCGTCTCACGCACTAATGGCGGGCGCTACAGCCCGAAATGATGCGCAAACGCAAGCCTTT
>JAIFLV010000159.1 GCA_020048895.1 Rhodoferax sp. | reverse complement strand
TCCCGTTTGCAAAATTCACCGTGTAGTTGGCACTGGTCAGCCCGTTGGGCGTGATGACATAAGAGCCGGCGTTCCTGGCACCCTGGCTGGTTCCGCCAAAGCCCAGTGTGCCACCCAGCACAGCACTGGTCTCGCTATTGACAAAGCCGCTGTAAGTTACGCCATTGCCGCCTGTGAAAGCGGCATCGTCGTAAGCCTTGGTAGCGCTGTTGGCCGTCACCGTAAGGGGTGCCTTGTTGATGTTCAGCAGCCCGTTGACATAACTGACGTTGTAGTTGCCATCGATGGCATTGCCCGTAACCGTATTGGTGTAGCTGCCGGCGTTGGTGCCGCTGGCACCGCTGGCACTGGGGCTGCTGAGCACACCGGCCGATTCGCTATTGACCAGGCCGCTGACCGTGAAGCCACTGACGCTTTGCGACTGTCCGGTATAGGTGCCCGTGCTGCTGTTGCCGGTGACGGTGGCGTTGGCCCGGTTGATCGTCAGCGTACCGCCGTAGCCGATGAGGTAGCCCTGCTGGCTGGTGGTGTAGAGGCCGCCGGGGCTGTAAGTCCCTGCGTTGACAGCACCGCTCCAACCCAGGGTGCCCCCCAGCAGGCTGCTGTCGGGCGTTACCGAATAGCTCGCCAAGCTGGCCGTTGCACCTTGCCCGTCATAGGTCTTGGTGACATTATTGGCCGTCACCGTCAGCGGCGTCAGGAAGCTGCGCAGCAGCGGGTTGGTGTTGCCTTCGTAGATGACCCAATTGGTTGTGAAGTCCCACTGCCCGGCGCTGGTGCCGGCGGGGGTGTAGCTGGCCTGGGCCTTCATCTGCGCGGTGCTCAGGCCGGTGACGCCGGATTGATCGGCGGCCGCGCCGACAAGCCACGTGGTGTTATTGACGTCTATGCCCGAGCGCCCAACGCCCACACTCTGTCCCGCCGTGGTGGTGTTCCAGTAATTGCCGGCAAGGGTGATGCCTGTATACCGCGAGCCGATCAGTCCGCCGGTGTAACCGACGCGCCCGCTGACGGCACCCGTGGCGTAGTTGTTGGTTACGGGGCTATTGGCAATGCCCACCAAGCCGCCGATGTCCTGGCCATCGTTCGCCCCTGTTGCGGCCGTGGAGGTGACGTTGCCCGTGGCATAGCTGTTGGTTACGGTGCCAGCGGCGGCAATACCCACCAGGCCGCCAGCATAAGTGAGCGACCCGCTGAGGTTGCCTGTGGCGTAGCTGCCGGTCACGTCTGCGCCAGCAGCGCCGATCAGGCCGCCGGCGTTCGTGCCGCCGTAGGCGCCGTTCGTCGTCAAGGAGGAAGGGGCTCCTTGTAGGTTGCCTGTGGCGTAGCTGTTGCTGACTGCGCCGTTGCTCATTCCGGCCAGACCACCGATGAAACTGCCCTGGACCGTCCAGGTGATATCGCCCGTGGCGTGCGATCCGCTGATGACATTGCCCTCGCCCACCAGACCACCGATCTTTTCGAAGACGCCTGAAATCGGGCCGCTGGCGTAGCTGTTGCTGATGGTGGCGCTGTTCTTGCCCGCCAAGCCGCCTAGCCAATTGGTGCCGGTGACACTGCCGGTGGCGTAGCTGTTGCTGATGTTGCCTGTGCTGTCGCCCACCAGGCCGCCAGCCTTCTGATTGGCAAGCACTGTGCCCGTGGCGTAGCTGTTGCTGATGGTGCCCGAGCTTGCGCCGGCCAGGCCACCCACGTTCCGGCCATTGGTCACATTGCCGGTGGCGTAGCTGTCGGAGATATCCGCGCCCGAACCCACCAGCCCACCGATGTTGAAGACTTCGTTGGTGGTTGATGCAAACACGCTGGTACTGACGGTGGCGTTGGAACGGCTGTTGGTGATGCTGCCGGTGGTGTAGCCCACCAGGCCGCCGATATAGCTGCCGGTGCCGGTGACGGAGGTGCCGTTGAACACGCCGGTGATGCTGCCGGTGGTGGAGCCCACCAGGCCGCCGATGTAGCTGCCGGTGCCGGTGACCGAGGTGCCGTTGAACTCGCCGGTGATAGTGCCCGTGCCTGCCAGGCCGACCATGCCGCCCACGTAGCTTGCGCCGCTCACCACGTTGGCCGACATCGTGTTGCCCGACACATTGACCGCGCCGCTAGCGCCTCCCAGCAGGCCGCCGACGTAGTTGCCGGTGCCGGTGATGGTGGTGGCGGGCGAGGTGCTGCCGGTGATGGTAATGCTTTGGCTGCCGCCGCCCACCAGGCCACCCACGTAGCTGGCCCCGCTGATGCTGGTGGCCGAAGAACTGCTGTTGGTGATGGTCGTGGCAACAGTGCCGCCAACACTTCCCACCAATCCACCCACTAAGTTTCCACCAATTGCGAAACGGGTGTTGTCACCGTTGAAGGTGGTGGTGACGATAGCGGAAGAACTGTTGCTGATGGTGCCGCCACCGTAACTGGCGATCAGCCCGCCGATGCCGTTGCCGGATCCACCCGCTAAGACGGTCAGACTGCCTGTTGCACGGCTGTTGGTGACATCGCCGCTCGCTGAGCCAGCCAAACCACCCAGATACCCCCCGCCCACAACATTGGCAGAACTGTAAACGTTGTCCATGCCTCCCATGGCGTAGCCGGCCACGCCTCCCACCTGGCTGGTTGGGTTAGTGACAGTGCCGGAGGAGTAGGCGTTGCGAATGGAACCTGCCACATAGCCACCTACCGCACCCACGCCTGGTCTTGAGCCGTTGACGTTCACCCCCGTTGCAAACACATTGCTGAGCGACGTGTCAGTGCTCGCCAGGCCCACCAGCGCACCCACGTACCCAGGGCCAGTGAGAGCGGGGTTGACATTGGGGTTGGCGCCAGTGATGGTTGGCGTCGTCAGCCCCACATTGCGCAGATAGGTTCCAGCGCCATCGGCCTTGCCGAAGAGACCCACATTGATGATTGCAGGCCTATTGATGGTCAGGTTGCTGATGGTGTGGCCCAGGCCGTCGAAGGTGCCGGTGAAAGCCGTGGTTGAATTTCCGATTGGCGTAAAGCCCGCGCCGCTGTTCCAGCCGCCATTGGCGCCTGTTGCCGAGGCGTCAATGTTGCTGCCCAGCACGTAGTAGCCGCCGAGCCTGCTCGTTTCGGCGATGCCCTGCAGCGTATTTGCGCCCGTGGTTTCTTCGCCCGGATTGCCCAGGCTCGTGATCACGATGACGTTCCGGGTGCCGCCCCCTATCCGCATGCCCAGGTTGCCGCTGCTGCTCCAGTCCACGCGGCCGGTGAAGCCGCCGTAGTTGGGCGCCATGCCCATGTTGACCTTCTCGCTGCCCGCCAGCAGGTCGAGGGCGGCCGTGCCGCTGACCGTCATCACCGCGTTGACGTTGATATCGTTGTGCGCGCTGAGGGTGAGCTTGTTGGCCGACCAGGACAGGGCTGCATTGACATTGATGTTGCCCTGCTCGGTTCCAGTTCCGGCGGTGGCGATTTCAACGTTGGTGGTGGCCAGTGCGGCTTGAATGGTGCCGTTGGTGATCGAGCTGGCGGAACTGGTGCTGGGGGCGGTGCCGGTCAGGTTGTTTGCATTGCTTCCCGAAACGATGTTGATGTCGGTCGGGTCAAGCAGCCACTTGCCTGTGGTGCCCTGCGGCGCCTGTGTATCAACCCGCGTGGCTTCGCCAATCTGCAGGTTCGAGCCCGAGGTTTCGACAAAACCGCCGTTACCACCCAGCTCCCCGCCGCGCGCACTGATACTGCCGTTAATCTCGGCACGGCTCTGGGGGTTGGCCAGATCGGCGACCAAAAGCGCGGTGCCGCCAGCGCCGGCTTTTCCGGGGGCGGCATCGACGTTGATAGTGCCGGTGTGCTCGACGCGGTCGGACGCCAACAGGCGCACGGTGCCGCCGTCGCTCACCAAGCCGGTGGCCTCAATGGCGCCGGTGTTCTTCACCACGCCGCCTTGCAGGCGGTTGGCGGCCTGGGCCGAGAGAATGATGAGGCCGCCGGGGGCCTGCACGGCGTGGCCGTTATCGACCAGGGCGGCAATGGTGGCCGGGCTGACCTGGATGTCGGCCAGGGTGTTGCCGCTGAACTGCAGGGTATAGGCCTCGCCCGCGGCCAGCGCCACGGTGCCCATCTGGGCGACGATCACGCCGTTGTTGCGCACCTCGGGCGCCAACAGGGCGATGTAGCCGCCGATGTCCGCCGTCAGGGTGCCTTCGTTGACGATGCTGCCCGTAGCACCGTCGCGCGTGAAGCGCAGGTTGCCGGCCATGAAGTCGGCATTGCTGATGCTGTGCGTGGTGGCGGTGAGCGCGCCGACATTGACGCTAGCGCCTGGCGCAAAGTACATGCCGCTGGGGTTCACAAAGAACAACTGGCCCGGCGCAGTGACGCGGCCAAAGATCTGGCTCGGGTTGGCATCGAGCACCCGGTTTAGGGTGGCGCTGGTGCTGCCGGGCTGCACAAAGTTCACGCTGGCGGCGCTGCCCAGGTTAAAGGTGTTCCAGTCGATCACCGCGCGCTGGGTGGATTGGGTCACAGTCATGGCCGCGCCGCTTTGGGCAATGCCAGCTTGCCCGGCCACCACATTGCCGCCGGTGGGCAGTTGGGTGGGCGCAGGGGGTGATGCCCAGGCCAGACCGCACAGGGCCAGGCTGGCGGCCAGCGTGGTCAGGGCAAAGCGGCTGTAGGCGGCCCCGGCGGGCGCGCACGACGAGGCAGCCCCGCCACTGCGGGCGTTTTCAGCCACAGCGCAGGTGCTGCCGGTGGATTCGTTCCAAAGGGTGCGGTAAATCTTGTTCATGGGAGCGCTTTTATTGTTTGGGGGTTAATAGGACAAGTTGGCGGTGATCCAGAAGCGATCACGAACCAAGGTGCCGTCCTGGTCATTGCCGGTAACCGTGGCGTTGGGGTTGTCGCCGATGCGACGCGCCCAGAGGGCCTTGACCACGCTGCCGCGCGGGCCCTGCACTGCCAGCGACAGGCCCGCGCCTTGCAGGCTGTAGTTGTTTAGGGCGGGCGCATTGGTGAAGTTGTTGTTCTGGTTGACACGAACTTCGCCATAGTCGTAGAAGGCGCCCAGGCTGAGGGCAGGCGTGGCGCGCCACGCTACATCGAGGTTGAGCAGGTTGCCCGAGGTGCCCCCGCCTTCGTTGGACGGGTAGGCCCGCACACTGTTGGCGCCGCCCAGATAAAAGCGCTCCGAGGAGTCGAGATTTTTGTCAGCCGCCTGGCCACTGAACGCCGCCGTCAGCAGCCACTGCGTGGCCAGTGTTTGCGTGCGGCTGGCGCTGTAGCGCAGCTTGTTGAAGCGCCCGTTGGTGCGGGTGGTGCCGGCGTCTCCGACAAAGTTGGGCGAGCCATCCAGGTTGAGCTGCCCGGCAGAGTAGGTGAGTGCAGCCGTGCTGTACCCACCACCGCCGAATCCGTCCTGGCGGTTGGCATCCAGTCCTATGGTGAGCTGGTCTGACGTGTAGCGGGTGGTGGTGGTGCCGCCCAGTTCATTGTCAAACTGCGTTTTGTTGTAGGTCAGCCCGAAATAAACATTGTGTTGCCTTGCCCGGATGAGCGGGTAGGTAAGGTCTGCACCGGCGGACTGCGAGTTGCCGCGGCCTTTCAGGTCTACGGGCGTCACAAATTCCGGTGCGATCAACCGGTATTGCAGGCCCGAAGCATTGAGGCCTGCGCGCCAGCCGTCGTTGCCCACGGGCAGGGAGTAGCCCACGCGTAGAAAGCTGCTGCCTTCGCTGAGTTGCGCTCCGGCTGTTAACTGGTCGCCCAGGCGCAGGGGGCTGTTGACGCTGCCATTCCAGGCGAGACGTGACGTTCCGGTGGACACCGGTCCGTGGTTGTCCAGTGCGAGGGATGCACGCAGCAAGGGCTCGTCACCCAGGGTTAAGCCGACCGCGGATTCGCGTTCAGCCTTGCCCTCAGTCAGGGCGCCACTGACAGTGACCCCCGGCAAGTCATCCGCAAGAAGCAAAGCGCGGTCGAGTGCTGCCACTGCCAGCGGAGCGCCTTTTTTTAACTGCGCATCCACGCCGGCTATGACCTGGCTGCGATCCACACGCCCGCCGGGTCGGGCGGCCACGCTGGCTCCGCCGTAAGTTGCCTCAACGATTTGAATCCTGACGATGCCGTCCTTGACATCTTGTGCGGGCAAAAAGGCGCGGACGACCCATCCTGCTTGCCGGTAGGTGCCGGTAACCGCAAACACGGCGCCCTGGAGCTGATTGAAGTCCAGAGGCCGGCTGAGATAAACGCGCACTGCCTCGGCAAGCTGCTCCGTTTTTAACAAGGTGTTGCCGCTGAATTGAAACTCCCGCACCACCACGGTGGCGCCGGGTGGCGGGCGCTGCGCGTCCGACGGGCGGGTGGCCTGCGGTGCGGCCGGGCCTGGCAGGGTGGTTATTCGTTCGCGCTGTATTTGTTGTTGCAGGCTGCCGGCGTCCGGAATGGTTTGCGCAAGGGCCGGTACGGTGGCAAGTAGAAGAGAAATGGATGTGGTCAGGCCGGTCGCGCGGAACCGGAATTCGGGCACAGGAGGGTTTGTTCGCATAGTGGCAGGGATGCTAGAGACATATGCCCTCTGCGTCTCCCGTCCATTTGGACGGGTTGGTTGAAAAACATCACCGGAGTGTGCAATAAGGCCTTAAATTAGCCGCATGCCGGCAGCCCGCATTCTGTTGATTGACGACCACGCCATGTTCCGCACAGGAATGGCGGTGTTGCTGCGCATGGCGATTGATGAGCTGGAGGTTTTGGAGGCCGCGTGCGTGACTGAGAGTTTGCACATGGCAATCGCTGTGCCGGACCTGGTGCTTCTTGACATTCTCCTGCAGGGCATCAACGGCATTGATGGCATGGACGTGCTCAAGCGCAAGTGGCCACGGACACCGGTTGTGATCGTCAGCTCTGACGCCTCGCCAGAAACAGTGAAGACCGCCATGGCCCGGGGTGCCAGCGGATTTGCTTCAAAAGCAATGACTGCCGAAGGCATCATCGCACTGGTGAAGGATGTGCTTAACCCGCAAAGAAGTGCACAAGCTTTGCAGCCGGGCGAGACTGGCGTAGCTGCCAAAGAAGAACGGATGACTCCGAGGCAATTGGAAGTGCTGGAGTTGATGTGCCACGGGTTGCCCAACAAGGCTATTGGCCGGCGGCTCGATCTGACAGAAAACACCGTGCGCTGGCATGTGCAGGGCATTCTCGCTTTTCTGGATGTGGCGAGTCGTTCGGAGGCAGCGTTTGCAGCCCGAAGCAGGGGACTCATTAACTGATGTGGCGTCTTGCACTGGATGAAGACCGCGTATTGGTTGAACAGTTGAAGTTGCTGCTGAACAATGTTGGCACGTCGGTGTTATCGACGGTTTTTCTGTCGTCGCTGCTGGTGTGGACTTTGTCGAACCCCGGAAATCTGAACGGGCTGCTGCTGTGGGCCGTAGCGGTGATTGGTTCCAAGCTGATCAATTACGTGCATGCGCGTCGCACGCTTGCGGCGGGTGTGAATGCGCAAAACGCCCGTAAGCTCGTGGGCACATTGATGTTTCTCAATGCTGCGGACGGCGCGGCATGGGGCATTCTGCCGTGGGTAACGCTGGACTCTGCGTCGCTGGCCGGTGCCGTGCTGGTCATTGCGGTCATGGCGGGCATCAAGAGCTATGCCATGTCTGTGTTGTCGGTGGTGTTCCCGGTGTACATCGCGTTTTGCGTGTTTGATGCAACCGCAATCGGTTTGAAGTTGTGGCAAATGGAGGATCCCGCCTACCGGGTTCTTGCCATTGTTGCGTTGCTTTACGTGGGCACCTTGATTGCGCAGGCGCGTATCAACGCACGGGTGACACGCTCGGTCATAAACCTGCGCTTTGAAAACACAGAGCTGATCGATCGCCTGCGCGATGAAACACACAAGTCCCTGGAAGCACGGCAAGACGCCATGCAGGCCAATCTGGCGAAGTCCAAGTTCCTTGCCGCGGCAAGCCATGATTTGCGCCAGCCCATTCATGCGCTCGGACTCTTTCTTGAGGTCATCAGCCGCGGTGAATTGAGCACTATTCAACGTCAAATGCTGGAGAATGCACGGGGTGCGAGCAGGGCATCGTCCGAGCTGCTCAATGCCTTGCTGGATTTCTCCCGCATCGAGGCAGGTGTTATCAAGCCGCAATCGCAAGCGGTGTCGATGCAAGCCGTGCTGTCAAAAGTTGAAGCGGAGTTCGGGCCGCAGGCGAACGAAAAAGGGTTGTTCTACCGCTCGCGGGAGACCTACGCACATGTTGAGACGGATCCATTGCTGCTGGAGCTGATTGTTCGTAACCTGGTGTCCAACGCAATTCGGTACACCAGGGAGGGTGGTGTCCTGGTGGCTTGCAGAAACCGGGGGCAATATTTGGTTCTGGAGGTGTGGGACACAGGAATCGGCATCGAGCCGTCTCAACACCAGGAAATATTCAGGGAGTTTCATCAGCTGGGCAACCCCGAGCGCGACCGGAATAAAGGATTGGGCCTAGGCCTTGCCATTGTCGATCGCCTGGTAAAAGAGCTGCAGCTTGAGCTTACCTTGCAATCGAAGCCGGGTGCGGGTAGCGTGTTTCGGCTTCGATTGCCACTCATTCACGTGGATGTTGCTCCGCAGCGTGAGGAATTCATTCAGCACATGGCTAGCCCGCTGAAACTGCAGGTGCTGGTGGTGGATGATGACCGTGCCATCCTGGAGGGCACGGTGCAGTTACTCGAGAGCTGGGGGTGCGTGTGTGATGCCGTGGCGGGTCTTGACGAAGCACTGGCAGCGGCAAGCCGCAGGCGCCCCGATCTGGTGATCAGCGATTACCGGCTGCGCGATCTAGAGACCGGTGCACAAGTGATCCAATCATTGCGGGCCCATGTCGGCGCAGAGTTGCCTGCGCTACTAGTCACTGGAGACACGGCACCAGAGCGTCTTCGCGAGGCGCAAAGTAGCGGTGTACCCCTGCTGCATAAGCCTGTGTCGCCCAAGCTTTTGTACCAGGTGCTTTATGAAATTGCCAACAAAGATGCGCCGATAGTTCAGCGCCTCGAGTAGCGTTGGATAAAGCGCCGATCCAACAGCGGAGCTGGCGTGCTGCTTGGGTTGAATGGGTCATGGCAATAGCTCCCCTATTTGCTGTCTGCGACGGGTATTGTTGGTGACGCATGGCCACCCGCCGAGGCGATAAACAGATGGTTCATCCGCACCGTGGGTAGTTTCCGCGCCGTCTCCTGCACCTTGGGATCATTGAACGCAGTCCGCAAGTGGGCGACACTCTCCCACTTGCTGACTTCTATCCACAGGTCTGACTTGGCGGCACCTGGGCTGAGGTCGGCCGTAATGAAGCCCGGCTTCCTCTTCATCAGCTCGGCCATTTGTTGCCAAACGTCGCGTAGCCGCTGCTCGTCCTGCGCGTTGCGAACCACGTAACCTTGCACCGAAAGCACGGGCACCGTGCCTTGCACGGACAACTGGTCCATGAATGCGTTGTGGCCCGGCCCTGCACAGGCGCTTAGTGTCAAAGCTGCGCCTGCAATCAGCACAGCGCGTGTCCATGAAATCAACATGGTGTGTTTCCTTTCAGAGTTGAGTGTGTTTCAAGACGCGGTCTGCGCACCCCAGGGGTACATGCGTGGAATCCAATAGGTCAACAGACTCGATATCGCCAGCGCGGTGATCACGCCCACCCACCACAGCAACCAAGTGTCCGGTTTGAGGGTGCCCAATGCAATGATGAGTGTGAGCGCAGGCAAGTCCAGAAAGTGCGTGAAAGACGGCACTAACTTGCCCCGCTCGTGCTCCAGCTCGGAAATGAAGCGGCCGACTTGCAGGGATTGGCGTGTCAGCCGCAGAAGCCGCACGAAGTACAGACGCGTGACGGTATTGCCTTCAATGAACTCCGCCAGAAAAAGCGCCACCATGCCTGCCAACCAAGGGACCTGCAAAAAATTCAGTCCGCCGTAGTACTGGGCAATCATCCATGCTCCAGAGACCAACAACAGCAAGGACCCCGGCACCACCAGGCCGTCGTAACACACGGCGATGGTGCGCACAGCTTCGGCGAACGTTGACAGCTCGCGCAATTGGCGTGAACGCATATCCGCCAGCCATACAACCACCAAACCGGCGCCCATGAGGATGGCCCCCAGTATGTGGAAGAACTTGAGCAGGTTGTAGGTCATGGCAAGACCTTCGATGGATTGTTCACTGGGCCTTTTGGATAGTCAGTGGCTCTACCTTCAGACGCCCTGCCATACGCATACCATCGCGGACATTGAGGCCCATCAGCGTCAGGTTGATGGAACCCGCCAGGAGTTCCACTCCTTGAACCACATAGAATGCGGCGTCAAAACTGCCCGCAGTGGCCCAACGGTTCAGCACGATGGCGCACGGCACCAGTACCAGCAAGCCATTGGCAGCAATGAAGGGCATACGTTTTTTCTTCGCGCCCACCAACCGACCGCCGCGCGACTGCGCAACAAACATACCGCTGCCGCCAGCCGCCATCATGGCGGGAACGAGAATCCACAGGCCTGGCGTCACAATCAGCGACTTGAGATGCGCCACGGCCTCATTCGAACCGAATAGCTCGACTGCAATTGTGGAAACAAAGAATATGGCAATGCACAACGGGGCCAGAATTCCCGCAATCAGGTGTGCGCGTTTGGGCATGAGAGATCCTTTCGATGGTGTGGTCAGGAGCAGTGAGCAAGTCAACTGTTGGTGAAAATCCAACAAATCTGCTGTCTGGGAGTTACTTTACGAAATCGTTTTGCTTCGGCATAGCCCACTATGCCGAATACATTGTTTGTAAAACGTTGACAATGGACGCTATGCACCAGCAACCTCGAGGAGTCCCCAATGGATCGCTTTGAAGCAATGCGTGCCTACGTGCAGGTCGTCGAGAGTGGCAGCTTCACCAAAGCGGCGCAGCAACTCAACACGCACAAAGCCACCGTTAGCCAGCAGATTGCGCAGCTTGAAGCCAAGATAAATGCCCGACTGTTGACCCGCACCACGCGATCAGTAATGCCCACAGCAGAGGGACTGACCTACTATCAGCACGCCTGCGCGATCTTGAAGCAAATGGACGACGTGGAAGCCCAGTTGCGCCAGGGTGCACAAGCACCCGTCGGGCATTTACGGGTCAACGTGCCCGTCGCCGTGGGGCGTCAGATATTCGCACCCGAGATTCGCGGCTTTCTCAAGCGGTACCCACGAGTCAGCATCGAACTGGCCTGTTCTGACCGGGTGGTCGACATCATTGGGGAAGGCGTGGATTGCGTGCTGCGCGGTGGGGTGCTGCCCGACTCCAGCTTGTCTGCGCGCCCTGTCGGCAACTTGCGATTCGTGTTGTGTGCAGCACCGTCCTACATCGAAGAATACGGTCTACCACTAACTCCACAAGATCTGCTTCGGCATCAACAAGTGGGCTTCTTGCTGGCCTCAACGGGCAAGCTGCGTGCCATCGAACTGACACTGTTTGAGCAATCGTTGGCGGTAGACATCCCCGCCCGATTTGTGACCACCGACAGCGCGGCCGCCCTCAGCGCGGCTCTGGACGGATTGGGTATCGTTTTGCTGGCACAGTTCGTGGCCAGCCAACACCTCGTCAGCGGTGCGCTGGTGCGTGTGCTGCCACGGTGGCAGTCTCCATCGATGCCGCTGCACTTGGTCACGCCGAGCAAGCATCGGCGCGCGGCCCGTGTCAAGGTCTTCATGGATTGGGCGCACCTCTTGCTGGTTCAACGGCTGGGAACGGACCATGATGGCAACTGAGCGCCGTCGACCCAATGCCCGCTGGTATCAGACTGCACATTACGCTATCAGGCCACCCACGCAGGTAACGATGCGTCAGCGAGGCGCGACAACCCATGCCGATGATGTCGCCCAATCGCCCACGGACGCGCCAAGACACAAGCGGACGCTATGATGCCTGCATACACCATTTCACACTGTAGACATGTCCAACCTGGCCGAACAAATTCGCGAAGCGCTGTCCATGTTTGCGCGCAACGGAACCGAGCCAGCATTGATTGGCGGCTTGGCGGTGGTTGCGCATCAAGTGGTGCGCGCCACCAAGGATGTGGATTTTCTGGTGGAGGCCGAAGCCGGGGACAGGGTACATGCTGCGCTGCTGGATTTGGGCTACCAATGCCTCTATCGCAGTGAGGATGCCGCCAACTATGTGCGCGCAGCGGAAGGGCTGGATGTGCTTTACGCGCACCGACCACTTGCGCGCCGCTTGCTGGCGCAGGCAACGGAGCGAGAAACCCCCATGGGCCGCATACGCCTCATCAGCGTTGAAGGGCTTATCGGCTTCAAACTGCAAGGCTTCGTGAACGATGCAACGCGGACGCGCGACCTTGACGACATACGTGCACTCTTAAAAGTACACCGCAGCTCGCTCGACATGGATGCGTTGCGTGAATACTTTGCCCTGTTCAACAAACCGGAACTCCTCGATGAACTTCTCGGATAGCACCGTTAACGATGCTGAAACGGCACTGCGCCAAGACGATGCAGATGTAGTGCTGGTGCGCGAAGCGGGTGTGTCTTTTCAGCCGCGATTGGGCAAAGATTCCGGGATTGACCCCATTGCCGAGTGGTTGAGTCTGATGGAGGTGGTGCAAATGCTTTGCCCGGTGTGGCCTGTGCGTGGCAGGCCCATGCTGGGTGATCATTGGCGAATATAAGAAAAAAAGCAGCGTAGCCCTCACGGAATCTGCGCGGCCAGCTACTGAATTTGTAGCGCCTCAGCGAAACATCAATGGCTTTCCAGGATCACTTCCGCGCCGCAGAGCAAAACGCAATGAAGCTGGCCAGGGTAAACCCACGGTGCAATCCAGGCCACCAGACACGCAATGACGAGCACGCCCAGCAAGCTTTGGATCACCTTCACTTCTTTGGCTTGTTCGAATGTGGGGCGGCACCAGTAGATTTGATGGATGACACCTTGCGTCCCATGGTTTTCTCGCAAAGGCGCGCAAAGGTTCTGCCCCTTGAGTCAAGAGTGAGTTTTGCCTACTGCAGGACGGTGTGGCGCCATGCGAAGCCTGCGCCCGCAACCGCCAGCAAGGCAAAAGCATAGAGGCCCGGCAACAGAGACCACAAGCCCAGCAGCAGTGCGCTGCCGACAAGAAGCCTGCGCGGAGAAAACCAGATGGCGTTGATCCGCTCTATGGCATCCACCCGGTCCAGCTCGGCCTGCATCGCAATACTCGCACTCATCAAACTGCCCAGCGAGCTGCGGGCCCGGGCCGCCTCCCCTTCAGCCGGTGCCAGCCGGATGACCTTGAAGCCCGCATTCTGCAAATCCTCCAGTACTTCCCGCAACTGCAGACGTGCACCCTGGGATCGCAAATCCGCGCGCAACAGTTCAACCACGCCTTTGATCTCGCGCTGCAACTGCCCGGTACCGTCCTCACTTGCGGCAGCTCCCTGATAGGGAGCGGCCGCGAGCCGCTTCTTTTCCTGTGCCATGTCTTCGAGCGCAAGGGGCAACAGCAACTGCGCCACGATGACTCCGACGGCGTCGAGTTCGTGCAATGGCCCCAGAGATTCAAACCAGGGGCATATGTCTCCACTGTCTGCGATCTGACCAATCAGATGCGATCGCACCATGGAGACAAATGCAGGCAGGCAGACTGCCAGCAAAACATGGCCATGCAGACGCTCTACCGGCGGCTGGTTCATGCGTGCAGACTGCTGATACAGGGCATAGTGCACATCCACCACCACCTGGCTGCTGCCGTACCAGGCCTTGGGCTCGCGGCGCCAGCGGTCTTCGGCGTCACGGGCTTTTTCCCACAACTCAGCAAATCGTTCGAGACCCTGGAGCCACTGCTTGCGGAAGGCCGACACTTCCGTACGTCCTGACTGCGCTAACGCTTCGAGTACCCCTTCGGAATGTATCGACTGCAACCATGCGGCTGTCGCCCTGTCCCCGTTGGAGGCCTTGCGTGCGGCAATCAGGAGCGACTCGCGGGTCAATGGCGTGCCTTTCCATACTGCAGGGATGCCGGGAACGACTACCAGCACAAACTTCAGCAGCCGCCAGTCGTCAGAAACACCCCGCACATCCAGGATGTCCTGCAGCTTGCGCAACAGATTGTGGTCGTGCAACTGCTCTTCCAGCCATGTGGCGACCGTTCCGCGCACCAGATCTTTGGCACCGATCTGCCAGTGCTTGACCAGCGTCACTGACAGATCCACCGCCGTGGTGCACTGGGAGTCCGCAATCCGATACGCACGCAGCGCGGAGTTCACCGCCCCTTCCTGTATCTCCACCAGGGTCGGGTCACCGGCGAGCCAGCGCTGGACTTCGGTCCAACTCCAGCGTGCGCGCGGGTCACGCATCAGGAGACCACGGCACAGCTTGCGCAGCTCGTCATGGAACACCGTGCGCACATCCACCGGCTTGGTTGCCAGCTGATGGTTCACGATCTGCTCGTTGAGCCCTTCAAACGGGTGCCGACCCACAGCCGCCTCCAGAACGATCATGCCCAGCGACCACCAGTCGGCGCGCTCGTCAATCACCCCCGTCAGAGCTTCCGGAGCGGCGTATCGGGTCGTGCGTGCGCCACCGGTGAAGTGCTGCGTCCCCATGCGGACCGACGCGATGCCGAAGTCGGTCAGAACCAGCGAGAGCGGTGTCAGCGCCCGAACCAGCACGTTCTCCGGTTTGAGGTCACGGTGCAGGATTTGCATCGATTGCACCCTGGCCAGAGCCTCGCCGATCTCCGAGACAATTTCCCGGATACGGTCCACCGACACCGGCCCGCTCTCCAGCAGTTGCCGCAGGCTACCTTGCGGCAGATACTCCATCACCTCAAAGCGGACTCCACCTGAAAGGAACTTTTATGGCACGCGCATTCGATAGCCTTAAGCAAGGTCTGAACGAGGCCATTGCACACGCAAAATCCAAAGGCCGTAAAGCCGACGGGATCCAGCTTTATCAACCGCAGGCGGTGGACGTATCCCGCCTACGCGAGCGCTTAAGTCTGACGCAGGAACAGTTTGCCGCCCGCTTCGGCTTCTCGGTCGCAACACTGCGGCATTGGGAGCGCGGCGACCGCTCACCCAGCGGCGCTTCACTGGTGTTGCTCAACGTGATTGACCGCAATCCGGCTGCCGTATTGCAGGCCTAGCAATAAAAAAAGCGGCGCAGCCCCTACGGAATCTGCGCGGCCAGCTACTGAATCAGTAGCAATCTGAAGCTAGCACGTTACTTCCGCGCAGGCGGCACATCCGTGCAGCTGCCGTGCGCAATCTCCGCCGCCATACCTATGCTCTCGCCCAGCGTGGGGTGTGGGTGGATGGTCTTGCCGATGTCTACCGCATCGGCACCCATCTCGATGGCCAGCGCCACTTCGCCAATCATGTCGCCCGCGTGGGTGCCGACCATGCCACCGCCCAGGATCTTGCCATGGCCCCGGCCAGCATGGCCGTCCGAGCCTTCTTCTGGTGAATCATCGAACAGCAGCTTGGTCACTCCTTCATCGCGGCCGTTGGCAATGGCGCGGCCCGAAGCCGTCCACGGGAACAGGCCCTTCTTGACCTTGATGCCTTGCGCCTTGGCCTGGTCTTCGGTGAGGCCCACCCAGGCCACTTCGGGGTCGGTATAGGCCACGCTGGGAATGACACGGGCGTTAAAAGCGGCTGATGCCAACTCCCAATTGCCTTGTAATTCGCCGGCAATCACTTCGGCAGCCACATGCGCTTCGTGCACTGCCTTGTGCGCCAGCATGGGCTGGCCCACGATGTCGCCGATGGCGAAGATGTGGGGCACGTTGGTGCGCATCTGGATATCGACGTTGATAAACCCACGGTCGGTGACGGCCACACCAGCCTTGTCGGCAGCAATTTTCTTGCCGTTGGGTGTGCGGCCAACCGCCTGCAGTACCAGGTCGTAGAGCTGCGGGGGTGGCGCAACACCACCTTCGTTTGCAGGAGCAAATGTGACTTCTATGCCCTCTGGCAGTGCGCGGGCAGCTACGGTTTTGGTAGCAAGCATGATGTTGTCAAAGCGCTTGGCGTTCATCTTCTGCCAGATCTTGACCAGGTCGCGGTCGGCGCCCTGCATCAGGCCGTCGAGCATTTCCACCACATCCAGACGAGCGCCCAGCGTGCTGTAGACGGTGCCCATTTCCAGACCGATGATGCCGCCGCCCAGAATCAGCATGCGTTTGGGCACTTCTTTCAGCGCCAGCGCGCCGGTGCTGTCCACCACGCGTGGGTCTTCGGGCATAAAGGGCAAACGCACGGCTTGGGAGCCCGCGGCGATGATGGCCTTCTGGAAGGCAATGGTCTGCGTCTTGCCTGTCTTCTCCTGCGCGGTGCCGGTGGTTTCTTCCACGGTGACGTGATGGGGACCAACGAAGGTGCCGTAGCCGCGGACGACAGTGACTTTGCGCATCTTGGCCATGGCAGCCAGGCCGCCAGTGAGCTTGCCAATCACCTTTTCCTTGTGTCCACGCAGCTTGTCGATGTTCACTTGGGGAGCGCCAAACTCCACACCGAGATCGCCCAGGTGCGACACCTCGTCCATCACTGCCGCCACATGCAACAGCGCCTTGCTGGGGATGCAACCTACATTGAGGCAAACACCACCCAATTGGGCATAGCGCTCCACCAACACCACTTTGAGACCCAGATCGGCCGCGCGAAACGCCGCCGAGTAGCCTCCAGGGCCAGCGCCTAAAACCAGCACATCGCACTCCAGGTCCACCGGACCGGCGAAAGTCGAGGCTGCGGGTGCGGCAACTGCTACAGCTT
>JAIFLV010000062.1 GCA_020048895.1 Rhodoferax sp. | reverse complement strand
GGATTGCGCGCGCCGATCCCACGGTGGAGTCACCCATCCAGCAGGCGAGTAGCGGCTTGCCCATGCCCTTCTTCACCTCGGCCAGTGCGGTCGCCACGGCCGCGGCATCACCGCCCATCTTGGGCGAGTAGATGGCGAGTACGCCATCTACCTTGGGGTCCTTTTCGGCCGCCGCGACCGCGGCCTTGTAGTGCTCGGGTCCGGCGTCTTCAGACAGGTCTATCAGATCGGTTAGCGATGCCAACACGGGCAGTACCGGCTTAAGCGCAACCACGGACTCCACCGACAGCTTGCCCAGTTGCAGTGAAATTTCATTCACCCAATCGGCCGCAAGCACACCTGGCCCACCACCATTGGTAACGATAGCCAGGCGCTTGCCGACCGGGCGATAGCGTGAGGCCAGGCACTTGGCGGCGGAGAAGAGGGCCACAAACGAGCGCACCCGTACCGCGCCAGCGCGGCGCAATGCCGCGTCAAACACGTCATCGCTGCCAACAATGGCGCCACTGTGGGTTTGTGCGGCCTCGTTGCCGGCCGCCTTGCGACCGGCCTTCAGTACCACCACCGGTTTGGCGTTGGCGGCGGAGCGCAGCGCACTCATGAAACGGCGGGCGTTGGAGATGCCCTCCAGGTACACGATGATGCTATGGGTCTGGGCATCGTTCGCCAGAAAGTCCAGCGTTTGCGCGATATCCACCGAAGTGTGGGGCCCCAGGGAAACGACAGACGAGAACCCCACCCCATTGCTGCGCGCCCAGTCCAGCATGCTGGAGGTCAAGGCCCCGGACTGTGATACCAGGGCCAATGACCCGGGCTGCGCCAGTGGACCGGCGGCGGAGGCGTTCAGCCCCAACTGCGGGCGCTGCAGCCCGAGCGAATTAGGTCCCAGCAGGTTGATGCCTTCGCGGCGCGCGATCTTTTTGAGCTCTGCCGCTATCTCCGTAGTGATGCCACTGGAGATGACCAGTGCCGCGCGGCAGGCCATGCGCGAGGCAAGTTCGAGTGCAGCGGTAACATCTTTGGGTGGCAGGCATATGATGACCAGGTCTGCCCGGGTTTGGGCCAGGTCGGCCAAAGTGCCGGTGGTATGGATGTCCAGAAAATGCAGCGTGCCGGAGAACTTCTGGGCGCGCAGGGCCTGCAGCAAAGCGGTCGCTTGCGGTATCTGGGTCGCGGGGTCGTCCAGGAGCCCGCCAAATACAACCACCGATTCCGGCGTAAACAAGGGGGTGAGGAAATGTTTGTCCATAGTGCGTGGGATGGTAAGCGGTTGCCAGATGAAGATACTGCGCTGGCTCAAACCTTGGTGCAATTACTTGGCATAAGCGTTGCCAATTTCCCACAAGAAAAAGCGCCTCGACGCCCGTCAGACGTGCGTGAGGCGCTATGGAGTTTGTAGCTAATCTAGAGCGTGTGGGGCTCAGGTGCGCTCAAAGATGGCAGCGATACCCTGACCACCACCGATGCACATCGTCACCAGGCCATACTTTCCGCCACTGCGGTGCAGTTCATAGATCAGTTTGGTGGCAATGAACGCGCCAGAGCAGCCAATCGGGTGCCCCAGAGCGATGGCTCCACCGTTGACATTGGTCTTGCTCATGTCAAGCTCAAGACCTTTGGAAACGGCAATGGCCTGCGCTGCAAAGGCTTCGTTGCTCTCTATCACGTCCATTTGGTCGAGCGTGAGACCTGCCTTCTTGAGAGCCAGCCTGGTTGCCGGAATTGGCCCCTCGCCCATGATTTCGTTGGGTACTCCAGCCACCGCATAGGAAACCAGCCGTGCCATCGGTTTGTGGCCGGCAGCGGCTGCTACAGCAGCGTCCGCCAGCACAAAGAAGGCGGCACCATCGTTGATGCCCGATGCATTGCCGGCGGTGACGGTGCCATCCTTCTTGAAGGCAGGCTTCATCTTGGCCAGGGTTTCCATGGTGGTGGCCGGTTTGACGTGTTCATCGGTGTCAAACACCACTTCACCCTTCTTGGTCTGCTTGACGATCGGAACGATTTGAGACTTGAAGCGTCCGTCGGCGATGGCTGCTGCCGCACGACGGTGCGATTCCACCGACAGCGCGTCCTGGTCTTCGCGGGAAATGCCCCACTTGGCAGCCAGGTTCTCAGCGGTAATGCCCATGTGGCCCACGCCGAAGGGGTCGGTCAAAGTGGCCACCATCATGTCGAGCATTTTGGAGTCTCCCATACGGGCTCCGGTGCGCAACGCGGTGGACAGATAGCCCGAACGGCTCATCACCTCCACGCCGCCGCCAATGCCGTAGTCGCAGTCGCCCAGCAAAATATTTTGTGCGGAGGTCACGATGGCCTGAAGACCCGACGAGCACAGACGGTTCACTGCCATGGCAACGGAATCCGTCGACAAACCGGCCTGGATGGAAGCTACACGCGCCACATAGGGGAAGCGGCTTTCGGTGGGGATGGTATTGCCTACCGTTACATAGTTGATTGCTTTGGGGTCAACGCCCGAGCGAACGACCGCCTCTTTCATGACGGTGCCCGCCAGTTCGCACGGCTCTATGTCTGCAAGCGCTCCACCAAAGGTTCCAATCGCCGAACGGGCAATGCCCAAAACCACTACGTCACGTTTACTCATGCTTTATCTCCAGGGTTGGTTGTTGAAGTGCGTCCGAATCTAATCGGGTTTCCTGACAGCTAGCTTGGATGCAAGGCGGCACCTTCCTGGCCCCGTTCCTCTTGTGCGACAATTTCCCCACAAAAGGCGGTGTCAATAAGGCCGTGGACCTTTCTCTGGTAGGCATGTCGACGCGTTTTGTGTGATGTTCGTTTAGTACTGACCATTCTCAACCACCTATTAACACCATGAAGAAAACTACTCTTTCCCTTCTTTTGAGCGCCGCCACCATTTCGCTCGCCACCATGGCACCGGCTCAGGCTGCTGTGGACGCTGATGCGGCAAAGGCCATGTTCAAGAAAGACCAGTGCACCAAGTGCCACGCGGTGGACAAGGACAAGAAGGGCGCATCCCTGAAGAAGATCGCCGCCAAGTATAAGGGTAAGGCCGATGGCGAAGAGTCAGTCATCAAGAGCATGACCAATGGCGCGAAGGTCAAGCTGTCCGATGGCACGGAAGAAGAGCACAAGATCCTGACCAGCAAGGACGCCAAGGAGCAGAAAAACCTTGCAGGCTGGATTCTTTCCCATTAATTTCAGACACCTTAAGAAAAACCCGCCCTGGCGGGTTTTTTTTCGCCGATTCGCTGTAGCAAACCACTGCACTGCACAAGCAATACCCCACTGGATTTGTCAACTGATGCTTTTCTGCGCAACGCAGATCAAATCTAAAAAACAGTAATGGTTGACCTTGAGCAACTACCCCACGAGAATTTGCCAGTGATCTAGATCAAACCTGCTAGATTCGCGGGCAGATCAGGAAATCTCTGTGTTTGACAACGGACAGGAAAAGCAACGTGAAAAACTCATTTGTTCAATGGGGTGCAACTCTTTCGATGGTGGCTGCTTTGGCGGCCTGTGGTGGCGGAAGCGGTAGCAGTACTCCTGAGCCTGTGGCCACCGGCAATTCGGCAATTGCGGCAGCGGCCCAAATTCCTGCCAACGATACCGCTACTAATACGGCGGCACCGTTTAGTGTCGTGCAGGCTGCCGGTGTGCCAGTGGTGACCGTTGCGGGCGCTCCCAAGGTGAACTTCGCGGTTTTCTCGGACGGCAAAGTCGTGTCCGGCCTGACAGCCGCCAATGTATCGGTGATCATGGCGAAGCTGATTCCCGGCAACGCGACCGGCAAGAGCGATCAGTGGGTGAGCTACACCTATCGCAAGGAAACCGCAACCGCCGGTGTTGGCCCCAACGGGGTGCCGGCGAAGGCGTCGGCCATGCAGGCGACCACTGATGGCAAACAAACTGCGGCAGCCCTTCTGGCTGCACAACTGGTTTACAACCCGGATGGTTATTACACCTACACCTTCAAAACCGACATCACCGACCCTGCACAGACCAATGGTGTTGTCTTTGAGCGCAGCCGCACGCACCGCGTTGCGATTCAGCTCAGCTACAAGAACGCCGCAGGCGAGACCGTCCTGGTGAACCCCTACTTTGATTTCACCGTAGATGCCAGCGGCAAGTCTGTCGCGGTGACCGATGCAGCGCTGACGCGCAAAATGTCTGATGTGGCCTCGTGTAACGGTTGCCACGAAAAACTTGCTTTGCACGGCGGCGGGCGTATTGACACCCAATACTGTGTGATGTGTCACAACGCCGGCACGGTGGATGCCAACAGTGGCAACGATCTCGACATGGTCACCATGGTGCACAAGATCCACGCGGGCAGATTGCTCAAGAGCAAACTTGCTGCGGGTGGGGAGGACTACACCATCTGGGGCTATCAGAATTCCAAGCACAGCTATGGCGAAGTTGGCTTCCCGCAGGACCTGCGTAACTGCAAAGTCTGCCATTCGGCCAGCAATTCCAATACGCCGCAGGGCGATAACTGGAAGACCAAGCCGACGAAAGAGGCCTGCCTGACCTGCCACGCCAACAATGTCGGCTCCTATTTCGATACCGTGCACGCTGCACTTGCCCAATCCCGTGTTGGCCCCGGTGCCACTGCCAAGTCGCTGAGCAATGCCGATTGCCTGTCCTGCCACGCCGCTGGAACGCCAGTGTCTTCGGAAAACGTGCACTGGAACCAGAACGAAGAGAACGCGACCAAGTACAAGATGAATATTGAGGGAGTCAGCTTCGATGCGACCGCTCGCAAGGTGACCGTCAAGTATTTCCTGTCAGACCCCACCAACGGCAATGCGGCCTACAACCTGGTCACTTCTGAGTGCACTGGTGCCGGCACAAGTACCGTCACCTGTGCAAACACCACCAAGTTTGGCAACCTGCGCTTCTATGTCGCATACCAGAATATGGTGGGTCAACCTGCTGCCGTAACCGAGTTTTCAAGCTACAACAATGGCGGAAGTGGTGCCAATGCATACGCCTACAAGGGAACCAACGTTGGGGGCAACCATTACACCGTGGACATCCCCTTGCCGGCCGATACGGCTACAGCCATCGCCGCCGGTACCGCGCGGGTCATGAGCATAGGCCAGATCAAAGAGCCAAGATTGCAGATCAAGTCGGCTGCAGTGCCGCGCCCGGTGGTCACGCCTGAAGTGGTCGCAAACCGCGTGAATGTTGTAGTGCAGCACACCTTCAAGGACGTCGTTTTGAGTGGCGAGGCCATGCCCCGGCGCGAAGTGGTCAGCAACGAGAAATGCAACGTCTGCCACGGTGCTCTGGGCACCACATCGGGTTCGAATACATTGGCTGCGGCGTTCCATAACGGTGCCCGCAACACCGTGGAGTCCTGCGCGCTGTGCCACGATGCCAACCGTTCATCCAGTGGCAATATGATGACCAATGGCCTGAATCTGTACGAGCCATACCAGTTCAAGCGCATGATTCATGGCATCCACAGCAGTTCCAAGCGCAGCAGCCCATTCACCCATGGCAACAAGGTGGGCTCGATACCGTTTGCGATGGACGGCACGCCGCTGGTTGCGACCACTCCGCCCACACTGACGCTCGGCGCGACGGCCGGCGTGGAGAACTATGCTGCCGAAGTGGCCTGGCCCGGCGTAGGCATCAATTGCAATGCCTGCCACGTGAACAATTCGTTCAAACAGGACATTGGCACGCTCGGCTCCGTCGTGCTCAAGCCGACCATTACTGCGGCCGTAGGAACCACGCCTGCCGTACTGGAAACCAACCCGAACAAGTGGATGGTGATCTCGCCCAAGGCGGCAACCTGCACGTCCTGCCACGATTCCGCCCGGTCCATTGGCCACGTCAGTGCATTTGGTGGTTCCTCGTTTGGCAACATGACGCAGGCAGCGGTGGTTTCTGGGCCGCGCGAAACCTGTGACGATTGCCACGCTCCAGGCCTTTTCAAGGGTGTTGACATCGTTCACGGTCAGAAGTAGTTGCCAAGGCGACTGTTGGAAACTGTTCTGGAGAGTTTGGGATGCGATTAAAGACTGTTATTGCCGTTGTCGGCTTGTGTCTGGCGGGTTTGTTCAGTCCTGCAGGGGCCGTGCAATCCGGTGCTAACGATGCCTGTGTTGAATGTCACGATGATGAAGACTTGCCTGACATGAGCCAGTCCGCGCATGGTTTCTCAGCCGGTGCGCGTGCGCCGGAGTGCGTAGCCTGCCACGGCCCCAGCCAGGCCCACCTGAAAAAACCTCCAGGCGCCAAGGAACAGCCCAAGCCGGACATTACTTTTGGCAAGACCTATGGCAAGGTAACGTCCGTGGCAGCGGCCGAGCGCAGTCGTGCCTGCCAGTCGTGCCATGACCGTGAATCCAAACGCTCGTTGTGGGTGGGCAGTGCGCACCAGGCAGCGGACGTGTCCTGTGACACATGCCACAAAGTTCATGCCAACAAAGATAACAAGCTGGCCAGCAAGCTGGAGCAAACAGAGTTTTGTGTGACTTGCCACAAAACGCAGCGTTCACAAATTAGCCGTGTGTCGCATCACCCCATGCCCGAGGGCAAGATGACCTGTTCCGATTGCCACAATGTGCACGGGTCTGCCGGTCCCAAGCTGGCCAAACGTGATACCACCAATGCAACGTGCTACACCTGCCACGCCGAAAAGCGCGGCCCGTTCGTACACCAGCACGAACCGGTGGCGGACGATTGCTCCAATTGCCACAACCCCCATGGAAGTACGGTAGCCGGTATGTTGACCACGCGCGCGCCCATGCTGTGCCAGCAGTGCCACACACCGCACGTTGCCGGTGAGGTGGGTACGGTGGCAGGTCGAGGTGTTCCACTGGTCTCCGGCATGTCGGGTGGCAAGAACACCGTCAATATGTGGCAGGGCCGAAGCTGCATGAACTGTCACACCCAAATCCATGGCTCGAACAACCCGTCGGTCAGCAATCCGACGCCCCAACTCTGGCTGCGTTGAAGTCTGGAGAGCAATGATGACCCAATTTGAATCGTCTTTCAGTTTTCGCCGCACGGCACTGGCAATCGCCGTGTGTGCCGTCTGTGTGCCCGCAATCGCACAAACCAAGGTAGAAGAAACCACGGTAGGCGTGGGTGTTGTCGCCACCACCCCTTCGCAAGGTGATCGCGCCCAGTTCGGGCAATACAACGGTCTGGGAAGCGGTCGCTCGACCCTGGGCCTGATCGATATCGATTACACGCTGCGTGATGAAGAGGCCGGTGCCTGGATGGACATCAAGGGCGTGAATCTGCTGGGCGACAACCGGTCATTGAGCCTGTTGCGAAAGAGCCCGGATGGCTGGAAATTATCGGTCTCCTATGACGATCTGGTGCGTTTTGATCCCAACGCCGTCAACACTGCGCTGGTGGACGCGGGCTCCAGCAGCCCCCGGGTGGTGAATGCCTTACCGGGGCTGGGCAATGTATCAGAACTGCACTTGAGCACCAAACGCACCAACGTCGGTCTGGGTTTTGCCAAGTGGGTGAGCCCTGCGATGCAGGTGGAGCTCAGTGCCAACGCCGAGCGCAAGCAGGGCGCGCGACTGTTCGGCATCGGCATGACCTGCCCCAGTACGATTGCGCCAGGCTGCATTGGTACAACTGCCATCAGCACCGGCGCGGCCACCCTGCTGCTACCCGAGCCGACCGATGCCACGCACAGCCAGTTCGAAGCGCGCCTGAATTATTCGTTTGAAAAACTGCGTTTCAATGTGGGCTACTACGGCTCCTTTTATCGCAATTCGAACGCCTTCCTCAGCCCCACGATTCTTGGCAGTCTGAACAATGCGCTGGGAACTCTATTGCCGTTGAGTTCTGGCCTGCAGTCCATACTCGCGCAGCCGATATCGTTGGCACCCGACAATCAGTCTCACCAGATTGATTTGACCGGCAGTTATGACCTGACTTCCACGACGCGCGCGACCGCACGATGGGCACGCACCCACAGCTCACAGCTGGCCACTTTTGCCGGCCCGTCTCTGGCCACCGCGCCTGCTGGCCTTGGGAGCCTGGGTGGTGATGTGCTGACAACATCGGCCAAGCTGGGTCTGCACTCGCGACCGCTTTCCAGGCTGACGCTGCTGGCAGATGTGCGCTACGACAACCGTGATGACAACACCCCCATCGCCGAGTACAACGTGGTGGGTACAGGTGCCAGCGCCATCCGCTGGACCAACCGTGGCCGACCTTTTCAGAAGACGCGCGGCAAAATGCAGGCCAATTGGCAGTTCGATAGTGATTACCGCGGCAGCGTGGGCGCTGATTACGAAGCGATCGACCGGGGGGTATTAACACCTACCGGTGCAGTTTTTGGCGTAAGTGCATTACGGCAACGTACCACCGAGCGCACATTGAACGCAGAGTTGCGCCGGCGTCTGGCCGAAGACTTGACTTTAGCGGCGCGCTGAGTATTTCTCGTGCCCGGCGTGATGGGTCCAACTGGTTGCAACCCAGTGCCTACGGTGGCGTCACCGAGGTGACCAATCCTGCCGACATTGCCAATGGTTTCCTGCCGACTGCGGTTTTCATGCCCACTTTGGCAGACCGTCAGCGTGACAAGGCGAAGCTGGTGGCCGACTGGCAGCCTGCGGAGCAGTGGTCTTTGCAGTTCAGCGGTGAACGTGGTTCCGACAGCTTCACGGCACCCACGACCTACGGTCTGCGCAGTACGTCCATGGACAGCTACAGCATCGATGTGAACTACGTGCCCTCAGAAAAATGGGCATTCAACGGTTATGTGTCTGCAGGAAACCAGACACTCCATCAGGCGCGTCCCGCCGGGTATGTCATGGCGTTCGCCAACACCAACAACGGTTTTGGCTTGGGCTTCAAGGGCAAAGCCAGCAGCGTGTTGGAACTCGGTGGCAATTTCACTTTTGCCGACGACCGCAACGTATACGCTCAAACGCTGGATTACGGTGCCAGCCCGGACAGCGTCACAACCCTGGCGGCCACAGGTGGCTTGCCGGATATCAACTACCGCCAAAGACTGCTGAAGTTGTATGGCAAGTATGCACTGGACAAGCGCTCGGCACTCCGGCTGGATGTGGTGCTGCAGGAATCTACGGTGGAAGACTGGACCTGGGGCAGCAACGGTGTGGCCTACACCTATGCAGATGGCACCACGGTGCTTCAGCAGGGTAAGCAAAATGTGGGCGCCGTTGGCGTCACCTATATCTACCAGATGCCGTAGATTGCGATGGACGACGTAAGTTCCCGTACAGCTTGCCCAGAGTTTGATCTGGCGCAAGCTGGCGATGCATCAATCGTTGATCTATCGCAAATCCCCATATCGGTGAAGTTTGAGAATGTGCCGGTGATTCGTGGTTGACGAATGAGTTAGTGGGTATCTTTAACGTAACGCCTAGGAGGCTAAAGTGAAGTCAATAGAAATGTCGAGATTCAATCGACCCCTTTCGCTGTGGGGGAAGCTTGCTGCTGCAGGTCTTCTCACCGCCGCGCTGGTGGGTTGCGGTGGTGGTAGCGATGGTGCCGCGGGCGCCACTGGTGCTACGGGGCCTGCTGGTCCCGCGGGCAGTGCCGGAGCAGCAGGCACTCCTGGAAAGGACGCTACCGCCAAAGTCGACGCCAACCTGATGGTGGCATCGGATTGGGCAGCGGCAAAGTTCAAGGGTGAAGTCACTGGCGTTACCTCGTTAAGCCCCCTGACGGTCAATTTCAAGCTTTCCGATAGCGTTACCGGTTATCCGGTGGTGGGCTTGTCGAAAAATACCTCCAAGACCGCCACGGCACTCAAGGCCGGATATGTCAATCTGGCATTCTCGGTTGCCAAGCTGGTGCCGGCCACTACTGACAAGCCAAGCAGTTGGGTGAGTTACATCGTCACCACGATGCCCACCACCACAACTGCCGCCGCGCCATCGCGCCCGTCGACCGATAACACCGGTACGATGACAGAAGACGGCGCAGGTGGATACACCTACACGTTCTACCGGGATGTCACCACGATCAAAGCGGCTGTCGATGCCATGACGGTGACCGGTGTGAATAACAAGGCTGCCCTGGGCGACCTGACCTGGGATCCAAAGTTGCAACACCGTGTGGTGGTGCAACTGGGTGGCGCAGCCCGCGGCACGGGTAGCAATACCGAGAACGGCGCTACCGTGACACCTTCTGTAAATACAATGAACCCGGTCAACCTGGTCTATGACTTTGTGCCGGAAACCAAGGCCGCAGTTCCTGCTGCCAATATGATGCGGGACGTGGTGTCCATTGAGTCCTGCAACTCCTGCCACGAAAAACTGGCGATCCATGGTGGTAACCGGGTTGAAGCCAAGTACTGCGTGGTGTGCCACAACGACCAGCGCAAATATGGTTATGCCAACGTTGCCTCAGTGAATGGTGCGTTCCCGGCATTGACGGAAACCAAGACAGTCAATACTGTCACGGGAATTACGTCGTATCGATATGCTCCTGCAACGAATTTGGCGGACGGAGAAGTCGTAGGCGATTTCACGACGATGGTCCACAAAATTCACAATGGCAAGGAGTTGGTGAAAGAGAACTACAACTATGCCAATGTGGTGTTCAACAACAAGGGTTATTCCATGTTGGGTGGCGGTCAGAAGATGTGCAGTACCTGCCATGACAGTACCAAGGCGGTGAATGCGGCCAACTGGGCTACCAAACCTAGTCGTGTAGCGTGCGGTTCCTGCCACGACGGTATCAACTTTGCCACCGGTGGCGGTTCTACCTTGGCTGACAAGGCTGCTGCAACCGCAGTGGGATCGGTAATGGCTAGCAGTGGTCACAGCCCGGCGTTTTTGGCTCAGACCAATGATGCCCTGTGCTCCACCTGCCACAAGGAAGCCGACATCAAGGCCTACCACTACACCGAGAACAAGACCAAGCACAACCCGGTGATTGAAGCGGGTCTGAAGACCTTCACCTATGAAATCAAGTCAGCGACAGTCAACGCCACCACCAATGACGTGACGATCGAATTTGGTATCAAGGCCGATGATCAGCCAGTGACGTTCGTGGCCCCTGCCGCTTCTGTTGCCAACCCACTGGCCGGCTTCACAGGTAGCCCAAGCTTCCTGCTGGCCTATGCGATGCCGCAAGATGGTATCACTACGCCTGCGGACTACAACAATGCGGGAAGGCCTTTGGCCCAGCCCTTCTCGGTGTCGATCGCCAGTTTGCTGAGTACCAACAGTGCCGCCAATGGTTCGGTGAAACCGTCCGCTACCGCGGGCTATTACACGGCGACCATTCTGGGTACGGGTGCCAACAAGTTCCCGGTGGGCGCCACCATGCGCGCTGTGGCGCTGCAAGGCTATTTCACGCAAATTGTTGAAAAAGCTGGGTTCCCAACGCGTCTGGTCGGTCGCCATGCCATCTCGGTCGTGAAGGCCGTTACCGGTGACGCAGTGCGTCGTCCCGTGGTGGATAACGCCAAGTGCTCCAACTGCCACGAGTGGTTTGAAGGCCACGGCGGTAACCGTGTGTATGAAACGCAAGTGTGCGTTACCTGTCACGTTCCAGGTTTGGCAACGAGTGGTCGCGGTATACCTGATGCGACGATTGCGGCGTTTGCGTTTAACAAAGCGCAAGTAAAGTTGTTGGCAGATTGGAAGTTTGATAAAACTGCTGCCAATGCTGCGCTGGCACTGCCTGTTGCACCCAATAACTTTAAGGACATGATTCACGGCATTCACGCCGGACGTGAGCGCGTAACACCGTTTATGGATGCGCGTGACTCAACATCCCGTGGTGCTATCGATTTGTTGGACTTCCGTCGTATGGACTTCCCAGGCAAGCTGAACAATTGCCAGACTTGCCACGTGTCCGTTGCGAACAGTGCAAACAACACGTACAACTTCGTGCCCGCCAATACACTGCCCTCGACCTATGAGTCGATCAATGCAGCGTATTCAGCAACACCTACCACGGCCAATGCAAAAGCTTCGTTGGCCACAGCCAGCGCGACGGACAAGGTGGTGACACCGTACACCGCTGCTTGCGTAAGTTGCCATGACCGTGCTGATGCCCAGGCCCACATGAAGCTCAATGGTGGCTTGATCAACTCCACGCGTGCCTCTGCAGTGGGCGTGGTAGAGTCTTGCGCGACCTGCCATGGTCCAGGCAAGACCTATGACACGTCGGTTGCACACCAGTAAGCGCTGAAGCGCAGAGTGCGGGAGCCATCCCGCTCTCTCTTGTGTTTCAATATTCCAACCCGGATACGGTGACGCATCCGGGTTGTTTCATTTGGTTCGGAGGATAAGTATGTTGAGTTCTGGTAAGTTGTTCGGGAATGCAGTGATCGCCACGCTTGCGCTGGTGGGCTGCGCGCAGGCGTTTGCGGCTACGGATGCAGATAAGCCGCCAGTGCAAAAGGCGACCCCTGATAAGGTGAAAGCCCCATCGCAAGTGAGTGCCCCTGCACCCAAGTTGGTGGATATCAATGGTGCCTCCAGCAAGGATCTGCAGGCGCAGTTGGGTGTCTCTGAAGAGGTTGCGTCCAGGATCATTGCCGGTCGCCCGTACGGCAGCAAGAGTTGGCTGGTCACCAACAACATCATGGACGACGGGATGTATCAGTCGATCAAGACACGCATCACCGCCAAACTGAGCAAAGCTGACCTCAAGGCAATTGCAGCCAAGCAAGGCGCTGGCAAGTAGCCGTTTCGCGAAGCGCGGTGGTTGGTAGCCCCCGTGTGCTATCCGTGTAGTGCCTTCTGATGGACGGGTGGGATCAAATCCAGAGCGATGCAGGCGCTGCGCCAACGATATGCGGTTACCTGTGCATCTGCCCCGCCCTTACATTGGATAGACCCGTCATCAACAACCGAAACAAGTTGACCTGCCGTGATGGCCAGCAGGCTGGGTTTGACGTCAAAAAGTGTTGACGATCACTTCTTCTCAGAGGGTTGTGCGTGCTTGCCACCATCATCCACTTCTTCATAGCCGGTCAACATGGCTTTGATGTGGGCAAACCGGGTGTGGCCGAGGGTGATGAGGTACAGGTGCATGACCAGGAAGCCGCTGAAAACGATAAACATCACCACATGGATTGTGTCTACGATGCGGATGCCTCCAAGCAAATCCACCCAAAATGCAAACTGTTTAACGTCCCAGAGAAACAAGCCCGACAGAAACTGGATCGGTACGAACAACAGCATCACGATCTGGTACATCATGATCTGCAGCGGGTTGAATTTGTGGTACGGCGTGGGGTGGTGCGGGTTGACCTTGCCCAGGAATATCTCATACCCATAGAACTTGATCTGGCGCCAGGAGTCCTTGAAGTACTTCTCGGAATTCATCTCCGGCAAGTACACGGTGATTTTGTCCGTAAACATGTAAAACCCAAGCCACAGGAAATAGTTGGCGATGAGTACAAAGCCGATCCAGTTGTGAACATCCACCGCCGTCTTGAATGAAACTACTTCCGCTATTTCCAGATAACGGATCTGCAGACCACTGGCGATCAGTACAAGGAAGCCCAGGGCATTGATCCAGTGCCAGATACGAACCGGCAGCGGGTGAATATAGATTTGTTTCATGATGGGTCCTTGCTCTGTGCGGCGCGGAGTTGGTCACGCTTGTTCTTGAAGAGTCGGTTGGCTGTCAAATGGGCGATCGGAACGCAGACGACTCCGGCGAGCACCAGCACCAAAAGGTAGTCGAGCCATTTAATCCGCGTGCTTCCAATCGCGTAAAAGCCTTGCATGGATCCGATGGCGGTGAGAGAGCCCAGCACCTCTTTTTCGACACTGTGGCGTATAGGCCTGCCGTCAGGACCAGCGACCGTAAGCACCACCGTTTGGAAGGGCGTCGCACCTGCCTTGTGACATACCCGGCAGTCCTTGATGGCCTCATCCTTTACGCTGAGTTGGTGCGCCTGCACGCCAGAGCGTACTTCCAGCCGGCCGTTCAGGATGACCTTGGAGCCTTCGTTTTCGAGTTTGAACTCCTTGAGGAAGTTCTTGAGTTCCTTTTCATCGAGTCCGGGCTGCACGCCATCCGCGGCTTTGACCATGCGCTCAAACTGCGGCACACCACTTTTTTCCATGATCTGCTTGCCGTCAACCTTGTCTACCAGGCGCAAATTGACGCGGCGCTGGGCGTCGGGCGCATGGCATACCGGGCATGACACGGCTTGAAAGTGCCGTGCTGCGTTGGGTAACCACTTTTCATGGGAACCCGCGGAATCCTTATGGCACTGGATACAGGTTTCTTTGACGCTGTCACCCAGAGAGGCCGCCGTGATGGAGTGTGACGAGTGGCAGTCTGCGCACAAAGGTGCTTTCTTGCCGTTGGCTACGCGCTCGAGCCCATGCACATCTTTGGAGTAGGCCTTAAATACTTCTTCGTGGCAGCGGGCGCACGGCACCTGGTCAATGGGGGTCAGCAATTTCACCGACTTGACGGTGTGGGAGTTGTGGCAGTCCGAGCAGTTGGCAGCTTTCTCGCTGCCGCCCTTGATCATTTTTGCGTGTACCGTCTCGTCAAACTTGGCAACGACCTTCTTGTGGCACGACACACAGGTAGCATTCATCTTGAGGGAAAACTCACGCTTGCTCTCTACCGAGGACGGCACCTTGCCATGTGTTTTGGCGTCAAGGTCATCATGGCAGTCTTCACAACTGGTGGTGTTGTGCATGGACTCGGCGAATGCCTTGGTGGAAACGCTCAGGGGCAGGTTTTCCCCCTTGTCCGTCTTCATCTTCAGGCCGTCTTTGTCGTGGCACTTCAGGCACGCCAGCTCCGGCGCATCGAGTTCGACATCCTCAGCGAGCGCCGTGGATGCCGCCAAGGCAACAAACAATCCAGCCATGAGTATGCCGAGTTTGCGCATGCCCACGGCGGGCCAGCCCAACAGGTGTAATTTTTTCATGTCAATTGCTCTTTCAAAGCGATCCCACGGGAGGTGAAGGTCCACCGGGCGGCCGCACCAGCGCGGGCGGATGCTACTGGCGGCATGGTTGTCAACGGGGCTTGGCTGCCGGGGCCCGCTCGCTGGCCTTGCGTTCGGCCATTGCGAGTTGTAACAGTTTGCCTGGCAGCAGAATCGCATAGACCAAACCAATGAACGGGGAGGCCAAAAACAGTGCAATGTTCTTGATTCGCGCCACCACACCAGACGGCGCGGCATTAACTTGCTGATTTGAATCACTCATCATGCGTTTCCTGGCGGAAGAAGTGTTGAATAACAGCCGAAGATTGTAGTGTTCGGACGCTCTCGGTTGACCAGGATCAGGTGCTTCACACGCATTCTATTGACCTGGATCACACGCTTGGCCGAATTTGTTGGCTGCAGGGACCGTAGCCCTGCCGCCGGGCAGGCTTGGACCCTACCGGAAATGGGCCGTTCCTGTGAGCGGGCTCGCTGGCTTAGTGTAGAGTCGGGCCTTTATTGACTTCACCAAGGTCTTTTTGTGAGTTCCCCAGAATCTTCTGTTGTTGCCAAGATCAAGACGTTGCCTGCGCTCCCGCACGCGCCGGTACCTGAATATTTGCAAACCACCTACTGGTGGGCCTATTTGCACCCCCGGGCGGTTCATATTTTTGAACGTCAGTGGTTGGTGAACCTCATTCTCTGGGGTAATTTTTCCAAGTTGCGCGATGCAGCCCTGCACGAAATGGGCGACGTCATCAACGGCAAAGTCTTGCAGGTGGCCTGTGTGTATGGCGACTTTACCGAGCATCTGGTGCGCAGACTGGGTCCTACCGGCACGCTCGACGTGGTGGATGTGGCGCCGATTCAGATCAAAAATCTGCAGACCAAGCTGACCAACCCGGAGCATGTGACGGCGTCGCTGCAGGACTCCACAGCGCTCCAGTTTGCCGATGGTAGCCGCGATGCGGTGGTGGTGTTTTTCCTGTTGCACGAGCAACCGGCCGAGGTGCGCATCAAGACCATCTCTGAGGCCCTGCGCGTTACCAAGCCGGGCGGCAAGCTGATTTTTGTGGACTACCACAAGCCGGTGGCAACCAGCCCGTTTCGCTACATCATGGTGCCGATTCTCACCACGCTGGAGCCGTTTGCCATGGACGTCTGGCGCGGCGAGATCGTGGACTGGCTGCCAGCCGACATCAAGCCGGCAAAGGTCGAGAAAGAGACCTACTTTGGCGGCCTTTACCAGAAGGTAGTGATCACCCGCTGATCAGCGGCCTTGGGCTCGGCCAACTCACTCTCGCACATCGCCCACCGCCTGGCTACCAAAATCCGCACGTGCAAGGTAGGCCAGCACCCGAGCCGCGGTGTCAGCCGGGCTGCTGAGTTGCCCGTTCACGTGCATCCCCTCAAACATCGGCCGGTCAGGGAACAACGACGCATCGGCATGGCGTAGCTGGTCCTGCATGTTGGTGTCGATCACCCCAGGGGCCAGGGAACACACCTTGGCACCGTGGGGAAAAAGTGCTTCTTCCAGGGCCAGGCAGCGCGTGAAATGGTCCATCCCGGCCTTGGCGGCGCAATAGGTGGCCGACGATGCCATGGCGCGGCGCCCCAGACCTGAGGAGATATTGAGCACCTTGCGAGGAGCGGTCCAGTGCTGCGTTGCCCCCAGAAAGGCACTACTGAGCAGTAACGGTGCTTCCACGCCCACCCGCAGCGCCTGGGTCATGTCGGCAAGATTGCCCTGCCGCAAGGGCTGCAGCGCAGAAATGACTCCAGCATTGTTGATAAGGGTGGCACTGGCCCAATCGTTGGATGAGCGCGCTTGTAGCCAGGACGCCAGAGCCTCTGCCGCGCTCGCTCCATCGGCCAGGTCACGGGGCCATTGTTCGAGTGTGGCTCCTGCGCTTTCTGCCAGCGTGGATAGTTCCGCTTTGGTAGTGCGCGAAATGCACAGCAGCGTGCAGTCGGGGCTGGCGAGCAATTGCCGGGCGATGGCCAGACCCAGGCCGCGCGAGGCGCCGGTGACGATGGTGAGGTGACGAGGCATCCGATTCTCCCAATGGTTTGCTATCAAAAGAGAAGCTGGTCGCGCTTGATCGGCGGGCGTAAACGGCCGTTTTGGCTTACAACTCCACGGCTTCGACCAGAAAGCGTACCCGTCGCACACCGTTCCAGGCGTCGGCATCGAGCCGAAACGCCATGGTGACTTTGGCGGGCAACTGCTCGGTGTGGCCAAACCAGATGGCGTCCACCGGTTGTCCCTGGTGTTTGAGTTTGAGCGACAAGTGTTTTTCACCCACGATGCGTTGGCTCACCACTTCAACCGGCTCACTGAACGTGGGCGCGGCAAAACCCTGGCCCCATACCTCGTGGTGCAAGGCGTCGACGAGATCAACACGACGGTACTCGGACTTGAGGGGTCCATCGGTCTCCAGCCGGCGGGTGAGCGTGGCAGCATCCAGCCACTCCTGGGCTACGGCCGTCAGACCCTGCTCGAAGGTGTCAAGTTCATCTTCGTGAATGGTGCATCCGGCAGCCATGGCATGGCCGCCAAAACGCAGCAGCACGCCAGGGTGGCGTTTGGCCACCAGATCAAGCGCGTCGCGCAGGTGAAAACCGGGAATGGAGCGACCCGAGCCCTTGAGCTCGTGTTCCTTGCCCGGCGCACTGCTGGCGGCAAACACAAACACCGGGCGGTGCATTTTGTCCTTGAGGCGCGAGGCGACGATGCCCACCACGCCTTCGTGAAAATCGGGGTCAAACACGCACACCGCGGGGGGCGGATCTTCACCCTCCTCAAACAGCGATTCAGCAATCACAAAAGCCTGCTCGCGCATATCGCCTTCGATGGTTCGGCGCTCGCGGTTGATGCCGTCGAGCATTTTGGCGAGCTCGTCGGCGCGGGCCGGGTCGTCGGTGAGCAGGCACTCGATGCCCAGCGTCATGTCGCTCAGACGCCCGGCGGCGTTGATGCGTGGGCCCAAGGCAAAGCCGAAATCAAACGTGGTAGCGACCGCTGCCGTGCGCCCCGACGCTACAAAAAGACTAGCTAGCCCCGCAGGCATGGCAAGCGCCCGGACCCGTTTAAGCCCCTGGGCCACGAGGCGCCGGTTGTTGGCGTCCAGTTTGACCACATCGGCCACTGTGCCCAATGCCACCAGTGGCAGCAGGGGGTCCAACTTAGGTTGGCTTGAAGCTTCGAATACCCCCCGTGCGCGAAGCTCGCTGCGCAGCGCCAGCAGCACGTAGAACATCACGCCCACTCCGGCAATCGACTTGCTCTCGAACGGGCAACCAGGCTGATTGGGGTTGACGATGACATCGGCATCGGGCAAGGGCACCGCCAGGGGGTCGGGCGTTGTGGACGCCGCGGGCAGGTGGTGGTCTGTCACCAGCACCTGTAGCCCCAGCGCACGGGCATGCGCCACACCCTGCAGGCTGGCAATGCCGTTGTCAACCGTAATGAGCACGTCAGCACCTGCATCCTTCACCCGTTGCGCTATGGGCGGCGTGAGTCCATAGCCGTCGATCACGCGGTCTGGCACGATGTAGCTGACGTGCCTGGCACCTAGCAGCGAGAGCCCACGTACCGCAACGGCGCAGGCGGTGGCGCCATCACAGTCGTAATCGGCCACGATGCACAGGCGTTTGTCACCCGCGATAGCGTCGGCCAGCAGACACGCGGCCTGTGCAAGCCCCTGCATGGTCGATGGGGGTAACAATTTGCTCAGAGAATCATCGAGCTCCGTGGTGCCTGTGATGCCACGGGCCGCATAGAGTTGCGCCAGCAGCGGATGAATGCCGGCCTGCTCCAGCGTCCAGGCGGCGCGCGGCGGGACGTCGCGGACGGCAATCTTCATAGCGTGCCGAGAAACTGCTGAGGGCTGGGTGCGTCGAAACGCTGCCGCAGCCGTTGCCAGAACGGTAGATCCCCTGGCACCAGCGTTATCGCCTGGCGCTCTCCGCACAGGGTCAGCCGGACGTCCTGCCTGGCTTGGAGTTGGCCGTTGACGCGGGCCAGCACGGTGCTGTCGAGTGTTTCCCAGGCTTTTGTCCAGGCTTTTGCATCATCGTGCCGTGCTGACGTGCACAAGGTATCGTCGGTCACGAGGGGCGAGGCAGCAGGCCCCGGGTCGCCGGTGACAAAACTGGCTGGCAGCGTGCCGGTGCCGCTGACCCAGAACGAGTTGATGCCGGGCAACTTGAACTTGGCGCGCGCTTCGTTGACCGGATGACGATAGAGCAGCATCTGCATTTCGTTTTGCAAGCGACGCAGGGGTTGTGCCTGCACCTGGCTTGGTGCCCAACGGTCGATGGTGCTGCCAGCTACGCGCTCCAGCGATGCGGTGGGCAGGTCCTCGAATACGGCGCCGTGCGCCAGCCAGCGTGTTCCCAGGTGCTCCAGCGGCTGTGCGAACAGGGTGATGCCGTCCTCGACAAAATAGGGTTGCATGGCAATCCACAAAGCCTCTGCTTCCTTGAGGGGCAACGCCAGTTGCGCCGGGTCACCCATGTCCACGTGGTCGGACTGGATCGTCCAGTGGCAGGGGGTGACCCAGGCCCACCCCTTATTGCCGTGCATCTGGGTCATGCCCAGTTGCCAAGCATCCCGCGCAGCCCAGGGAACCAGGCCATCGGCGCTGGGCAGCCCAAGTGCCCGGGCCTGCAGGCGCTCATGCAGCGGAGTCCATTGGTCTGCTCCAGCAGACAGGGTGACTTCGGCCGTCATTGTCTGCAGCAATCGCGCCAGATTGGTTAGTTGCAGCCCGGCCATGGCCTCAAGGCATTGCGGGCCGGGCGGAGCGGCGTAGGGAATCAGGATGGACATGGCGGTATTGTCCTGCATGGATGCCACAATCAGGACATCCACTGCGGACAACGCAAAGAAGACCTACGAATATGACTCTAACCGACTTGCTGAAAGACAGCGCATACAGACTTACCCAATTCAAACCGGCGCAAATTGCCGCTCTTGAATCGGGCATTACGCAAAAAGTAAGCGGCAAGGCAAGCGCGCTGTATGTCAATTGCCTGGTCCGAGCCAAGCCCATAAAGCTAACCCCCGAAGAAGCCGTCCGACAGCTGTATGTGATGGTATTGAAAGACGATCTTGGCTACCCCGTCAACCGCATGGAACTGGAATACGGTGTGACCTTTGGCCGAGAGAAAAAACGCGCCGACATCTGCATTTTTGACAAAGACAAACCCACCACGCCCTACATCCTGGTGGAGCTGAAAAAGCCCAAGCTAAAGGATGGCAAGGAGCAACTGAAAAGCTATTGCAATGCTACCGGTGCGCCTATGGGTGTGTGGAGCAACGGCGAGCAAATCTCGTTCTACCACCGCAAAGACCCCAACTATTTTGAAGATATTCCGGCCATTCCGTCAGCCCACGAAAAGCTATCCGACATTCTCTCCGAGCGCTGGACCATTGACGATCTCGTGCGGCTGGACAAACTTGTTACAGAAAAAAAGTCGCTCAAAGATTTGATCCTGGAAATGGAAGATGAAGTTCTGGCCAATGCGGGTGTGGACGTATTTGAGGAGCTTTTCAAACTCGTTTTCACCAAACTGTTTGATGAAATGGAAGGCGGGCGCGACAAAAAGCGCTACCTCGTCTTCAAAAACTATGGCGAAACGGAGACCGAGCTCAAGGCCAAGATTCAAGACCTGTTCGACAGGGCGCGTGCCAAGTGGGAGGGCGTGTTTGCCGACGGTGCCAAGCTCGACCTTACCCCCAGCCACCTTGCGGTGTGTGTCGCTTCGCTGGAAAAGGTCAAGCTTTTCAACTCCAACCTGGAAGTGGTAGACGAGGCCTTTGAATACCTCATCAACAAGAGCAGCAAGGGCGAGAAGGGCCAGTATTTCACTCCGCGCTACGTGATCGACATGTGCGTAAGGATGCTCAACCCGCAAGAGCACGAAACGCTGATCGACACCGCTGCGGGCAGTTGTGGCTTTCCGGTGCATGGCATCTTCCATGTGTGGGAGCAGATTTTGAAAGAGCAGGGCTACTCCCGAAGCCACTTGTTCACCACCGAGAAAAAGCCTGCGCGTTGTGAAACCTATGTGCAAGAAAAAGTCTTTGCCATCGACTTCGATGAAAAAGCCGTGCGCGTGGGCCGCACGCTCAACCTGATTGCGGGCGACGGCCAGACCAATGTGCTGCACCTCAACACCCTGGACTACGACCGCTGGGACGAAAAGACCAGCGACGAAACCTCGACCGATGTCTACGGCCCCGGCTGGCGCAAGCTCAAGAAATTGCGTGCCGTGAAAGACCAGAACCGCGATTTTCAGTTTGATGTGCTCATGGCCAACCCGCCTTTTGCGGGCGACATCAAGGAGACCCGCATCCTCGCCAAATACGAGCTCGGCAAAAAGCCGGATGGCAAATACCAGACAGCAGTCGGGCGCGACATTTTGTTTATCGAGCGCAACCTGAGCTTCGTCAAACCCGGCGGCCGTCTGGCCCTGGTGCTGCCGCAAGGACGCTTCAACAACTCCAGCGATAAGCGCATTCGTGATTACATGGCCGAGCATTGCCGCATCCTGGCGGTAGTGGGCTTGCATGGCAATGTGTTTAAACCCCACACCGGCACCAAAACCAGTGTGATCTTTTTGCAAAAGTGGAACGACGATGCCGCTGCTGGCCCGCTGAATCCCCAACTGGACGATTACCCAATCTTCTTCGCCACCATGCGCGAGCCGAGCAAGGACAACAGTGGCGACAAGATCTTTGTGAAGCGCAAAGATGTGCAGCCAACTGGTGACGCGGTTGGCGTGATTGCTGTCCCCCACGTTGCCGAAGCGGTGGACCGCTACAAAGTGACGCCGCGCGATCTGGATGAGTATGTGCTCGATGAGCACGAACACCTGGTGGTGAAACACGACTTGTTCAGTCATGCATTGAAGGATGGCAAGCGCACGCCAGATGGCATTGCCGAGGCGTTCATGGAGTTTGCCAAGAAGGAAAAGCTTGGTTTTTTTCTGTAGGCCCTTTCAATGAGGCCCGGTATCGGGGCTTGTTGGAAGGGCTGGAGATTAGTGAGATTGCGTTGTCAGCTCTTGAAAGAACGCTGCGATTGGATTCGGAGTATTTCCTTAAGACACACCTTCTGCACGCGAAATTGCTAGAGCAGAAACACACAACGACAATTGCAGCAAGTTTCGACATTTCTGACGGAAACCACTTCTCAGTCACCAATCATTACGTTCCAGACGGTGTTCCCTACTATCGAGGTCAGGATGCTGTCGGTCATTTCTTTATTGAACAAAGCGCTTCAAATTCAATTTCAAAGACTGCGTATGACTCGCATTTGATGAAACGGTCACACCTAAAAAGGGGTGATGTCCTTCTATCAATAGTAGGTTCAATTGGCGAAGCAAGCTTGGTATCAAGTGAACGGGATGCAACCTGCAGTTGCAAGCTAGCAATCTTGCGTCCGCGAAAGATGCAGTCAGCCTATTTGGCGTCGTTCTTGCGCGGGAAATATGGGCGTGCGCAAACTCAAAGACTGACTCGCGGTGCAATACAAATGAGTTTGTTGTTTTAGGATATGGATCAGGTTCTAGTTCCTCAGTTTTCAAATAGATTTGAATTGAAGATTGTCAATATCACTGCGGCCTCAAAGGATGCTATCGAGGTCTCGGAGAACGCGATTGCAGCAATTGAGGCCGTCCTCTACCAGGCCCTAGGGCTGGAGAGTTGGGTAGCACCGGAGCCATTGACATATGTACAAAATTGCAAAGATGCTTTTAGCTCCGGGCGACTTGATGCCGAGTTTTTGCAGCCTAAGTACGCTGCGACATTTGATAAATTGTCGAGTCAATTCGAGTTGGCCTCCCTTGGTGATTTGGGAGTGGTCACAAAGGGCGTAACTGTTCCGTATTCTGAGAACGGATCAGTGGCGATCATTCGCAGCGGAGATCTATCTGATATCAGTGACGACTCCAGATTCCTCAGGTCTAACCTTACTGAGCAGCCTTTTTTGTTGAAATGCGGAGATGTGCTTATTTCTTCAATTGGTTTTGGCTCTATCGGTAAGGTTCAGGTATTTGACAAGCAGGGTTCATATGCCACCGTCAGCGAAGTGACGGTTGTTCGGCAGAACAAAGTTAATCCGTATTACCTTGCCGCCTTTTTTAGATCATCAGTTGGGCAAATGCAAATTGAGCGATTTATTACTGGCGCAACTGGACAACTTCATCTTTATCCAAGGGATGTTGCAAAGTTTTGGATTCCGGTTCTTGCCACAGGACGACAACTCGAATTTGAATCAATCGCCAAAGCGGCTTTGGCTGGGAAGGAGCGGGCTGTGGCACTTCTTAAAGTTGCCAAGAATGCAATCGAAATCGCCATCGAACAAGACGAGGCGGCGGGCATGGCGTATCTGGCGCGTGAAAGTTCAACGGAGTAGGGAGTATCAAGAATGAAAACCGAACTGGTGCAATCGTTAACCACGAACTTTGAAGCGCATGCGCAGCAGACTGAAACGGGTATTGAATTCTGGCTGGCGCGGGACATTCAATACTTGTTGGGTTATTCCAAATGGGACAATTTTTTGAACGTTGTTTCGAAGGCAAAGACGGCTTGCGAAGTCTCCGGGCACGCCGTGGTTGATCATTTTGCCGACGTCGGCAAAACGATCGCCATGCCCAAGGGGGCAGAAAAGGAGGTGCCAGACCTCATGCTCACCCGCTACGCCTGCTACTTGATTGCTCAAAACGGCGACTCCAAAAAACAGGAAATTGCATTCGCCCAGACTTATTTTGCGGTTCAAACGCGCAAGGCTGAGCTGATTGAGCAGCGTCTTCTGGATGCGGAACGGGTTTCTGCACGCAAGAAGCTTTCGACAACCGAGCATGAACTGTCGGAAGTCATCTTTGAGCAGGTTGGTGGTAGCAATCAAGATTTTGCCGTCATTCGCAGCAAAGGTGACCATGCCCTGTTTGGCAAGAGTACCCAGGCCATGAAGTCCCAATGGAAGGTGCCCGATGGCCGCCCATTGGCGGACTTTGCACCGACCATCATCCTTAAGGCCAAAGACTTCGCGGCTGAGATCACCATTTTCAATGCGCGGCAGCATCAATTGGATACCGAGGCGGCTATCTCAAAGGAGCACGTCACCAACAATGCAGCGGTGCGCAACACGCTGTTGGAGCGTGGGATTCGACCAGAAAGTCTGCCGCCTGCTGAGGATGTGAAAAAAGTAGAGCGTCGCTTGTTGTCTGCAGACAAGAAGGCGCTCAAGAAGCCTGATGCGCTGGATTCTTGATCTACACCATGCCAGTCAAACGCATCAAGGTGCAGAAAGCAGCAACTGCGTTGCAGCGTTGGTTCGCACCGGGTTACCAAAAATCCTGCACCCTGCCTAACCTGCGTACGGAAAACGGCGTTAGCCCCTGTAAATACTGCGTGAGCAGCTATTTTTTACGTAGCAAATTGCTGCCAATCCGGTTATGAGTATCTCGAAGATAATCATCATCGCTGGCCCCAATGGCGCGGGCAAGACTACCTTTGCCAGGGAGTTCTTGCCTACGGACGAGGCGTGTCTACAGTTTGTCAATGCCGACTTGATCGCTGCGGGACTATCTCCGTTTGCACCAGAGACTGCAGCAATTCAGGCGGGCAGATTGATGCTGTCCCAGATTGCGGGTCATGTTGCTCACAGTCGAAGTTTTGCTTTGGAGACCACCTTGTCGGGTCTGGGCTATGCGCGTCAAATTCCCAGGTGGCAAGCTGCGGGTTTTGCCGTTGCGCTGCACTTTCTGGCGCTGCCGAACTCCGAAATGGCGATTGCACGCGTCGCCCAGCGCGTGGCACAAGGTGGGCATGACATCCCCGAAGATGTCATACGTAGGCGTTTTGCGTCTGGGCAGGCCAATTTGGCCCGGTACTGCGCTTTGGTGGATGATTGGGATGTGTACGACAACAGTGGCCCAAAACCCCGGCTCATCAAGGAAAGGACTTCGTAATGCTTAAAGATGCCCTAAGCCCGTCAAAGATTTTCGCCAGTCGCAAGCAGGTCACCGCAGCCCTTGAGCGCGCAGCCGAACGTGCGAGAGTGATCGCGGAGCAAACGGGGACCAAGCTGATCGTGATTCCGGCTTCGCCGCCAATGACTGTCGATATAGTGGTTGTACCGAAATCTGCAACCTCAGTCTCCGGCTAGACCGGTGCCTGGGGTCAGAGCCAAATTTCGTTGGAGGCTTGCTTTCTCCGTTGAGGCTGCTGTCCTGAATTTGGATCTGACCCCACGCACCTTCTCGTCAAGCGTCCGGAAGTGCACAAGTCTCCAAAGAAAAAAA
>JAIFLV010000137.1 GCA_020048895.1 Rhodoferax sp. | reverse complement strand
CCCACACGGGCCAGCAGGCCGCAACAGAATAGTTCATCCGATGGCCCCAGGCGAAGCGTTGCGCCAAACTCTTTCATGGCCACGGCCATCAGCAGACTGTGGCTCCAAAAACCGGGGTAGTCAAAGTGCTTGCAATTCCCTGTCTTGAATTGGTCTATCAGCGAAAACCCCAAGGCAAGCTGCCGCACAGTTTGCAAACCCATCCGGTTTACCGCATCCGAAATCGATATGGCTGCGCGCGCTCCAGTATTGGCGGCGGAATTGGCTCGCTCCAGCAGTCGACCGCTGAGTGCGGGGTCCATCTGTACCAGCTTGACCACATCAACGATGCTGACTTCATCGCTTCTGCAGGCATCCATGATTGCCAGAGCGACACCCTGTGGACTTGGTAGGCGTTGCCTAATGTTCGGTTCCATTGTCTGAGGTGATTGGCAAACTTTGCAGCACTCAGAACACGGTGTCGCGCGACTGCTGCAAACTTTCTGGCAGCCTGCCTGTCGACGTTGGCTTTTCGAAACTTGCGAGTACCTCTTGCACCGCGACCCGCGTCAACGCAACCAGCGCCTGCAATTGCGTGGCCCCGGTATCTTTCATAAGTGCATCCGCGGGCCCCTTGCACCTTTGCTCGAGTTCGAAGGCCAATACAGAAAGCTCCATGGCACCCAGAGTGGCTGCAGTTCCCTTGAGCGTATGCATTTGCAATCGACCGTACTCGGGCACAACCCGGTCCAGATCGAGCAGAAACTCCTGCAGCAAGATTACATACAACGATTGCATGCCACCAATTCGATCCAGTGCCTCTTGGGCACTGATCACGGTGGACTTCAAAACTGGAACGACCATACTGACTTCATTTACTACGTGCTTCACATGCGGCAATCTAAGGTGGCAGCAAACATGTTAAGCACGCTGCTGCTTTGCGTCTGTAGGGAAACCTTGACAGAATGCCGCCCCACACGTTGCCACCTGCTTTTTTGTGGAATTGTTGCGCTCCGTGTTTGTGCTGCGGACTGCATTCAAGTCTGCCGCACAAAGGCTTCGAAGTCTGCCAGTGGCAAGGGCCGGCTGAACAGATATCCTTGGTAGGCATGGCAACCCAGGCGCGCCAGAAATACCTTTTGAACTTCAATTTCGACGCCCTCTGCGATCACCGTCAGTCCCATACTTTCGGCCAGCGCGACAATCATCTTGGCAATGGCGGCATCGTTAGGGTCGGTGAGAATGTTTCTGACGAATCCCTGATCGATCTTGAGCTGATCCAGTGGCAAGCGCTTCAGGTAGGAAAGCGACGAGTATCCGGTGCCAAAATCATCGAGCGAGAAGCCAACGCCCTTGGCTTTGAGTGCCGACATTTTCGAGATCACGTCTTCTACATCCTTGACCAGAAGACTCTCGGTCAGTTCGAGTTTGAGCCGATGGGGGTTGGCGCCAGAACGCTCGATAGTCGTCAGCACATCCTGCACAAAGGTGGGCAACCTCAGCTGCCTTGCGCTGACATTCACAGCCAGCGTCAGATGCGCCATTTCCGGGTGGGTCGCCCATTGGGCCAATTGGGCGCAGGCCGTTTCCAGCACCCACAAACCGAGCGGCACAATCAGATCCGTTTCCTCTGCCACCGGGATAAACACCCCCGGCGACACCATCCCACGCACCGGGTGGGGCCAACGCAATAGCGCTTCGGCGCCGATCAGGTGTCCATCGCCCACCACCTGGGCCTGGTAATACAGCAGAAACTGTGAACCTTCGATCGCCGCTCGCAGATCCGCTTCGAGCGCCGAGCGTGTGGCGATGACGGCCTGCATCTCGGGGTCGAAGAAGCGCATGTTGTTACGGCCAACCGCCTTGGCCTGGTACATCGCCAGGTCAGCACGTTTGAGCAACTCGTCGACGCCGGTCCGATGATCCGCAAACAACGTCACGCCGATGCTGGGCGTGCTGTGATGCAACGCACCCTCCAATTCATACGGCAGGTTGAGGGTTTGCAGAATCTTCTCGCCCACGGTTTCTGCCTGATTGGCCGCGTCTACCGGGGTCTTGCTCAGGTCTTCGAGCATCACTACGAATTCGTCACCACCTATGCGCGCCAGGGTATCGCCCTCGCGCACACAGGTCAACAAGCGTTGGGCGACCTGTTGCAACAGCAGATCGCCCACATCATGACCCAGCGTATCGTTGAGGTTGCGAAAGTTATCCAGATCGATGAACAGCAGTGCACCATGCCGCTTGTTGCGCCCGCTCGATGCCAGCGCCTGTTTCAGGCGGTCGAGCAGCAAACGCCGGTTGGGCAGGTGCGTCAGCGGATCGTAGAAGGCCAGATCGTGAACCTCCTCTTCGGCCTTCTTGCGCTGGGTGATGTCGACAAAGCTACTCACATAATGGGTAACCGCGCCGCCATGGTCCTTGACAGCGGTGATCATGCGCCACTCCGGATAAATCTCGCCGTTCTTGCGCCGATTCCAGATCTCGCCCTGCCAGCCACCAGTGGTGTTGAGGCTGCGCCACATGGTTGCATAGAAACTGGCGTCGTGGCGACCCGACCGGAGCATGCTCGTGGTCTGACCCACCGCCTCTTCTTCGCTGTAACCTGTGATCTCGGTGAAGGCCGAGTTGACGCGCAGGATCACCGTATTGGTATCGGTTACGGTCATCCCCTGCTGCGATTCAAATGCCGTCGCGGCAATCCGCAATGCCTCCTGGGCCTCCTGGCGCTCGGTGATGTCCTGAATGGCGCCAGAGAGTTTGACCGTGCGCCCTTCGGACGAAGTCGCCTGACTCACCACATTGACCCAGCGCAGGCGATTGCTAGCGGTGCGAATCTGCAGGGTCAGATCGAACGGCGTCCCCTGCGCGAGCGCCAGATCAAGCGCGGACTTCAGCACCGGGATGGACTGCGGCACGTAGTAAAGGAGCGCTTCTGCGACCGGCATCTCGACGATCGGATCCGGCTGCGGCAGCTCGAATATGCGGTAGGTCTGCTCGGTCCAGCGCACCGTGTAGTGCTGCGGATCGACCTCCCAGCCTCCTGTCAGCGACAACTGCTGCGATGTTTCCAGCATGCTCGTCGACCGCCGCAGGTCGCTGAGCAATCGCCTGATGCGTGAGCGCATGGCTTCAAACGCCAGTGCCAGATCGGTGATTTCCCTGGCACCGGTTTTTGTCGGCAGTGGGCTGTCGTGGTCTTGCTCGCCGATTTGTTGTGCTGCTAGCGCCAGCGACTCCAGAGGCCGAACGATGGAACGGGTAACCTGGCGCGCTCCCCACCAGGCGAGCAACAGGCACCCCAGCGACAGCGCAACAATGATGCTCTGGGCAGTCCGAATCTGCGCCATCGCCGCACTCAAAGGTATCTGGTCGACAACCGTCCACTGAATAGCCGACTGACCCATCGGCCGCAGGCGTGCAAACACCTGTAACGCATCCGGTTGGTCAACGGTATCAAACAGTGCGCCGGACGTTCGCGTCAGGATCTCTTTGCAGTCGTGCGGTCTTTGCAACGCCCAGTCATCGGTCGCTGCGTTGCTTGGCTTGACCAGCGATTTTCCACTGCGGTCCAGCACCCAGGTATGGGTTTGTTGGGTGCCTTCGTGTGTTCTTGCAAGTTCCCCGAATACACGCTTTGCATCAAGTTCCACCACCAGCACGCCACCGATGCCACCATCACTTCGGCGCATCGACAAGGCGTATGGAATCTCAGACGCGTCAAGTCCGCCTGAAGGATTTGTCTGTACCGTCATGGCACCGATAAAAATGGACTGTCGCCCGGGGATGCTGACCAATTGGCCAGCGCCCGAGAACAATGCCGCACTGATCGCCGGAGCAAGTCCGTGCCCGACTGCGTCGGTGGCGATGGGAACCTGGCCTTTCTCATCGATCCAGTAGGCACGCGCATACAACCCGGCTGAACGGTCAACAAATGAGCGCAGCAGATCCTCGATTTCGATCTCTCGCGCACCACGCTGCGCAACATTCAAATCGAGCACCAGTCGCAAACGAGGGTTCTGACTGAGTTCGTACAAGTCGGCACGCGGCTGCTCCAGCAGGGCCTGGGCATCTGACACCCGGACTTTGAGGTTTTGCAGGTGATCGATCTCCACGGTGCGCACCAGTGCCTGCGTCGATTTGTGGACGGCATACCAGGCCACAACGCTGACCGGCAGGATCAGGGCCAACACCAACACCAGAGACAGACGATTCTGCAGTCGCCCGGGAATTGGCCAGCCCATCACGGCACCGCGGGCGCTGCAAACAACTGCAGTGCACGTGTTTGCGCCAAGGCGATTGCCGCTTCAGGCGTCAGATTGCCACTGAGCATGTCGTGAAAAACCGTGCCCATCAACTCAGCCAGGCCCGACCACTGCGGCACGCCTGGTCGCATCAAGTCCGACAACGCATGATCACGACTGAGTTTAGAGACCACCGGAAAAGCCGGGTAGCGGCTGATCAGTTGCTTGTCGTCCAACAGCGTCATGCGTGGCATGCCGCCGTTTCCGGCGTGCGCCAGGAGGCGTTGCTGCGCTGGTTCCGACAACCAGAACAGAAACTGCTCGACATCGTCATGTCGCGCACCCAGATTGGCGGGAACGCCCAGGCTCCACGTTCCCAGCGGAGTCAGAGACTGCTCACCCTTGGCATGCGGAGCGGGCAGATAGGTGACCTTGCCGGCAACCACCGAGGCAGGGTCTTGTTCGGCCAGGTACGAGCGCGCGGCCCACTCATAGGTCATGGCGCAGGCGCCTTTGGCAAAGGCGCGGGTGCGCTGATCCCAGGCCATCGCCAGAATGTCCGGCGGCGACACCGCCAGCAGCGCCTGTGCAAAGCGTGCCGCCGCCAGCGCACGCGGTGTGTCCAGGGTGGGGCGGCCGGCCGCATCCAGCAGGGGTTGGCCAAAAGCGCCATAAAAGTGCGCCATTTGCTGGCCCAATGCCTGACCCCGCTGCCCGTTCCAGCACAGGCCATAGCGTCCTTCCCGGGGTCGCATTAGCGCTTTGGCAACTGCCAACAGATCGTCGGTGGTGGTCGGTGCCGCCAGACCAGCCTGCGCCAGCAGATCGGTGCGCATCCAGAGCAACTCGGGATGCGGCTCGATGGGCAGGCCCAACTGATCATGTCCCACCCGGGACTGCTGCATTGCCAATGGCAGGAAGTCTTGCGCATCCAGCTCCGGAGCACGATTCATCCGCAATGGCGAGAGTGCCTTGGCAGTGGCGAACTCGCCGGTCCAGACCACATCGAAACTGACCACGTCGTATTCCGATTGCGCATCCGTGGCGTTTTGCAGAATCAAACGGCGCACATCGTTGTACCCGACCACTTCGATGTTGATGCGTGCGCCGGAGCGCTTGGCAAGTTCGGCGCTTGCCACCTGCAGCGCATTGGCAAACGGGTCACCCACCACCAGCAGACGGAAAGATTTTCCGTTGAAGTCGCGCGTTGCCGTTACTGGCCGTAGCACATCGCTTTTGAGGGCATACACGCCAACAGCAAGGGCAATGACCAACGCGATGGCCAAGCCAATCTTCTTCCTGACCAAAGCATGCATGATGGCTATCAGATTTCTCGAAAACAGACTGCTTGGCACTCTGTACAAATTGCAGGAGGTGAGCCCGTCTCAAATTTTCCCGACGGGAAATTCACGTGCAAACCCGCGATTGTCGGGGCAATGCAATGTGCGGCACAGAGTTAAAACTGCCATAAAATCGTCTCAAAATGACAAGATCATGCATCGTTGGACCCATGAGCGACACCCTGCAAACCATTTCAACCCAGCCGGCGTACCCCCGCATGCTTTACATGCTTTTGAAAAGCCGGGGGGCAGATGCCGATGCCGTCTTCGCTCAGGCAGGGCTCCACTGGGCCACGCTGTCAACAGACACGAATCCGATCAACTTTGCCACCATTTATCAGCTCGTCAATGCTGCCAAAGTTGCCTTGCAGTGCCCGTGGCTGGGTTTGGAGTTGGGTGAAAGCGCACCGGTATCGGTACACGGCGTGATCGGCCACGCCGCAATGACTAGCCGTGACCTGCGGCAAATGCTGCAGACCCTTGGCCGGTTTTCGCATGTTCAAACCGAGGCGCTGGAGTTCACTTTTTTCGAGCGGCCTGAAGGCGGCACCTTGGAAGTACGTGAAAAGATTGACCTTGGACCATTGCGCCAATTTATTGGCGAGAACTACTGTGCCATGTTGCTGACGGCAATGAAAGCCGCCATTGGGCCGGTCTTGGAGCCCATGACGGTGGATTTTCCTTTTCCACAGCCGGCCTGGGCGGCGCAATACCAACGTTTTGGTGTGGGATGCTTGCGCTTTGATGCGGCGCATCTAGCCTTTCACCTGCCTCTTGCCATGCTGAATATGGCCTGCTTGACGGCCGACGCCGAGGCTTATGAATTGGCAAACAAAGTGCTGGAAAAGACCGCTTCGGCTCTGACCACCAATGCATTGACTGCCAAAGTGGAGACTAACCTGCGACGGCACAGTGGTGACAAACTGCTGTCATTGTCCGAGCTGAGCACTCAGTTGAACGTATCTTCGCGCACCTTGATCCGTAAGCTCAAGGCAGAGGGAACCAGCTATCAGGTGCTACTCGATGCAATGCGTAGAGATCAGGCTACCCACGCCTTGCGGCAGGGTGATGCATCCGTAGAGAGCATCGCCAGTGATTTGGGGTTTCAGGATGCTTCCAACTTCAGCCGCACCTTTCGCCGCTGGCTCGGCGTTACCCCAAGACAGTATCGCACGCAGACCCGGAAAACCACCGAATAGTGCAAATACGATAGCAGCTTACGCATACAGGACGGGCGTTACAGGCCGATTTAGGCTATATCCGATGCGGCGGAACGTGCGGACGGCGACTTGCAGGCCGCGCAGGAGATGCATTCAGCGCCACCGCGGGGCTAGGTCAGCAGAGTAGTACGCCCCATTGCATCAGCAAATGAGACTACCAATTCGGCAGGATCGAGTGCGAACGTTCCACTTGGATACTCTTTGCGGATACGGGTGGCATGGTTGCCAAAAGACATGTCGACCGCGCCCTCCACTGCCGTACCCACGACGATCTTTGCGGTAAGCGCAAACGCAATTTGTGCTTCCAGCTCCCTCTTCTCTGCGAGTGATTGACCCCACACTTGAATAGCATGCTGGCGCGAGGCCTGAATGCGAGGCAACATGCCTTTCGGGTCTTTGTTCACCATCACTTGCTTGATGAGTTTCTCTAGTGACTCTTCCGTTTCCTTTTCCTGCGCGATGCGCTTTTCCAATGCCGCGTAGCGCGCCATCAATTCGGAATTGGACCCGACAGAGACCTTGGTCACCGTAGCCTTGGATGACCCCAGCAGCGGCACGCTCACAAGCATCATCGCAGTTGCCGAGCCACCCACCAAGCGCGCCTTGCCGGGATTCTCGGCACCAATCAGGATCTGGTTGAGTGAAGTCAACTGGCAGTCCATGGCCATGTCGGCAATCGCCAGCACGGTGCCCGCTTGAATCTGCACGCCCTGTGCAAACTTTGCTTGGATTGCACCGCTCGCGTGCAATTTGGCATGGGCAATTACGCCACCTGCAATCCGGATGTCGCCACCCGCCTCCAGCACACCGCCGTCGACCATACCGGCAACAAGAATGTCTCCGCTGGCCTGAACAGTCATGCCCGCAACCACGTCTCCTTTGACCTGGACCGAGCCTTCAAAATGGATATTGCCAGATGCCATATTCACCTCGGCGACCTGCAGCACTGGTTCAACCATGACGCCGCCACTGATACGTACAGGCTGCCCCGTTTGGGTTGCCACCAAAAGATTGGGGTCACTGGCGTCGCAATGGGCGCCGACGAGTTGCGACGCAAACGGTTCATCGCGGCCCGGCTTTGCGGTAAGGGTTCTTCCTCGAACGGTGCGACCCGGGTTACCCATGGTGGCCGGATGGCGCCGCATAAGTGGCATCCCAGCGGACACCACCTCGATCGCGCCATGTTCCCGATAGTCGATCAACCCATTTTCATCGACCTTGGGCGCCCTGTCAGCAGTGTGAGGAATCAGTTCTTCGAACCAGGCGTCTACTCCGTCCTGCGGCATGGTTCCCACGGCAATTCGCGTGGCACTGCATGCTCCCTGGTCACACGCGTGCAGCATGGCCGTGTCGTCAATTCCAAAAAGCACGCCGGCCTGTGTCAACGCCTGAATAATGTCCCCGACGGTAGCGACCCTGCCGCCGCAGGCTGCAGCAATGCTGATTTCAGCCACCATGTCGTCCTTGGCAATCCGAACGTGGATTTGGGCGTCATACCTCTGCGCCACCTGGATAGCGAAGGGATCTGGTCTGCCATTGCAATGCTGTACTGCGGTTGCGATCGCGCTATCGTCAAGAACGCAGCCCGCGTCTGCGAATTCTGCCAACAGCGCCCGCAGGCTGGCTTCATCAACCGGCTCCCGCGCACGATTTGGCTGGCCGCGCAAGAATACGAGCCCATCAGTCTCGACGATGGAAATATCAGGTAGGTCCATGGAGGTAGCGCTTGTGTGCTTGTGCTTTTTCTTTCAATGTCGGGACCATATCACTTTTGCGAAAAGCTTAACCACTGCGGGTCGTTCCAGAATCGACTCCCCATCCCTTTTGACCTCCGATGTGATGATGCAATTCAACTTATCGGCCCTCAAGTTCTTACGTGGGATGCCGATACAAGGTGAGAGGCACCAGTATTTTTGGCGTTCTCAGACAAAGAGTCGAAAGAAAATTGCAGCCATGTCTACCATTGCATCACTGGGCACACCGTTAATGGGTGCCGCCACACCACAGGGGGGACGCACTCCACCTGTCGCGCGTGGCAGCCCCGTTGAGGCTGGTCGCGCCGAGACCACACAGTTGCCGCCGGCGTCAGAACTCCAGTCGATTGAAAGGCTGGCAAAAACAGCGCCAGCGCCTGAGGAACTGAAAACTATTGTGAATGATCTTCAGCGAACGATGAACGCACGCGCCTCGGACCTGCAGTTCTCGATTGACGAAGGCAGCGGTAAAACCATTGTGCGCATGACAGACCGCTCAACCAAAGACATCGTCTGGCAGTTTCCGTCCGAAGAAGCCTTGCAGATCTCCAGAGATATGGAGAACTTTCAGCAAGGCTTGATGATTAACAAGAGCGCTTGATCGAGCGGTCGGGGATCCGCTCAAGTGGCTGGAATACCGGCCTTTTTCAGCATCGCATACACGTGATCCTTGATCAGCAGCTTCTCTTTTTTCAAAATCTCGATTTCCTCATGTGTTCCTGGTTCCGCATGGGTTTCCATTCGCCTTACCTTTTCATCAAGCGCGGTATGCTTGTCAAAGAGTGCCGCAAAAGTTGGGTCGGTCGCTTTAAGCTGCGCTACAAGCCCGCTGAATTCTGAAAACATGAAATCTCCTATTCATTGTTGAAACACGATGTCGACACTTTATGCCACCACAGGCGTCTTATCCGCACCTGGTGCCACTTGGTAATTTTGCCTAAGCCGCACGCTTATCCGATGGCATTTGCAGACTCTTGTGGCCGACTGCGGCAACGCCAGACTCACCGCTCAGGAAGTCGGTAGCTGCATTTTCTCAAATGCATTGATCGCTTCCGATGCGTACATCAGCGCCGGCCCCCCACCCATATAAACACAAACCGTCAGCATTTCCTCGAGCTCCTGGCGCGTGCAACCCAGTTTAACCAGCGCCTTGACATGAAAGCCAATGCAACCTGAGCAATGTTGGGTGATCCCGATGGCCAGTGCGATCAGTTCCTTGTGCTTGGAACTCACAGCCCCTTCGGCCATGGAAGTCTTGGCAAGCTGGCCAAAAGCCTGCATTGCATCGGGCTGAGATTTTCGAAGTGGGGCCAGATTCTCATTGATATTCTTGATCAGGCTGCTGTGGTCAAAAGTGCTCAATTGCAACTCCTTAGGTTTGAAAAAGTGGCTGGCCGCTATGTCATTACATTCCAAGCGACTTCAAAAGATCGGCATGTGCATCGGGTTCTGTGGCTGACACAGCCGCAGAAAGCTGCTCAGAATTGGTCTGGTCAATCAACGCATCCGGGTCCGGCACTTCGTTGGCTTCGAAATCGTGCAACTTGATGAACTCCGTCCGGTCAATGGCCAGCTCGAGATAAAAGATGTTGTTGCGCCCGGTATAGAAAGTGACACGCCGCGCCTCGGGTTTGTCCAGGTGTGTGTCAACACTAAGCACCACTTGCTTGTTGAGAACCAGCATTTTTGGCTGGTTCTGCGTAATGTGGGTTTGCAACTCACGCCGCACCTTGCCAGTAAAGTCACCCACGATCTGGTTCATCAACTCACCCATGATGTTGCTGACTTCATCAGAAGTGTGTGCACTGGCCAACTCGCTCTTTGGCATGCCCATGTTGAGCATATAGCTCTCGTACAGCTCCATCGCAGTTTGGGCTGAGAAATTGAGCACGACCAGGCCAGAGAAACCGCCGTCAAATAGTACGAAACAGCCAATATCGGGCTTCAGGCACGTCTTCGTGATGCGTTGAACCATGCCGGAGTAATGGATGTGGCATTGCGTAGCCACGGTCAGGACACGGGTGACTGAATTACATAGGCTGGTAAGCAAGTCTTCGGTGCCGTACACCACATTGGATTCTTGCCCTTTTTTTGCCATGTCACACCTCTATGATGAAAAGTTCAACTGTAACGCAGATGCATATCCGCAAGACGCGCCAGCACCCGCTGAATTCCTGACTCAACACAAGCCGAACGATCCCGAACAGGGCAAAATGGCTGTATGCAATGGATAACAGATCTGGTGGGCATTATTTTGCGGGGCGTGATGAAAATCGCTTTTCTGCTGATCGTGGTGGCGTTCGTGATCGTGGCGATTTTCCTGGGTTTGCTGACTGCCCTTTACTTGATAGCACGGTTTTTTTTGACGGGCCGCAAGCCGACTTTTGTAGCGACTTTTAATCGATATCGCCAAACAGCGCACGATTACCAAAAGGGGCATTGGCCAGGAAATTCGGCGCGGTCGGCGCCCAGCACTGCTGATGTTGTTGACGTCGAGTCACGCGAGGTTGGCTCGGAACTGTCATCGCCCCCCACCTCACAAACGCGAGTTGACTAAAGCAGCACTACCGGAGCCATCACTATGCGCACGTACTTTCTCGCCGCAACCCAGCCCAACGTGGGCCTCACGTCGGTATCCCTGGGGTTATTGCGAGCGCTGCAACGTCGGGGTTTGAAGGTGGCGTTTGTCAAACCCATCACCAAGCGCACACCGGAGACCGAGCCCTCCGTTCTCTTTGCGCGCAGTATCTGCCACATCAAGAATACCCCTGACCCATTGCCCATGAGTCTGGCAACACAACACGTTACCAGTGGCAAGACCGACGAATTGCTGGAGAATATTGTCAGCTTGGCGATGTCTGTCACGGCCACCGCGGATGTGTTGGTGGTAGAGGGAATCCACGCGGATCCCAGTCGGGCATTTATTCCGCGCTTGTCGGCGGATATCGCGCGCAGTTTGCAGGCAGAAGTGGTTCTCGTTGCCAGCGCCGCTGATGCACAGGGTCTTGCAGAGACGCACTACCTGATTGCCCAGGTGCGCAATGCCGGAAGAAACGTAGCCGGGGTCATTTTCAATCGTGCTGGCCTCGACTACGATGCGCAAGCAACCGCCAGCCAACTTGACGGTATTCCGGTTTGGGGCGTAATCCAGAATAATCCCGTCCTGTCAGCGCCTCGCACTATTGATGTAGCACGCCATTTAGGCGCTGATGTAATGATCGAAGGAGAGATCGGTACCCGCCGGATGCTGGAGACCGTCCTCGCCGCTCGTTCAGTGTCGGAAGTCATTGCCAGACTGAAGCCTGGAGCATTGGTGGTGAGTGCTGGTGACCGGGATGATGTCATTTTGGCCACAGCACTGGCGGCCAGCAATGGAATTGAACTTGCAGGCTTGTTGCTGACCCACCATAGCTTTATCAGCCCACGCATTGAGCGTTTGGGTTCGCAGGCGTTTCACGGTGGACTGCCGGTGTTGCGAACGGATGGTGATAGCTATGAGACCGCAGCCCGCATCAGCCGCTTGCCCTTGGCGGTGCCGCAAGACGACTTGGTGCGCATGGACACGGTGATCGAAAGCATTGCCGAACAAATCGATGGCGAGGCCATTTGCGCTGGCCTGGAATTGGCGACCTCTCGTCGCATGTCACCACCAGCGTTCCGGTATCAACTCATACGCAAGGCGCGTGCTGCCAACAAGCGCATCGTGTTGCCTGAAGGGGATGAGCCGCGCACGATACGCGCCGCAGTCATTTGTACGCAAAAGGGCATCGCACGCTGCGTGCTCTTGGGCAAACGCAAGGTGATCCAAGCAGTGGCCGACGCTGCGGGCATAGAACTCCCGCCCGGATTGGAGATATTGGATCCGGGTCAAATTGCCGAGCACTACGTGGGTCCCATGGTCGAGCTGCGCAAAAGCAAAGGGCTCACACCGGGGCAGGCGCGCGCGGCATTGGAAGACACGGTTGTCCTGGGCACCATGATGCTGGCCATCGATGAAGTCGACGGTCTGGTCAGTGGAGCGGTACACACGACGGCGAGTACAGTGCGCCCCGCATTGCAACTCATTAAAACCGCGGCAGGCTCCTCGATTGTGTCGTCCTGCTTTTTCATGCTGATGCCTGAGCAGGTGCTGGTGTATGCCGATTGCGCGATCAACCCCGACCCCACGTCTCAGGAACTCGCTGAGATTGCCAAACAGAGCGCCGACAGTGCTACAGCTTTCGGCATTGAGCCGAAAGTTGCAATGATCAGCTACAGCACTGGTGAGTCGGGTTCGGGCGATGGCGTCGAGAAAGTGCGTACAGCCACAGAGATTGCCAAAACCACCTGGCCAGACTTGGTGCTAGATGGACCGATGCAATACGACGCGGCTACCGTGGAAGAGGTCGCTGCGCAAAAAGCCCCCGGCAGCGCGGTGGCAGGCCAGGCAACGGTATTCGTTTTCCCTGACTTGAATACAGGCAATACAACCTACAAGGCGGTGCAGCGATCAGCGAACGTCGTGTCAGTGGGACCGATGCTGCAAGGGCTGCGCAAACCCGTCAACGATTTGTCCCGTGGCGCTCTGGTCGACGACATCGTCTTCACCATCGCGTTGACCGCGATTCAGGCCGAATCGATGGCGGTGGCTCAGCAACCCGTGAAGTGTCCCGCTAATCCAACCTAACTTGTCTATAACTACATCAAGGGAGCATCATGGGATTGCAATGGCGTGACCAGTTGAGTATCGGCAATGACCTGATCGATGCCGATCACAAGCACCTGATCGAGGTCATTAACAAAGCTGAAGAGTGCCTGCGCACAAGTAACCGCAAGGAGCTTGCACATACATTGGATGAACTGGCGCGCTACAGCAACACCCACTTTGAGCGTGAAGAACTGATCGCTAAAGCGGTGGGTTATCCGGGCGCAGGACAATTGCATGCATCCCACACCCGTCTGGTTGAAACCCTGAACACTTTCAGATCGGAAGTTACCGAGACGTGGACGGACGCCTCGTCTACCCGATTTGGCACCTATTTGCGGGACTGGTTGATTCAGCACGTCATCAAGGAAGACCTGCCAATGAAACCCTGGATGGCAAAGCACTCGCCAAGATTTGATCCACGCTGCTAAGTTGGCACCGAGGTCAGGACTACTGGACAAGCAACGGATCTTCACGCTCTCAGTTTGGCGCTTGATGAAACGCAAGAAACGCTGCAACTGACGTTTCTCGCACGAGATAGCCGGTTCAATCAAGCAGGTTTGTTCTGCAGTACTTCAAAAGCGACCTGAGCCGACAGGTGAACATTGCACCCGACATTGGCCCATAGGGAAGTACGTTGCATACGATCTTGCACAGGTCCCTTGACTTCGGCCAGATGCAGTTCAATACCCCGCTCCCGCAAATTTTGGTGCATTTCGCCGAGCGCCTCCACCCCGGTGAGATCTATCCGGTTCACTGCGCTCAAGATAAGTACCACGTCAAGCGGGTCCGCAAGCTTGGCAATTTCCGCCATTAGCCGTGACTCAATGGCCTGAAGATTGCCAAAAAAGATACTCTCGTCAATACGCAAGAACAATACTCCCGGCAAAGTCTCAACGCCATGGCGATCAACGTTGCGAAAGTGCTCGGTGCCTACGATGCGCCCCACCACCGCAATGTGGGGCGCCGAAGCACGGTAAAGCAGCGTCGCCAATGACAGGCCGACTCCAAGCGCTATGCCCAACTGCAGCCCCAACGCAAGCACGCCCAACGCAGTGCCCGCAAACGCTATCGCATCCGCGCGGTCGTAGGACCACGCACGGCGAAACTCGCCAATGTCGATCATTCCAATGGCTGCCACCACAATGCAAGCAGCCAAAATCGGTAGTGGAACGCGCGCAAACCAGCTGGTGCCAATCAACACAAGGCCAAGCATGCACAATGCAGAGACGATTCCGGCCAATGGCGTCCGTGCCCCAGAGGCGACATTGACTGCAGATCGAGACAAGCCTCCACCCACCGGCATGCCCGCTGAAAAAGCCGATACAACGTTGGAGAGACCCAACCCAATGAGTTCATGATTGGCGGCCACTCGCTCCCGGCGTTTCATCGCCAGCGCCTGTGCCATAGTGATGTTCTGCACCGTGCCGACAAAGGCCATCACCAGTGCTGGAACAACAAGCAGACGAAACTCAGACCACTCAGGAACACGTAGCGCCAACTCCGGCAACCCGCCCTCAACGCTGCCAACCGTGGCAATGCCCTGGTGAAGATCAAGATCGAGCACGACCACTAGCAACGTTGAACATACAACCAGCAGCAATGGTACGAGCCGTGAGATCAAGTCTGCGAAGAACTGTGTCGCGCCCCATGCCGCCAACAGACCCACGCCCCATACACGCGAGGCCATGAGGACTACTATGCCCCCAGCACCCATGAGCACTGCGTAGCTGTTTGCATGCGGTAACAGCCGGTAGACCAATAACAGTTGCTCCCATGTGTTTGCCGCGTGCACATCCAGGCCCAGCAGCAGACGCAACTGACTGACGAGAATAAGCAGTGCAGACCCGGAAATAAAGCCACTGACCACCGGGCGACTCAGCAAGTTCGAAAGGAACCCCAGCCGCAGTGCACCCATAGCCATCACCGCGAAGCCCGACATCAATGCCAGCAGAGCCGACAAGGCCAGGTAGTGCGGACTCAGCGGCACGGCCAGTGGGCTCAGCAGTGCGTAGGTCATGATCGCCGTAATTGCAACTGGCCCAACCGCCTGGGTCATGCTACTTCCTACGATGGAGTAGGCAATAACCGGCAGTATGCTGGCATACAACCCCGCTTGTGGCGGCAGGCCTGCCAACATGGCATAGGCAAGACTTTGCGGCAGTACCAGTACGGCCAGCACGATTCCTGCCAGAACGTCTGCACCCAAGGCACCCTGCGGGTATGCACGCCACCAACGCGGCGACACGTGCTTTACAGTGCTGTAGCTGATTTCACACTCCAGATTCGTTCGTATTCGAGCAATTCAAACACCACTTGAAGATGACGCATATCGGCCAAGTGCATTAAGGTCTGCGGGAAAACCACTGGAGCTGCGGATGCAAACGGACAACATCTCCAATGATGGTAAGGCAAGGTGACCTCAACTGCCCATCTGCGACCCGAGTGGCGATGTCAGCCAATGTGCCACAAATTACTTTTTGGGATTCGGTTGTCCCGTCCTGAACCACCGCAACACCCAGCTCTGGTCTCGCGCCGTGTTGCATCATTTGGCGGCAAATTTCCTCCAGGCCTCCCAGCCCCATATAGATCACCACAGTTTGTCGTGGCCTGACCAACGTCGTCCAATCGAGATTGGTCGAACCATCCTGAAGATGCCCGGTCACGAAAGTGCAACTCTGAGCATAGTCGCGATGCGTCAACGGTATACCCGCGTAGCTACTGACCCCACATGCTGCAGTAACGCCCGGTACCACTTCAAAGGGGATGCCGTTGGCAACCAATGATTGCAACTCTTCGCCACCACGGCCGAAAATGAACGGATCCCCTCCCTTGAGACGTACCACGCGTTGATGGGTGTTGGCTAACCCAGACAGTAGTTGATTGATGTCCTCCTGCGGCAATGTGTGGTTATTGCGCTGTTTTCCGACGCAAATGCGCAGAGCCTCTGGAGCGACAAAATCCATGATCGCGTCCGTTACCAAATGGTCGTAGACGACGACATCCGCAGTTTCCAACAGACGTGCGGCGCGCAGTGTGAGCAACTCCGGATCACCGGGCCCCGCACCTACGAGGTATACCTTGCCAGACCTTGCAATGGAGCGTGTCATTCGACTAACGGAAAATGGCAATGCGCGATCAATAAACAACGGCCTCCAAGTATCTCTACCTGGAGGCCGTTGTACTATCACTTGGTGCCGATTATCGGATTCGAACTGATGACCTACCGCTTACAAGGCGGTTGCTCTACCAACTGAGCTAAATCGGCGAAGCAGCGATTCTAACCCAGGGACCGCAGGCTACTTGCCATTCCAGGGCACAAATTTTCACTTGATGCGCGTCAGTGATGGTTTGGTTCCGCCAGGCGGCTTAGTGGCCGTTGTCGTATGCTTTTCCGAGTGTTTTGAAACACTGCTGAGGGTTGTAGGCTTGGTCTCGGTGGGGTGTGGTTCGGACGCGGTGCTCTCGGATGCTGCCAGCATCGGAAACGCCATGCCCTGCCCGTTCTCGCGGGCATAGATAGCCAGAACCCGATTGACTGGTACCAGAATATCGCGCGCAACGCCGCCAAAGCGACCCTTGAACTCGATGAACTCGTTGCCCAGCTGCAAGGAACTGGTGGCATCAAAGCTGATATTCAGCACGATCTCGCCATCCTTGACATACTCATTAGGCACACGCACCGTTTCGTCCACAAGCACGGCGACAAACGGCGTGAAGCCATTGTCCGTGCACCACTCGTACAAGGCCCGAATCAGATAAGGCCGGGTCGAGCTGGAATCGGTGGCGTCAATCATGGTGCGGTTACCCCGTAATTACTTGCGCATTACTTTTTCAGACGGTGTCAGCGCCTCGATGTAGGCAGGGCGCGAAAAAATTCGTTCAGCATATTTCAGCAAGGGCGCGGCATTCTTGCTCAGGTCAATGCCGTAATAGTCCAGACGCCACAACAAGGGCGCTATGGCTACGTCAAGCATCGAAAAGTTGTCACCCAGCATGAACTTGTTCTTCAAGAAGACGGGCGCCAACTGTGTCAGGCGATCGCGGATGTGGGAGCGCGCCTTCTCAAGCGCTTTCTCATTGCCCTTGGAGCTGCGCGCCTCCAACGTCGACACATGCACAAAGAGTTCTTTCTCAAAATTCAGCAGGAACAGACGCACACGTGCGCGATCCACCGGGTCACCGGGCATGAGTTGCGGGTGCGGGAAACGTTCGTCGATGTACTCGTTGATGATGTTCGACTCGTACAGAATGAGATCGCGCTCCACCAAGATCGGCACCTGCCCATACGGGTTCATGACACTGATGTCTTCGGGCTTGTTGTACAAGTCCACATCGCGGATTTCAAAGTCCATGCCCTTCTCGAACAGCACGAAGCGGCAACGGTGGGAGAAAGGGCAAGTTGTTCCTGAATACAGCACCATCATGGCGAGAGACTCCTAAAAATTAAAAAGAGTGGGTCGCCAAATGCTGACCCACTCTGAAGCTACCGGGCTCGTCGAATGTGACGATCCCGTTCGCGTGCAAGATCTACTTATTTAATGTCTTTCCAGTACGCCGCATTGAGGCGCCATGTGAAAAACGTCAACACCGACAAGAACAACAGAACCCATATTCCCAGCTTGACACGGGTATTTTGCACTGGCTCGCCCATCCACTGCAGGTAACCGACTAAATCTGCGATCGCCTGATCGTACTGCGCAGGCGCCATTGTCCCCGGGGTCACTTGCTCCCAGCCCTTGAGTACCTGCGTTTTGACGCCATGCTGTTCTACATCCGCAAACACCGGCTTGCGCTCGCCCTGCAGCTCCCAAAGCGCATGGGGCATTGCGACATTTGGAAAGGCCACGTTGTTCCAGCCTGTGGGTTTGGAAGGATCGCGGTAAAAGGTTCGCATATAGGTGTACAGATAGTCCGCACCCGTGCCGTTTGCACCCGCGCGCGATCGTGCAATCAGGGTCAGGTCTGGGGGGTTGACACCGAACCAGGCTTTGGCCTGTTGGGGGTCAATGGCTGCCTTCATGGTCTCGCCAAACTTGCCATTGGTCACCAGCAGGTTGTCCTTGATCTGCTGTGCGGTCAGGCCGATGTCCTGCAACCGTGTGTAGCGTTGAAACGCGGCAGAATGGCAATTAAGGCAATAGTTGACAAACAACTTGGCACCGTTTTGCAGTGCCGCCATGTCGGTCGTTTTATCGGGCGCCTTGTCCCAGGCAGGTCCGCCCGCATTCGCGTGCACCGACCCCACCAACGAAGCGCATCCGAACACCAAACCGAGAATGAATTTTTGACAGAAACCCATGGTTTTCATTTATGACTCCAGTTCAATGCGCCGTAAACGTGACACGGTCAGGCACAGGCTTGCATTTCCCAAGTTGACTCCACCAGGGCATGAGCAAAAAGAAGCCAAAGTAGAACAGGGTTCCCAATTGCGCAGTGCGCCCGCTGATGACCGACACCGGCTGCGTACCGAGGTAACCGAGCACCAGGAAGTTGATCACAAACACGGCATACAGCCACTTGTGCCAGTCGGGACGATAGCGGATGGACTTCACCGAACAGTTGTCCAGCCAGGGCAGGAAGAACAGGATGACAACGCCACCGCCCATGGCAACGACGCCCCAGAACTTCGCATCAATTGACATCATCAGCGCAGAAATCACCACCGCTGAGCCAACGATCAGACCCTTGAACAGGCTAGGCATCTTCAGCTTGGACACAGCCAGCACGGCACCCGCGAGCACACATACGATCAGCACGTACATCATTTCGGTAGTGACGGCACGCAACAGCGAGTAGAACGGCGTGAAGTACCACACCGGCGCAATGTGCAGCGGTGTCTGGAACGGGTCGGCCGGGATGAAGTTGTTGTACTCCAGGAAGTAGCCGCCCATTTCTGGAGCAAAGAACACAATGGCAGAGAACACCATCAGGAAAACGCTGACACCAAAAATGTCGTGCACGGTGTAGTACGGGTGGAACGGAATACCATCCAACGGAACACCCCGTGCGTCTTTGTGCGCCTTGATCTCGATACCATCAGGGTTGAGCGAGCCCACTTCGTGCAGCGCAATGATGTGCGCCACCACCAGGCCCAGCAGAACCAGCGGTACAGCAATCACGTGGAAGCTGAAGAAGCGGTTCAAGGTTGCATCGCCCACCACATAGTCGCCACGAATCAGCAACGCCAGATCAGGGCCGATAAAGGGAATGGCAGAGAACAGATTGACGATGACCTGGGCACCCCAGTAGCTCATTTGGCCCCAAGGCAGCAGGTAACCCATAAAGGCTTCTGCCATCAGCGCCAGGAAGATGGCGCAACCAAAGATCCAGACCAGTTCGCGGGGTTTGCGGTAGCTGCCATACATCAGGCCGCGGAACATGTGCAGGTACACCACCACAAAAAATGCAGAGGCACCCGTGGAGTGCATGTAGCGAATCAGCCAGCCCCACGGCACATCGCGCATGATGTACTCCACCGAGGCAAAAGCCACTGCAGCATCAGGCTTGTAATGCATCACCAGGAAGATGCCAGTGACGATTTGGATCACCAGTACCAACAGGGACAGCACACCAAACACGTACCAGACGTTGAAACTCTTGGCAGCGTAGTACTCGCTCATGTGCTCTTTGAAGAGCTTGGAGAGCGGGAAGCGGTTGTCGACCCAGTTCAGCAACTTTTCTGCCGCCGGGGCGTTAGGGGAGATTTCGTGAAATTCAGCCATGTCGATATTCCTTAAGCTTGCCGGTCTTCACCAATGAGCAGCTTGGTGTCGGAGAGGTAGACGTGGGGCGGCACCTCGAGGTTGTCGGGAGCTGGCTTGTTCTTGTACACGCGGCCGGCCAGATCAAATGTGGAGCCGTGGCAGGGGCAGAAGAAACCACCTTGCCAGTCGTCGGGCAGTGAAGGCTGTGGCCCGGTCTGGAATTTGTCAGAGGGAGAGCAACCCAAATGGGTGCAAATGCCCACGGCAATCAGGTATTCAGGTTTGATCGACCGGGTTGCATTGCGGGCGTACGCAGGTGCCTGTTCTGCGGGCTTGCGCTCGGAATTGGGGTCTGCCAGCTGCGGGTCCAGTTTGGGCAATGCCGCAAGTTGTTCCGGGGTACGGTGCACGATCCAGACAGGTTTACCGCGCCACTCTACAGTCATCTTTTCGCCCGGCTTCAGATTGGAAATGTCGGCTTCGACCGCAGCACCAGCGGCTTTGGCTTTCTCTGAAGGCTGGAAGGAACTGACAAAGGGGACAGCTGCTGCACCAACGCCTACGGCGCCCGCGCAACCGGAGGCAATCAGCCATGTCCGCTTGCTGGAGTCGATCGGCTGGCCGCCGACAAGGGTTTCACTCATGAGAATCCTCAATGAACATCACTACTTTGGGAAGTATTGATTGTAGCTGACAGACCTTGCGCCATTCTTATGGCGGCGCACAAGCTCGCGCAGTCAGCCCCTCCCGTACCAGCAATATCAAAGGCGGTGCCGTGGTCGGGGCTGGTGCGCACCAGTGGCAAGCCCAAGGTGACATTGACGCCAGTCTCCACCCCCAGGTATTTCACCGGAATGAGGCCCTGGTCGTGGTACATCGCTACCACAACGTCGAATTCGCCCGGACGCCTTGCCGTGCTTCGGGCGCGCATGAAGACGGTATCTGGCGGCCAGGGTCCACTGACATCCATGCCGGCCGTCCGGGCTGCGGCGATCGCTGGTGCAATCGATTCAACCTCTTCCCTTCCAAACATTCCCCCCTCCCCCGCATGCGGATTGAGACCGGCTACCGCGATTCGCGGCGAACGTCCGAGCACCATGGCGAGCGCAGCGTGGGTAATGTGCACGGTTTGCAACACGTTGTCATAGGTCACTGCGTCCAGCGCATCGCGCATGGAGACGTGAATGCTGACCAGCACCGTGCGCAGTTCCTCATTGGCCAGCATCATGCGCACGGGTAAGTCGCGCACCGGCTTGCCCAAGAATTGGGCCGCACAGTCCTGCAGCATCTCGGTATGTCCTGGAAACCTGTCAAACGGTGCTCCTGCCGCTGCCAGCGCTTCCTTGTGCAGCGGCGCGGTGACCAGGGCGCGCACCTCGCCGCGCAAAGCGGCGTGGGCTGCCCACAGCACACAGTGACCGGCAAAAGCGCCAGCCTGCGCGCTGACCTGGCCCCACGGCACCGCAGTGAGTGCGTGCTCCACCTGTAAGACCGGAATGCAGCGCGGCGGCACCTGCCAGATCTCCTGCGGCGCGGCAAGTACCGCGACGGGCACCGCCGGTTGACCGGGACAGGCCAAAACCTGCGCTGCGCGGCGCATGGTGCCGACGTCACCCGCGACGAAAATCCCGTGCATGTTTTCCGGGGTGTCACGATACGCCTTGGCGATGATTTCGGGTCCGATCCCCGCGGCATCACCCATGGTGATAACCAAAGGTAGTGAAGGTAGCGTCATGGTGTCGGGCCAGGGCAGTGCTCAGGCCGGGTTGTCAATGTCAATGAACCGATGGCTCAGGCCAAATTGTCGGGACACGTACGCTCCAACGGCCGGCGCGCCAAAGCGCTCGGTGGCGTGGTGCCCGCACGCCAGAAAGGCAACGCCGCACTCCCGCGCAAGGTGCGCCTGCGGCTCGGAAATCTCTCCGGTGAGGAAGGCATCGGCCCCGGCGGCGATGGCCGCCTCGAAATAGCCCTGCGCGCCACCCGTGCACCATGCTATATTTTTAATAGCTTCTTGCGCAGGTCCTACAAGCGTTACAGGCCGTTTTAGCACATGCTCCACATGGACAGCTAACTGCGCAGCGGTGGAAAAAGTCTGCCCTGGGCCCGGTTGACCCATCCAGCCCAACCCTTGTTCGCCAAACCTTGCGGACGCGCCTTCGCGCACCGCCAGCCCCACCTGCCGCCCGAGCTGCGCGTTGTTGCCCAGTTCCGGATGCGCATCCATGGGCAAGTGGTAGGCATAGAGATTGATGTTGTGTTCTATCAAAAGCCCCAGGCGCTTGCGCATCCAGCCGGTGACGCGGCCGTCATAGCCCCTCCAGAAAAGCCCGTGGTGCACCAGAATCGCGTCGGCGCTCTCGGCCACGGCTGCTTCGATCAGCGCCAGACTGGCTGTCACCCCCGACACCAAAGTGCGAACTTCGCGCCGCCCCTCCACCTGCAGGCCGTTGGGGCAATAGTCCTTGAACATTTGGGGCTGCAACAGGCCATCCAGTGCGGTTTGGAGTTCGAAAGCGTCAATCATGGGGTGCAAGCTTACAGTCACAGCCGATTCCCGCCGCAATCCAGCGGCGCCCCAGCCGCGTCAGGAGCGGTGCCAAAAGGTGAGCGAGGCTCCGCAGTACGGCGGGAAGTGCTTTCCGGAGCACCCCTTGCGGAGCCACAAGTGCGCCACAGCGGTACTGTGATGTCGCATTCACCCACACCAGTGCATCACACGCCCCGCGTCGCTTGCCCGACAGAACGATTCCCAATGGGCAAGGTTCCGCCAGGCAGCAGACACCACAGCCATTGCAGGGGGCGCCAAAAGCCGGCTTTGTCGGCGCACTGGGTTCGATGTGGATGATTTGATGTTGAATGCGCATTTCGCCCCCACTTTACTGTGTCAAGCGTGGTCGAGCCCTACAATTTGTGCCTGGGACGTCTGCGCTGGACTTGCTCCCCAACTGGAAATGGCATGAAACGTCTTTGGCTCCTGTTCTCGCAAACCGCCACTATTGTGCTGGCCGCCTATTTTGTGGTGGCCACTTTAAAGCCGCAGTGGCTCGGCCGCAGCCCCTCCCTGGCCGGATCCGTTGCACTGATCGAGGCGCCTGCTCCCGCACCTGGCGAGGTGCCTATAGGGAGCTTTCGGCAAGCGGCGCAAAAGGCATCTGCGGCCGTTGTGAGCATCAATACCAGCAAGAACACACGGCGTGGCGCCAACAGCAGCGACCCCTGGTTCCGCTTCTTCTTTGGCGACCAGGGCAGTGAACCACAGGGTGGCCTGGGCAGTGGCGTGATCGTTAGCCCCAGCGGCTATATCCTGACGAATAACCATGTGGTGGAAGAAGCGGATGAAATCGAGGTCATTCTCAATGACAGCCGCCGCGCGCTGGCCAAGGTGATCGGGACCGATCCGGACAGCGACCTGGCGGTGCTCAAGATTGACCTGGAACGCCTGCCCATCATCGTGCTGGGCAACTCGGACTCCTTGCAGGTTGGCGATCAGGTGCTTGCCATCGGCAATCCGTTTGGAGTGGGTCAGACCGTCACCGGCGGCATCGTCAGTGCGCTGGGGCGCAACCAGCTGGGCATCAACACCTTCGAGAATTTCATTCAGACCGATGCTGCCATCAATCCTGGCAATTCGGGTGGTGCGCTGGTGGACACCGGCGGTAACCTGCTGGGCATCAACACGGCCATTTATTCGCGCTCGGGTGGAAGCATGGGCATCGGCTTTGCCATACCGGTTTCCACGGCCCGCCAGGTGCTCGACAGTATCGTCAAGGACGGCAAGGTCACCCGGGGCTGGATTGGTGTGGAGCCGAACGACCTGTCGCCCGAACTCGCCGAAACTTTTGGCATCAAGGCCAGCCAGGGCGTGGTCATCACGGGTGTCCTGCAGAACGGCCCAGCCGCCAAGGCCGGCATTCAGCCCGGTGACGTGATTGTGAAGATTGGCGACACCCCGGTGGCCAACGTGACGCAGTTGCTCGCGCAGGTGGCCGCGCTCAAGCCTGGCAGCGCCACCAGCTTCTCAGTGGAGCGCAAGAGCAAGGTCATCGAAGTCAGCGTGGTTCCCGGCACCCGGCCGAAACCGCGCCCGTCGCAGCAATGAACGCAAACGCTCAGACGCTACCCTTTTCATAGCTGCTTACGCATGCTGCACGGGCGTGAAAGCCCGTTTTGATGCTCAAGTCTCAGAGGATGGCGCAGTCTCCGGCGGCGCTTGCGTGTGTTTGATGAAGATCTGCGCCGCCCAGATGCCCACTTCGTACAGCAGGCACATCGGGATGGCCAGCGCCAGTTGTGAGACCACGTCCGGCGGTGTCACGATGGCCGCCACCACAAACGCCAGCACGATGAAGTAGCTGCGAAAGTCCTTGAGTTTCTGAATGCTGACGATGCCCATGCGCGCCAACACGATGACGACGATAGGTACTTCAAACGCCATGCCGAAGGCCAGAAACATCGACAACACAAAGTCCAGGTAGGCCTCAATATCGGGCGCTGCAGTGATGCTCTTGGGCGCAAAACCCTGAATGAATTTGAAAACCTGACCGAACACAAAGAAGTAGCAAAACGCCACCCCTACAAAAAACAGGAGCGTGCTCGACACCACCAGCGGCATCACCAGCTTCTTCTCGTGCGAATACAGACCCGGCGCAACGAACGCCCAGATCTGCCACAACACCACGGGCAAGGCCAGCAGGAACGACAGCATCAGCAGGATTTTGAGTGGTACCAGGAAGGGGGAAATCACCGACGTGGCAATCAGCGTGGCCCCCTTGGGCAGTGACGCCACCAGCGGCGCCGCCAAAATGTCATAGAGAGCGGCCGGCCCGGGAAACAGCGCCAGCACCGCACAGGCAACGCCCACCGCAATGGCCGCCTTGACCAGACGATCACGCAGCTCCACCAGGTGCTGCACAAAGGGCTGCTCGGTGCCGGCGAGTTCGTCGGGTGGTGGGTTATCAGTAGCCATGCAAATAAGTGGCGAACTAGCTCAAGCGTTGCGGACGGTACCGAGCGACCCTGGCCGCACCCGACAAAGCCTTGGTACGCACGCCATTGCGGGCTTTGTACCACTGGGGCGTAGCACCCTGCTTGAGGCGCCAGTGCTTACCGGGATGCTTGTATTGGGGCATTTCAGGCGCGACCGGCTCAGTCAGCTCGGCCGTAGTTTCCGCCCACGACTTCTCAAAACTCTGGGTCTCAGCCTGGATGGAACTCTCCACATTGCGGGCGGCACTTTCCACCGAATCACGCATTTTCTTTAGCTCGTCTAGTTCCATGGACCGATTGACCTCGGCCTTGACGTCCGACACATAGCGTTGTGCCTTGCCCAGCAGAGTGCCCACAGTGCGCGCCACGCGCGGCAGCTTTTCCGGCCCGATCACGATCAACGCCACAGCGCCAATCAGCGCGATCTTTGAAATGCCAAGATCGATCATTGAAAGGTTTTGCCGCCGGGCCGCCCCAAGGCTGGACTTGGGGTTTTGCCAAAACGCGGCCCCCTCGGGGGGCAGCGACCCGCAAAGCGGCGGAGCGTGGGGGCCACATTCATATCAGGACTTCTGTTTGGCTTCGACGTCGATCGTGGTCTTTTCGGAAGCTGAGGCGTTAGCGACCTGCGCTGGTGGTGCAGCGGGTTTTTCGTCCACTGAGGCGGACCCTTCCTTCATGCCATCCTTGAAACCCTTGACGGCACCGCCCAGGTCCGAGCCGATGTTCTTGAGCTTTTTGGTGCCAAACACCATCACCACAATCAACAGCACGATCAACCAGTGCCAAATGGAAAATGAACCCATTGCTTACTCCTAACGAATGTCTCGGATTCTAGTCACTCAGCCGCGCAACCAGGGTCTGGGTCCGCCCATCACGTGAAAATGGAGGTGTTGAACCTCCTGCCCGCCCTCTGCTCCGGTGTTGGTGACCAGCCTAAAGCCCCCTTGCGGATAAGGGTTGCAACCCTCTTTCGCGGCGAGTTGCGGCACCAGTGCCATCATGCGCCCCATCAGGGCAGCGTGCTCCGCCGTGACCTGCGCCATGCTGGGAATGTGCAATTTAGGAATAATCAGGAAGTGCACTGGCGCCCACGGATGGATATCGTGAAAGGCAAAAAACTCGGCGTCCTCGTACACCACGCGCGAAGGGATCTTGCCTGCCGCAATCTTGCAAAAAAGGCAATTCGAATCATGGTCCAGCACCAGGCTCATCGACTCTTCTCCATCAGGGTTGGTTTGCGGCGTCACCGTCGCGCGCCTGCACTTTGCGCAGCGCTTTTTCTTCAATACCGCTCGTTCCCTCGCGGCGCACCAGTTCGCCAATCACGTCTTTGGGTGCCAGACCGTAATGCGCCAGCGCAATCATGCTATGGAACCACAAGTCGGCTACTTCTCCGACCAGTTTGGCCTTGTCGCCGCCATGGTCGGCGTCTTTGGCCGCCATCACCACCTCGGTGGCTTCTTCGCCAATTTTCTTCAGGAATGCATCCGGCCCCTTGTGCAACAGACGCGCGACATAACTCGTGGCCGGGTCGCCACCATTGCTGGCTTTGCGGGACTCGATGACGGCGGCCAGGCGCGCCAGGGCATCGACAGAATCAACAGAGGAAGACTGCATTATTGGTAAATAGTGGAAGGGTCTTTCAGCACCGGTTCGGTGACTTTCCAGGCCCCATTCTCGTACACGCTGAAGAAACAGCTGTGACGCCCGGTGTGGCAGGCAATCCCCGGCGTGTGCCCGGTCTGCGTAACGCTGAGCAAAATGACATCGTTGTCACAGTCCATGCGGATTGCGTGCACGGTTTGCACATGCCCTGATTCTTCGCCCTTGAACCACAGTTTGCCACGTGACCGGCTGAAATACACCGCGCGACCCAGTTCGGCAGTCCTCTGCAACGCTTCCCGGTTCATCCAGGCAAACATCAGCACGTCACCCGTGCCCTGTTCCTGCGCGATCACGGGCACCAGACCCTTATCGTCCCAGCGAATTGCATCAAGCCATGTGCTCATTGGCTACGTCCTGACTGGAATACCACGGGCGGCCATACATTCTTTCGCTTGCGCCACCGTGAATTCACCGTAATGGAAGATGCTGGCCGCCAGCACCGCATCCGCTCCGCCAATCTGAATGCCATCGGCCAGATGCTCCAGCGTACCTACGCCGCCCGACGCAATCACCGGGACACCGACCGCATCACTCACTGCGCGGGTCAGTTCCAGATCAAACCCGGACTTGGTGCCATCACGGTCCATGCTGGTCAGCAAAATCTCTCCCGCTCCCCGGCGCGCCATCTCGGTCGCCCAGGCGACGGTATCCAGCCCCGTGTTCTTGCGTCCGCCATGGCTGTAAACATCCCAGCCGGCACCACGTTGCGCCAAATCGTCGCCCTGGCGGCGCTTCGCATCAATGGCCACCACGATGCACTGCGCACCGTACTTGCGCGATGCGTCTTCGATCACCTGCGGATTGGCGATGGCCGCCGAATTGAAACTGGTCTTGTCAGCCCCGGCATTGAGCAGGCGACGCACATCTTCCACCGTGCGCACGCCACCACCCACCGTCAGCGGAATAAACACCTGCGACGCCACCGCCTCGATGATGTGCAGGATCAGATCCCGCCCATCGCTGGTGGCGGTGATGTCCAGAAACGTGAGTTCGTCGGCCCCCTGCTCGTTGTAGCGCGCCGCAATTTCCACCGGATCGCCGGCATCGCGCAACTCGACAAAATTGACGCCTTTGACAACACGACCACCGGTCACGTCCAGGCAGGGGATGATTCTTTTGGCTAGCATGGAGGGATTGTAGAGGGCTGATTTGCGGGGGTATGGGAGTCCCGAGCAAAATAGCCCTCTCACGCCCGTCGGATAAGCGTAACGCGCTCCTGAATTGGTAGCAGTCGGCCGAGATGGTGGCGGGTCCGGTGAATCGTGCATCCCTTCTCTGGCCCACGCTCGCGGGCTGAAGCTTTTGGTTCTCTCGGATCTCTGCGTCAACACGGTGCTTGGTACTTCGACTCTGTGGCAACCGCGAATGGGGCCGACGAAGGGACACCCGATCCACCGGCCTGCGAGGCTGTTGCACCACGAACGGTGCCACGGATCACGTAGGGGGAGTGGGGTCAGATCCGAATTCTGGAAAGAAGCATTGACGGAGCCATCGGTGCTGAACGAAATTCGGCTCTGACCCCGCTGCCCCGCCGTAGCCGGAGAAATTGATGCTAAATCAGGCTGCAGCGGCCTTAGAACCCGTGTAAATTGCTCTAATTTTTATAGCACTTAAACATATTGCTGCGAGGCGGGGACATCAGTCAGATCTGCAGCGGAAGCTGCCATACAACCATCGCTGTCAATTGTCAGGATGTGCGCATTCAGGAATAGAATTTCACCTAGACAGTCTGCTGGTTTTGTCGCAATTTTTATACCTGCGTAAATTTCAGGTAAACCCGCCGCAAGCAAGGCTTCAAGCTGGTCTCAGGAGGAATTCATACCCAGTTTATTTCGCTGCGTCCAGAATATCTCGCAAAACCTGCGATATGCATCAGGTTAGGCATGTCAATACATACCATGAACACCACCACCAAACTTCTCTCCCTTGCCACTCTCGTTCTCGCCTGCGCATCCCCCACCAGCGCTGCCGACCCGTCGCCCGAAGCGATGTTTAAGCGCCTGACCGCACTCACCGAGAGCGGCAATGCTGCTGTCAAGTACAACCTTGGCATGTTTCTCAATAATGGCATTGGGACACAACGAGACAATAAGGCCGCGTTCCGCTACTTCTCCGAGGCGGCGGAAGCCGGAAACGTCCTAGCCTCGTACAAGGTCGGTTGCTACTACGCGGGCCAGTTCACCGATGTCGTTCCATCGGACGAACAGACCGCACTGAAGTTCAAACTTCCCGCCGCCGAAGCCGGGTATGACCTCGCCCAACACGATGTTGCCATGCACTTTGGGAAGAAAGGCGACATCGCCAACGCATTGACGTGGTGGGAGAAGGCATCTCGTCAAGCAGACATACCATCCACTGCGTACTTGGCCAACTATCTGTCGCGCTCCGATTCGAAGGACAAGCCGAAGGGTCTCGCCTTGATGCTCATCCTGAAGGAGCAGATGCCGAACACTCCCAAGGAACTATCAGACCGACTTGCCGCTGCACAAGCCGAGCTATCTGACGTCGAGAAGAACGAAGCCGCCAACATTCGCGCCTCTTGGTGGACCGGACCTACACCACTCACCACTGCGGCGCGAGCCGGTATTTCCGCTGTGCCAGCGTTGCTCAGTTCCATCGACAGATAGGCTGTGACTTCTAAGATTATTTCGCGTCGCAGCGCCACCAATGCCCAACCCATCGTTCAAACGGACCTGCCTACGGCAGTCCGATTAAGTCAAACGTTAAAGCAACAGACCATGAGATTGGGTTACCGCTGTCTGTAGGTTTGGCTATCGGCTACCAGCCCAATACGGAACTTCGGTTTTGCAGCGAAAGCCGCCGTACAGTGGCACCCCCTAACTGGGGCCAGCAAACTGCTACAGTAAGCCTCGAAACCCAAAAAACAACCTTAAAGGGACCTAAATGACGGTTAGAACAATTGCAGCATTCACCCTTATGCTGTCCTGCCTGCAAGTAATTGCAGCACCTGACATGGGCCTGAGAGTCGCCATGGAAATTGAACGAGACGGTCAAAGCTTGGCAAAACCCGCCATCTGGCAGCCGTCCGGATCCGCCGGTGAGATATCGGTCAAGGACGAGTTCCGCCTGAAGGTCACACCTACCCGGGTGGAAGATATGGCAGACCTCAGATTCGAGCTTTTCACAACACATGATGGTGTTGAATCGGCTGCTGGCACACCGAGAATCTTCGCAAAGATAGGCCAACGGGCATCGCTCGCATGGAACACATCCAATGGTAAAAATTACAAGCTTTCAGTGCTAGTCTCCGAGACGGAAAAGCCTGTTCAGTGACTCTCTTTGCACGGCATTCATGGAGTGGCTGAACTGACCCACAAAAATCGGTTCACCTTGCGGTTCTCTTTGCCAACATTTTGTTTTGTCGCCGCTGATGGCGATGAGACTGAAGGTAGGGATGTATGAAAGCAGTGGCACTACTTTGTGCGTGGGCGTCGTGTGTCAGCCTCTGCGGTGCGGCGGGTGCCGAGGACTATTTTTCGCAGCTCAGTCAAGCAAAGAAATTCGCCGAAGAAAAGTCGTACAAGCAGTCGCTGCAAGCGTACCGAAATGTACTGGGCATGGCTGACGCCTCCCACTGGGACTTTTACAGCGCTGCCTGCACGGCCGCGCTTTCAGGTGAAATGGACGTCGCGTTCAACTGGCTGCAGCAAGCGATCGATCGGGGATGGGTGAAGATTGACCATACTCGCAAAGACAGCGCCCTAGTCACCTTGCACACGGACCCTCGCTGGCATACGCTGTTGGGGTTGATGCAAAACAAAATCGATGTGCTGGAGAAGGATTACGACAAACCGCTGCAACAGGAACTGGAAAACATTTTTGCTAGTGATCAGAATGGTCGCAGACAAGTGATCGCGGTACAAGAGAGATTTGGACCTGGCTCTAAAGAAGTCATCGACTTACTGAGAACCATCAGTCGGAATGATGCAGAGAACTTGCAGAAGGTCAAAGCCATTTTGGAGAAACATGGCTGGGTTGGCCCGGACAAGGTTGGCGAGAGAGCCAGTACCGCGATTTTTCTCGTCATTCAACATGCCGACTTGTATACCCAAAAAGAGTATCTTCCGATGTTGCGCAATGCTGTCAAAAACAAGAAGTCGCGAGCGAGCGCGCTGGCACTCCTTGAAGACCGAGTGGCGTTGCGCGAAGGAAGGAAGCAGATTTATGGCAGCCAGATCACCAAGGATAAAATGGGAATCTACCAGGTTTCACCATTAGAAGATCCGGACCATGTCGATCAGCGGCGCGCATCCATGGGCCTGCCGCCTATGGCGGAATATTTGAGAACCTGGAAATTGGATTGGGATCTGCAGGCGTACAAGAAATCTCTGGAGCCAGGGGCTGGAAGCATGCAGTAGAACGCAAGGTGTTGGAGCGACTGGCACTGCTATCACGTTGATAGCACTTTGTTGCATGGGATGGTCGGCAAGCGCAGTTGTCCGCTTGCGGGGCGATCGAAAAGGCAGCTTCCAGCCCATGCAGCCTTTCGCTCATCCAACAACCTCCATCAAGGTGGGTAGTGGGGCTTGCGGGCGTAGGCTCCATTCGACGTTGCCACAGAGGCTGCGCGCCATCTACCAAGTTAACGCAGCGATGTTGGCGTGTGAGTGATGCCCGACGGCGAGCGTGAGCCGGAGAACGCAAACCACGCTACCCGCCTTGCGCGAGGCGGTTGCATCACATCCCGGGTATTGGGGTCAGAGTCCAAAATCCACCACCCTTCGGGTGTCCCTGTCGGGTGCTTCGCATGGATATTGGAATCTGACCCCAAAACCCTGCGCAGCTACGGCCTCAGTTACCCGTTCAGCTCTTTAGCCCGCGCCAGCGCCGCCGCAAAATCGAGGTCGCCGCTGTAGATGGCGCGGCCGCAGATGACGCCCTCGACGCCTTCACTCTCCACGTCACACAGGGCTTCGATGTCGGCCATATTGGATAAGCCACCAGAGGCGATCACCGGAATGGTCAGCGCTTGGGCGAGTTTGACGGTGGCCTCGATGTTGAGGCCCGTGAGCATGCCGTCGCGGCCGATGTCGGTGTAGATGATGGACTCCACGCCGTAGTCTTCGTACTTTTTTCCCAGGTCAATCACGTCGTGGCGGGTGAGTTTGCTCCAGCCGTCCGTTGCCACTTTTCCGTCGCGCGCGTCCAGGCCGACGATGATGTGCCCGCCAAACGCCGTGCAAGCGTCCTGCAAGAAACCGGGGTTCTTCACTGCCGCCGTGCCGATGATGACGTAGCGCAGGCCGGCATCGAGGTAGCGCTCAATCGTGTCCAGGTCGCGGATGCCACCGCCGAGTTGCACGTCGATCAGGCTACCAAACTCCTTGAGGATCTTGCGGATGGCGGCCTCATTCTTCGGGTGACCCGCAAACGCTCCATTGAGATCGACCAGATGCAGTCGTTTGGCCCCCATGTCGACCCATTTTCGCGCCATCACCAGGGGCTCTTCGCCAAAAGTAGTGGATTGGCCCATATCGCCCTGTTTTAGGCGCACACAGTGACCGTCTTTCAAGTCAATCGCGGGAATTAAAAGCATAGTGCTTCAGGCAGTGGAACAAATGGAGAATTGGTGGGGCTCAGGGCCTTGCAAAGGAACGAAAACGGCAACGGGCAGGGAATGTCAGGGATTCCAATGGAGAAAGTTGCGGTAGAGAGATAAGCCGTGGTCAGCGCTTTTTTCTGGGTGAAATTGGGTTGCAAAAATATTATCGCGCGCAATTGCCGAAGAAAAGCGCTGACCGTAGTCTGTGAGGCCCGCGCTGTGGCGTGCATCAGACGGTTGGGCATAGAAACTGTGTACAAAATAGAAATAGGCACCGTCGGGGACGTCGCCCCACACCGGGTGCCTTTGTCCGCCAGGGGCGCACTGGATGACCTGGTTCCACCCCATCTGCGGCACCTTGTAGCGGCTGCCATCCGGCTGCAGTTGCCCGGCGAGCTCAAATTTGAGTACTTGCCCGTGAATCAGGGCCAGGCCGGGGGTATCTCCCTCGGCGCTGTGGTCCAGCAGCATTTGCATGCCTACACACACGCCAAACAGAGGCTTATTGGCGGCAGCTTCGAGCACGGAGGCCTGCAGGCCGGACTCGCGCAACTCACGCATACAGTCGGGCATTGCGCCCTGGCCTGGCAACACGATGCGCTCACAGGCGCGCACCGCATCGGGGTCGGCGGTGATGACAACCCGGTAACCGCTTCCCTCCGCGGCGGCCTGCACGGCCTGCGAGACCGAGCGTAGATTGCCCATGCCATAGTCCACTACGGCCACTGTCTTGTTGCCCGACACACCATTCATCAGAGTCATATCGCTATTGTATTCATAGCTGTTCACGCATACTGCACGGGCGTTACAGGCACTTTTTGCATAAGACCCTAGAGCGAACCCTTGGTCGAGGGAATGGTTCCCGCCGCGCGCGGATCGTGTTCGATGGCTGCGCGCAGGGCGCGCGCAAAGGCCTTGAAAACGGTCTCAGCCTGGTGGTGGGCGTTGTCGCCCTTCAGGTTGTCGATATGCAAGGTCACCAATGCGTGGTTGACGAAGCCCTGGAAGAATTCATGCACCAGTTGGGTGTCGAGGGTGCCGATCATCGCGCTCTTGAACGGCACATCCATGACCAGGCCCGGGCGCCCGGAAAAGTCCACCACCACCCGTGACAACGCCTCGTCCAGCGGTACATATGCATGGCCATACCGGCGTATGCCTTTTTTGTCGCCCATCGCCTGGTGAAACGCCTGCCCAAGGGTGATGCCCACGTCCTCCACCGTGTGGTGGCCGTCTACGTGCAGGTCGCCATCAGACTCGATATCGAGATCGATTAACCCGTGGCGTGCGATCTGGTCGAGCATGTGGTCAAAAAAACCGATGCCGGTGGACAGGTGCGACTGGCCGGTGCCATCCAGGTTGACTTTCACCCGAACGCGGGTTTCGGCGGTGTTACGGGTGACTTCGGCGGTGCGCTGCGGTGGCGTTGCCGACTCGGGCAACTCGGTCAACGGGTAGTTGGTCATAAGGATTCTCGAAGGGCGTTGAGCAATTGTTGGTTTTCCTGTGCGGCACCTACCGTCAAACGAAGGCAGTTGGCCAGCAATGGGTGCATTTTAGAAACGTTCTTGACCAGTACGCTACGTGTCTTGAGTGCATCAAACACCGTTTGCGCCCGCGGACCCGCGCCTTCAATGCGGACCAGAATCATGTTGGCATCGCTGTCCCATGCCTTGACGCCGTCCATGGCCCGCAGCGCTTCCAAAAGAATAGCGCGCTGCGCACGAATGTCGGCCGCCTGGGCCGCAAACACCTCCTGGTGTTCAAGCGCAAACAGGGCACACTCGTAGTTGAGCACACTGATGTTGTAGGGTGGTCGCACCTTGTCGATGTGGGCAATCAGTTCGCGCTGGCCCAGCATGTACCCAATGCGCACACCGGCCAGACCGAACTTGCTCATGGTGCGCATCAGCAACACGTGGGCGTGCTCTGCAGGATTGGCACGCACGGTGTCGAGATAGGTGCAACTGGAAAACGGCTGGTAGGCTTCGTCGATAGCGACGATGCTCCCCGCCGCCCCCGCGGCATCGATGATGCGCGCCATGGCGCCCGCATCCCACAGGTTGGCTGTCGGGTTGTTCGGGTAGGCGAGGTACACAATCGCTGGTTCGTGCCGCGCGATTGCTTCCAGCATGGCAGCTTCATCGAGCGCAAAGTCGGAGGTGAGCGGCACCCCGACAAACTCCAAGCCTTGCAATTGTGCACTCATCGCGTACATGACAAAGCCAGGGGTAGGGGCAAGCACCACCGGGCGCGCCTGTCCAGCATTTGCGGGGACATCACAGGCCATCGACAACAAGGCGATCAGTTCGTCCGAGCCGTTGCCCAGCATGATGCCAAAGCCCTCCGGCATGCCTGCATGCGCTGCCAATGCCACGCGCAGGTCATTGACCCGGCCATCCGGGTACCGGTTCAGGGCCAATGCGCCCAGACGCTTGCCCAAGGCATCCTGCAGTTCTGGAGGCAGGCGGTGCGGATTCTCCATCGCATCGAGCTTGACCATTCCCTTTGAGTCCTGGATGGCATAGGCGTGCATGGATTGCACGTCCTGTCGAATGCGGCGGGAAAGAAGGTTCGCGAGGGAAGTGACCATGGGCTGGGCAGTACGGGGGGGGGAACAAATCGCATCAGGATTCCAGTCACCTGGTGCGTTCCTGAAAGACCCCGAGTATTACACCAACACCCCCCCCATCCGCATCAGGGCCGTCGATAGCGGCGGTCGTGGTGGTCGCCACCCCCACCGGGGCGCTCGTGTCCGCGCTCGGAGTAGTGGCTGCCACCATGGCGATGTCCCCAGCCCAGCGGCCGCACCACGCAAGCACTTGCCGTAGCACACAGCATCAACACCACCACCAGCCGGCTCCAACGTTGCGCAGATTTCACAAGAGACCCTTTCAAAAAAAACAGCAGTGTGACCATAACTTTGGCTTGATCGGTGTGGCCGACATGACAGGACGCAATGGCTTGTAAAGATGCCGTAAAGCCATTCGTTCACGAACCGGCCTGCGGCCATGTATACTGGTGTTTTACCCAGTTAAAAGTGAGTGTAATGATCAGGGAAGAGGTCTATTTTTGGCAGATTCAGTGGGCGGGCCGCTGGATGACAACGTTTACCCGTTTCACGGAAGAAGCCATCCGCAAGGAGCATCCCGAGGCGATCCGCATCGATGGTTCGGGCGAGATTCGCATGAAGCCAGAGTCACCCACGGAGCGCAGCGCTGCCCTTTCCCACAACCGCAGACCTGCGGCGGTGGTGGGCTTCAACTTTTGAACCAGCCACGTCCAATTTCGGCACTGGCGCTCACCGCGCCGGTGGCCGTGGGCTACATCCCGCTGGGAATCGTCTTTGGTTTCCTGTTTGTGCAGGCCGGCGCTGCCTGGTGGATGGCCGTGCTGGCCAGCGTGCTGGTCTTTGCTGGTGCTGCGCAATACATGATGATCCCGATGCTGGCCGCCGGACTGTCTGCGGGAGCCATTGCCCTGGCTACTGCGATCGTCAACCTGCGCCACGTGTTTTATGGTTTGTCGTTGCTCAACAAACTGCCGCAGGAAAAATTCTCACGCTGGTATCTGATCTTTGGGCTGACTGACGAGACCTATTCGGTACTTACCACCATGCCCGCTGCTACCAGCCACCGTCAGATGCTGGTGATTGGGTTGCTGAACCAGGCATGGTGGGTATTGGGCACCCTGATTGGCGCGGTCATTGGAGCGCGGGCGCAGGTGACGCTGACCGGGCTCGACTTTGCGCTGGCGTCGCTGTTTGCAGTTCTCACCGTGGAGCAGTGGCGCTCGCGCACAGCATCGGCCCCGCTATGGGCCGCCTTGGCGAGCTATGCGTTGGCCTATGCACTGGCTCCGCAACATGCCCTGGTGATTGCCATTGCGGTATGTGTGGCTGTGGCACTGGTACTGCATACCCGGCGACGGCACAAGGAACACGCAGAACATGCTTGACAGCGGTTACGTTGTGTCTGTGCTGGTTGCCATGGGCCTGGTGACCTTTGCATTGCGCGCCCTACCCTTTGTGGCGGCGCAGTGGCTGCAAAAGCACCCCGTGGTGCAGAGCCTGGGGGAGTTTCTGCCACTGGCCATCATGACACTGCTGCTCACCCATACCGTGGTCGGCGCTGCCATCAACGACCCGCATGGACCGTGGCCCGAGCTGCTGGCGGTGGCGCTGGTCGTGGTAGCGCAATGGCGGGGCAAGCATGCGCTGTGGAGCATATTGGCCGGTACCGGCTTGTACGTCGTGCTGCGCAATTTCAACCTTCTCGAAGGCTGAACCCGTCGTTATCGCGCTTTCAGGCGCATCTCGGCAGCCCGGGCATGGGCTTGCAAACCCTCACCATAAGCAAGCTCTGCAGCGATGGGGCCAAGCACCTGAGCGCCCGCCTCGCTTACCTCGATCAGGCTGGACCGCTTCTGGAAGTCGTAGACCCCCAGCGGACTGGAGAACCGCGCGGTACCCGAGGTGGGCAACACATGGTTGGGGCCAGCACAGTAGTCGCCCAGTGATTCACTGGTAAAGGCCCCCAGGAAAATGGCACCCGCGTGCTTGAGCAGCGGCTCCCAGCGGTGCGGGTCGCGGCTGCTCACCTCCAGATGCTCGGGCGCTATGCGGTTGGAAATGGCGCAGGCCTCCTCCATGCTGCGGGTGAGAATCAAGGCACCCCGGTCACTCAGGCTCTTGGCAATGATTTGCGCGCGCGGCATCTCGGGCAATAGCCGGTCGATGGCGACCTGCACGGCATCAAGGTAGGCGGCATCGGGGCACAGCAAAATGCTTTGCGCCAGTTCATCGTGCTCGGCCTGGGAAAACAGGTCCATGGCCACCCAGTCGGGCGGCGTGGTGCCGTCAGCCAGCACCAAAATCTCACTGGGGCCGGCGATCATGTCGATGCCCACCTTGCCAAACACGCGGCGCTTGGCAGACGCCACATAGGCGTTGCCCGGCCCGGTGATCTTGTCCACCGCGGGAATGGTGGCAGTGCCATAGGCCAGGGCCGCAACCGCCTGGGCACCGCCAACGGTGAAGGCGCGTGTCACGCCAGCGACGTAGGCAGCAGCCAACACCATCGCGTTCTTTTCGCCGCGCGGCGTGGGCACCACCATGATGATTTCGCTGACGCCCGCCACGTGCGCCGGTATGGCATTCATCAGCACAGACGATGGATATGTGGCCTTGCCACCTGGCACATAAATGCCGACACGGTCCAGCGGTGTGACCTTTTGGCCCAGGAGGGAACCGTCCTGGTCGCGATAGCTCCAGCTCTGACCACATTCCTTTTTCTGGGCCTCGTGGTAGCTGCGCACGCGTTGCGCCGCCGCCTCGAGCGCCAGACGCTGGGCAGTGGGAATAGAGTCAAACGCAGCCTTCAGCTCGGCCTGGGTCAGCTCCAATGCCGCCACAGAGTCGACTTGCAAGCCATCAAACCGTGCCGTGTACTCCAGCACCGCCGCATCGCCACGGGCCTGCACATCCGTCAGGATATCTGCCACGCGCTGTTCGATGGCGGCATCGGTATCCGCCGCCCAATGCAGGCGCGCCTGGAAATCTTGCTCAAATCGGGCGTCAGCGGTTGACAGGCGTGCGGGAGTAGCTACAAACTTCATAGCATTAAGGTGTTAGTTCGACGCCGCGACAGCAACCGAAAAGGCATCAATAATCTTGCGTAAGGGCTCGCGCTTGAGCTTCAGTGCGGCCTGATTTACGACCAGCCGGGAACTGATGTCCATAATGCGCTCCACTTCCACCAGATGATTGGCCTTCAGGGTATTGCCAGTGGACACCAGGTCGACAATGGCATCGGCCAGCCCCACCAAAGGTGCCAGCTCCATGCTGCCATAGAGCTTGATCAGGTCAACGTGCACGCCTTTGGTGGCAAAAAACTCGCGCGCAATTGCCACGTACTTGGTAGCCACTTTCAGGCGTGAACCCTGTTTGACAGCCGACGCGTAATCAAAATCGGCCCGCACGGCCACGCTGATGCGGCACTTGGCAATTTGCAGGTCCAGCGGCGTGTACAACCCCTGACTGCCATGTTCGAGCAAGGTGTCCTTGCCGGTAATGCCCAGGTCCGCCCCACCGTACTGCACATAGGTAGGGACATCGGTGGCACGCACCACCAAGACCCTGACGTGGGCCTGGTTGGTCTCAAGGATGAGCTTGCGCGACTTCTCCGGATCGTCCAGCACCTCGATGCCGGCGGCCTTGAGCAGTGGCACGGTCTCCTCGAAGATGCGCCCCTTGGACAGCGCAAGGGTAATCATGTCGGCTGGCATCGTCATCACTCAGGTTGCGCGCGCAGCCCATTCGGCAGGCGTAAAGGTCTTCATCGACAGGGCATGCACTTCGTCGGTCTGCATGCGCTGGCCCATAGTGGCGTACACGCGCTGGTGGCGCTGAATGGGACGCAGACCTTCGAACGCCGTTGACACGACGGTGGCGTACCAGTGGCGGCCATCGCCGGTGAGTTCGCAATGCGCACAGGGCAAACCCGCCACAATGAGTTGTTTGATGTCGTCAGCGGTCATAAGCATTGGAAAAAGTTAACTGCGAATCTTGTAGCCACTGCGCAACAAGCGCATGGCAATGGTGCTGACCACGACCAGCGCGGCGCCCACAATCGCCAGGCTCAGCCAGGGCGATGCATCGCTCACGCCAAAGAAGCCATAGCGAAAGCCGTCGATCATGTAAAAGAATGGATTGAAATGGCTCAGGCCCTGCCAGAACGGGGGCAGCGAGCCAATGGAATAAAACACGCCACTCAGAAAAGTCATGGGCATGATGACGAAGTTCTGAAACGCCGCGAGCTGGTCAAACTTTTCAGCCCACAGACCCGCAATCAAACCCAGCGCACCCATAAGGGCTGCACCGGCCAGGGCAAACACCACGATCCACAAGGGCGCCACAAAACTCAGCGAGGTAAACCACACGGTGACCAGCAGCACACCGCCGCCCACGACCAGGCCACGCACGATGCTCGAGCCCACGTAGGCCACAAACCAGCTCCACTCTGATAGCGGCGTGAGCAGCAGAAACACCAGGTTGCCCATGATCTTGCTCTGAATGAGCGAGGACGAGCTATTGGCAAACGCGTTCTGCAGCACGCTCATCATGACCAGGCCGGGCACCAGAAACGCGGTGTAGCGCACCGTGTCGTAGACCTTCACATGGTCTTCGAGCACGTGCCCGAAGATCAGCAGGTACAGCATGGCGGTCAGAATGGGGGCTGCAACCGTCTGGAACCCCACTTTCCAGAAGCGCAGGACCTCCTTGTAAAAGAGCATGGTCCAGCCGTTCATGCTGTTACACCCTCCACTCTTTTCCCGCTGCGGTTCATGATGTCAATGAAAACATCCTCCAGGTCGGCCTTGCGCATTTCCACGTCTTCCACCACCAGCCCTGCTTCCCGCACGGTCGCGAGTATTTTTTCAATGGCCAGCGCGTCGTTGGCCGGCAACTGCACCACGCTGCCGGTCACACGCGCATTGGCTGCAAGTGCCGCGGGAAGCGCACCGTTGGTCTTGAAGCGCAGCACGTTGCCCGACGCCGACTTGAGCAACTCACTGGTTCGGTCCAGCGCGACGATCTTGCCGATCTTGAGCATGGCGATGCGGCCGCACAGCGCCTCAGCTTCTTCCAGATAATGGGTGGTCAGCAAGACCGTATTACCATGCTTGTTGAGCTTGGCGATGAACTGCCACAGGGTCTGGCGCAGTTCCACATCCACGCCGGCAGTGGGCTCGTCGAGCACTATGACTGGCGGCTTATGGACCAGGGCCTGCGCCACCAACATGCGGCGCTTCATGCCGCCGGAGAGTTGGCGCATGTTGGCACCCGCCTTGTCGGCCAGTCCCAGGCTCTGCAGCAACTCGTCAATCCAGGCGTCGTTGTTGCGAATGCCGAAGTAGCCCGACTGAAACCGCAAGGCTTCGCGCACGTTGAAGAACGGGTCGAACACGAGTTCCTGCGGCACGATGCCAAGTTTGCGTCGCGCAGCGGCGTAATCGGCCTGTACATCACTGCCCATCACCGTCACCCGACCGCTGGTGGCCCGGGTGAGACCGGCCAGGATGCTGATCATGGTGGTTTTGCCCGCGCCGTTGGGGCCTAACAGTCCAAAAAATTCGCCTTCCTCAATGTCCAACTGGACACCGTCAAGCGCCAAAAATTGTGTCCCTTTGGGGCCGCGCGGTGACGCATAGGACTTGGAGACGGTTTGGAAGGAAATCGCTGTCATGGGAGGCCGCCATTCTAAGCGGCACAAGTTTTCAGGCGGAGAGGAGCAATTCTTCGACACCATACAACGCCGCCAGATCGCGCAATCGCGGCGGCAACCCCTGCACAATCAGGGCCTTACCGGCACCTGAGCAGGCACGTCTAAATTCAATCAGCACCGCCAACGCCGAAGAGTCGAAGTGTTGCAGCGCCTGCGCGTCAACCACCACCTCGGCGGCTTCGGTGCTGAGCCCCTCGGCCAGTTGCGCCAGACACGCATTGGCGCTGGCGTGGTTTAACTCCGCTGGCAGGCGCAACACATCAGGCTTTCTTGCTGTTGGCTTTGTTGCGCTCGGCCAGCGACGCAATCAGGCCATCGATACCCTTGGCATTGACTTCCTGTGCGAACTGGCTGCGGTAGGTCTCCACGAGCCATACGCCCAGCACGTTGAGGTTGTAGATTTTCCAGCCCGCACCTTGTCCGGGCGTCTTCTCCAGGCGGTATTCGAGCTGGATCGGATCTCCCTTGCCTTTCACCTCGGTCCGAACCAAAACCTCTTTGTCCTCGGGCGAGGCACGCATGGGCTTCATGCTGATCGTCTGGTCGCTGACCTGTGAAAGCGCACCCGCATAGGTGCGTACCAGCAAAACCTTGAATTCCTCCTGCAAGCGCTTTTGTTGCTCGGGTGTGGCCTGGCGCCATGCCGGCCCGACCGCAGAAGAAGTCATGCGCTGAAAATTCACGTTGGGCATGATGCGGGTATCCACCAGCGCCACGACTTTGGAAATATCCCCAACCAAGTTAGCTTTGTCGGCCTTGATGGTGTCAAGCACATCGGTCGACAGACGCTTGATCAAACCATCGGCCGTCTCGTCCTGCGCATGGGCAACCGTGATCCCGCTGGACACCAGCGCGGTCAAGCAAATTGCCAGAATCTGTCGCAAAAATTGTCGTTTCATAGCGTCTTTCTGTTGCCAATTCAAAACAAAACTCAAGGCCCGGGGGCCTCTTCCTCTGGAGGATCTCCATCAAACACCTGGCTGCGACGCCGCTGCAAATACGCTTCACGCATAAAGCTGTACTTGTCCAGCGCGGCACCGTCCACAATCGATCCTGCGCTCAGGTAGGTCGCGCGCAAGTTTACGATGTTGGTAGCAGTCAAGCCATTGCGCGTTGCGGTGTCGTCCACGGTGTTGACGACATTACCCTGCCAGTCCACCGACAACGCGGCAGAGTCTCTCAGCGTTGACGGACCCAAAAGGGGAAGCACCAGATAAGGCCCGGGCTGCATGCCCCAACGACCCAGGGTCAACCCGAAATTGGCCGTACGCCGCTCCACGTTGAGATCGCTGGCCACATCCACCAAACCCAACAGTCCCACCGTGGAATTGACCATGACACGTGCAATGCTATCGCCCGTATCCTGACCGCGCAGTTGCAGAGCGTTGTTCACTATGGACCAGACATCTTCCAGGTTGTTGAAGAAGTTGGTAACGCCCTTGCGCATCCAGGACGGTGTCACATTCTGATAGACCGTAGCCACCGGCCTCATCACCACACGGTCCAGGGCTTCATTGAACTCAAAGACGCTGCGGTTCATGGACTCCAGTGGATCGCGGCGGTCGGGACTGCTGACCGTGGCACACGCCTGCAACAGCAGCAAAACCGCCAGCAAAGCCAAGCGGTGGAATGACCTGGGAAATTTCGCTAAAGCCATGGCACCGACGACTTCCCAAACTACTTCTTGGTCAGATCGACCATGCCGCCGTCTGAAGCCTTGCTGTAGAGGAACTGGCTGATCAGATTCTCCAGCACCACGGCGGACTGCGTAGCGCTGACCACATCACCGGACACCAGGTTTTCTGCAGCGGCACCAGCCTCAATGCCCATGTACTGCTCTCCGAGCAAGCCACTGGTCAAGATCTTGAGCGAGCTGTCTTTGGGAAAGGCGTGACGGCTGTCCATATTCAGCGTTACACGCGCCTGAAAAGTCTTGTCATCAAAGTCTATTGATTCGACCCGTCCAACGACAACGCCCGCACTCCTCACCGCGGCTTTGGGTTTGAGCCCGCCAACATTTTCAAATCGGGCCTTGATGACGTAATCGCCCGTCGAAGCCGAGAAACTGCCCAGGTTGGCGGCCTTGAGTGCCAGGAACACCAGCCCCAGGAAGCCCAGCATGACAAATGCGCCGACAAGTATTTCAGTGTTTCTTTTTTGCATAGTGGTTGCGGTTAGGTTCGTGCCTGACGGGTTCACTTGGTCGAGAACATCAGGGCGGTCAAAATGAAGTCCATGAAGAGAATGCCCAGCGAAGAAAATACGACAGTGCGGGTCGTTGCATACGCCACACCTTCAGGCGTTGCCTCCGTCTCAAAGCCCTGATAGAGAGCGATGAAGGTGCAAATCACACCAAAAACCGCGCTCTTGACAACACCGTTACCGATGTCACGCACAACATCCACACGGCTTTGCATGATGGACCAAAAATTGCCTGCATCAATTCCGATCAGCAATACTGCCACGATGTAGGCACCAATGATGCCAACCGCGGAAAACAGGATCGCGAGAATCGGCATGGAAATGACACCACCGAGAAATCGCGGTGCCAGAATGCGCTGCGTCGGGTCCACTGCCATCAGGTCCATGGCTGCGATCTGTTCACCCGCCTTCATCAGCCCGATTTCCGCCGTCAGCGAAGTCCCGGCGCGGCCGGCAAACAGCAAAGCTGCGACCACCGGCCCAAGTTCTCGCACCAGCGCCAGGTTGACAATGAGGCCTAACGACTCCGAGGCACCGTAAATAACCAGCGCGTAGTACATCTGAAGCGCCAGTACAAAGCCCACTGCCAGGCCGGAGGCGAGAATGATCAACAACGAGCGATTGCCCACTGCGTGTACCTGCACCACCACCAGGTAGGGTCGGCGCAAGGCGGGGCCAAGCGCCTTGAGCAGGGTTCCAAAAAACAGGGCCGCGTGCCCAAGCGAGGCCATGAGCACAATCGTACGTTGCCCCAGTCCCGCCATGAAATTGAGCATCGGCAGCATCAGGCACCCACCCCGAATTCTTCACGCACGGATTTGGCGGGGTAGTGGAAGTTGATGGGGCCGTCGGGTTCGCCATGAATGAACTGGCGAGTCTCCGGGTCGGTCGATGCCATCAACTCGGCGGGCGTTCCCTGGGCCACGATGCGCCCCTGGTTGGCAAAAAGCACCACATGGTCGCTGATCGCCATGCACTGCGGAACGTCGTGCGACACCAAAAGCGATGTCGCGCCGGTAATGTCATTGAGCGTACGAATCAGTTTCGCAGCCACGCCCATGGACACCAGATCCAACCCGGCAAAGGGTTCGTCGTACATGATGAGTTGGGGGTCCAGCACAATGGCGCGCGCCAGGGCGACACGGCGTGCCATGCCCCCGGAGACTTCGGAGATGCGAAGCTGGGCCGCACCGCGAAGACCCACGGCGTTAAGCTTCATCAGCACAATGTCACGAATCAGGCTCTCGGACAGGTCCGTGTGTTCGCGCAACGGGAACGCCACATTGTCAAACACCGACAAGTCGGTAAACAACGCACCAAACTGAAACAGCATGCCCA
>JAIFLV010000026.1 GCA_020048895.1 Rhodoferax sp. | reverse complement strand
TCCCGGTGTAGCCTTAGCCCTGGCGATGGCATTGGGTGCGGTGATGGCCAGCCGCATGCTGGACCTGAGCAACCGCATCACCGTGACCTGACAGCCCTACGTTCGGGCTATCCCACCCACTGGCGTGCGTTGCGCCACAGTTGCATCCAGGGACTGAAATCGTTCTGATCCAAATTGGTCCAGCTCATCTGGATATTGCGGAACACGCGCTCCGGGTGCGGCATCATGGCGGTAAAGCGGCCGTCCGCCGTGGTCACAGCAGTAAGACCACCGGGGCTGCCGTTGGGGTTGAACGGATAGATGTCTGTAGGGGCACCACCGTTGTCGACATAGCGCATGGCAGCAATCGCCTGCGCCTGGTTGCCGCGGTGCTTGAAGTTGGCATATCCCTCGCCGTGCGCCACAGCGATGGGCAGACGCATTCCCGCAAGATCCTTGAAGAACAGAGAAGGCGAATCCAGTACTTCCACCAGGCTCAGGCGCGCCTCAAAGCGCTCGCTCTGGTTGGTGGTGAAGCGGGGCCAATCCTGTGCACCGGGAATGATGTCTGCCAACTCGGCAAACATCTGGCAGCCATTGCACACACCCAGGCCAAAGGTGTCTGCCCGGGCAAAGAATGCCTTGAACTGGTCTGACAACGCCGGGTTGAATGTGATGGAGCGTGCCCAGCCGATTCCCGCACCCAGGGTATCGCCATAGCTGAACCCTCCGCAGGCAACAACGCCCTGGAAGTCACCCAATCGCACCCGTCCCGTCTGCAAGTCGGTCATGTGCACGTCAAATGCTTCAAAACCGGCTTCGGTGAAGGCGTATGCCATCTCCACATGGGAATTGACGCCCTGCTCCCGTAGTACAGCGACCTTGGGTCGACTCGTCAGGAGCGCTGGCGCTCCTACTTTGATAGCTTCCTGCGCTTGCTGCATAAGCGCTGCAGCCTCTTTTGGCACATATGTATGCAAACCCGGATCATCCCGCGCACCGGCAGCGGCGTGCTCTGCGTCGGCGCAGACAGGGTTATCGCGCTGCTGGCAGATCTTCCAGCTGACGGCATCCCAGACCTGCTGTAAATCAAACAGGTTGGCGCTAAATACCACCTTGGCATCGCGCCAGACTTGCAGTTCACCTTTACCCGCATCGATGGCGTCGGTCATGGGACGTGTCTTGCCGACAAAGTGACTGTGTTTGGCCAGGCCATGCGCGCGCAAAGTTGCCATCACCTCGGCGCGCTCGGCGGTGCGCACTTGCAGTACCACGCCCAGTTCTTCGTTGAACAGGGCTTTCAATGTCATCTCCTGCCGCCGCGGACCCACCTGACCTGCCCAGTTCTTGCTGTCGCCCACATCCATGCGGCTGTCGGAAATACCGTCTCCCTCGTTGACCAGCATGTCGACATTCAACGCGACGCCGACGCGACCGGCAAAGGCCATTTCTGCCACGGCCGCCAGAAGGCCGCCATCGCTGCGGTCGTGGTACGCCAGGATCTGCCCCTTGGCACGCAATGCGTTGACGGCTTGGACAAGGTGCACCAGATCCTGCGGGTCGTCCAGATCGGGCACCACGTCCCCCACCTGATCAAGCGTTTGCGCCAGAATGCTGCTTGCCATGCGGTGCTGGCCCCGGCCCAGGTCCACCAACACCAGCGTGGTGTCTTCTGTGGCGTTGAGCTGCGGCGTCAGGGTGCCACGGACATCGGCCAGGGTGGCGAAGGCGCTGACGATCAAACTCACGGGCGAGGTGACCTTTTTGTCGACGGCCGCGTCTTTCCACTGCGTGCGCATCGACAACGAATCCTTGCCCACCGGGATACTCACACCCAATGCCGGACACAACTCCAGCCCCACTGCTTTAACGGTGGCATACAGCGCCGCATCTTCCCCCGGCTCGCCACACGCGGCCATCCAGTTGGCGGAAAGCTTCACCCGTGACAACGCGATGGGCGCGGCCAGCAGGTTGGTAATGGCTTCTGCCACGGCCATCCGCCCCGACGCGGGCGCGTTAAGGGCCGCCAGCGGCGTGCGCTCGCCCATGGCCATGGCTTCGCCGGCAAAGCCCTTGAAATCAGCCAGTGTGACAGCGCAATCGGCCACCGGCACTTGCCAGGGTCCAACCATCTGGTCGCGGTGCGTCAGGCCCCCTACGGTGCGGTCGCCTATGGTGATGAGAAAGCGCTTGGATGCCACCGTAGGATGGGCCAGCACGTCGATCACCGCTTTTTGCAGATCCACGCCGGTCAGGTTGAGCGGGCTAAACGTTCGCGCCACCGACGTGACATCGCGCTGCATCTTGGGCGGCTTGCCCAGCAGCACATTCATAGGCATGTTGACAGGGGATTCATTGCCTGCATCGGCGAGCTCCAATTGGCGCTCATGCGTTGCCACCCCGATGACGGCAAACGGGCAACGTTCACGCTCGCACAGAGTCTGAAACTGTTCCAACGATTCGGGAGCGATGGCCAGCACATAACGTTCCTGGCTCTCGTTGCACCAAATCTCCTTGGGCGCCATGCCGCTTTCCTCCAGCTGGATGGCTTGCAAATCGAAGCGTGCACCACGACCAGCGTCGTTGGTCAATTCCGGGAAGGCATTGGACAAGCCCCCGGCACCCACATCATGAATCGCCAGAATGGGATTCCGGTCACCCTGAATCCAGCACTGGTTGATCACCTCCTGCGCCCGCCGCTCCATCTCCGGGTTGCCGCGCTGCACCGAGTCAAAGTCCAGATGCGCCGCATTGGCACCCGTGGCCATAGAACTGGCGGCGCTGCCGCCCATGCCAATGCGCATGCCGGGGCCACCCAGCTGGATCAGCAGACTTCCCGCCGGAAACGCAATCTTGTGCGTCTGGCCCGCATCGATCACGCCCAAGCCGCCCGCGATCATGATGGGCTTGTGGTAGCCGCGCTGCACGGTGTCCACGTCACTGGCTACCGCCTGCTCGTACTCGCGAAAGTACCCCAGCAGATTGGGCCGGCCAAACTCATTGTTGAAGGCGGCACCACCCAAAGGGCCTTCCACCATGATTTGCAGCGGGCTGGCAATGTGCTCTGGCTTGCCGAAATCGCTGCCCCACAACTTTGACACAGTAAAGCCGGTCAGACCCGCCTTGGGTTTGGAGCCACGCCCGGTGGCACCCTCGTCACGAATCTCACCGCCGGCCCCCGTTGATGCACCCGGAAACGGCGAGATGGCGGTGGGGTGGTTGTGGGTTTCCACCTTCATCAAAATGTGGTTCGTTTCGCTACTCTTTTCATAGCTGGCTGCGCTTACCCCGCCTGCGTCGGAGGCCGATTTGGCTATAAACCTTTCGACCACTGCGCCTTCCATCACGGAGGCGTTGTCCGAGTAGGCCACCAGCATGTGTTGCGGGTTTTGTTGATGGGTGTGGCGGATCATGCCAAACAGGGTGTGCTCCTGTGCCACGCCATCGATGGTGAACTGGGCGTTGAAAATCTTGTGGCGGCAATGTTCACTGTTGGCCTGGGCAAACATCATCAGCTCGACATCGGTGGGATTGCGGCCCAGGGACGTGAAGGCGCTAACCAGGTAATCCATCTCATCTGCCGCCAGCGCCAGGCCAAACGCCGCGTTGGCCTCCACCAATGCTGCCTTGCCGCCACCCATCACATCCACATGCTGCATGGGTTCGGGCTGCAGTGCGTGAAAAAGGTCCTGCGCCCTGGTGCGGTCCAGCATGGCACTCTCGGTCATCCGGTCGTGTAGCAAGGCCGCGACCTGTTCCAGTTGCGCGGGGCTCAGGGTCGGATTCGACAGCAGCCCGCTTTTGAGCGCGACGCGGTATTCCACCAGGCGCTCGATGCGCTTGACCGCCAAACCACAGTTGTGCGCAATGTCGGTCGCTTTGGAAGCCCAGGGCGACACGGTGCCGAATCGGGGGCTGATCACCACACACGCGCCATCGTTGGGCCCGACATAGGGCTCGCCATAGGTCAGCAAGTCCGCCAGCTGTGTTTTCAATTGCGCATCCAGCGGGCTTTCACACGCCACCAGATGCACAAACCGCGCGCTGATGCTGGAAATCTTTTCGTGAATACCCTGCAACGCTGGCAGAAGCTGTTGAACGCGAAACGGACTCAGAGCGTTGCCGCCCTCAAATGGGGTGATATGCAGGGTCACAGGAGCAATCTGGAATGGTGGGCAGAGCGGGGAATTTTACCCGGCCCCTTTTTTGTGCTTTAACTTCATCACCCCCCGATGCACAGCAGTTACGCCTGACAATCGGATCAGTCCCATTGATAGACTCGCCAACATGAAAAGCGAAACACACCATCCGAGGCAAATATGGCTAAAGGAATGATATTGGCAGCCGGGCAAGGCACCCGGGTTCGACCCTTGACGCGTGATGTGCCCAAACCCATGGTGCCGATTCTGGGCAAGCCGGTGATGGAATACCTGATCGAGCACCTGGCACGCCATGGCATCACCGAAATCATGGTCAACGTAGCCTGGCACCACCAGAAAATTGAGGAATACTTTGGAGACGGTCGCCGTTGGGGTGTGCAAATCGGCTACAGCTACGAAGGCGTGCGCGATCACGGCGACATCCTGCCGCGTCCCATGGGGTCGGCTGGTGGTATGCGGCGCATTCAGGACTTCAGCGGTTTCTTTGATGACACGACGTTGGTACTGTGCGCCGATGCGCTCATTGACCTGGATATCACGGCCGCCCTTGCAGAACACAAAGCCAAGAATGCGATTGCAAGTTTGGTTGCCATGGAGGTCCCGCTGGCGGATGTGCAAAGCTATGGTGTCGTGTTAACCGCTGCCGATGGCCTCATCGAGTCGTTTCAGGAAAAGCCCAAGCCAGCAGAGGCAAAGTCGACACTGGCCAGCACTGGCATCTACATTTTTGAGCCTGCGGTTTTAGGGTTGGTGCCAGCCAACACCATCTATGACATTGGCTCACAATTGTTTCCCGATCTGGTCGCCAACGGGTTACCATTTTTTGCACAGAATTGCCGGTTCAACTGGATCGACATTGGCCGCGTCAGCGACTACTGGGTAGTCTTGCAGCGGGTTCTGCGCGGCGAGGTTGAGAGTATGAAAATGCCTGGGCGCGAAATCAAGCCCGGCGTATGGGTCGGGCTCAATACATCAATTCAGTGGCACGACGTGCAGATTGAAGGCCCGGTCTACATCGGTTCGAGCGTACGTGTTGAGTCAGGCGCAACGATCATCGGACCCGCGTGGATTGGACACGGTAGCCACATTCGTACAGGTGCCAAGGTGGTGCGTAGCATTCTGTTTGAGTACACCCGTATCGCCGCCGACATGCGATTTACCGACATGATCGTGTCGCCGCACTACTGTGTTGACCGCCACGGTGAGACCTTGTACCGGGGAGACGACACCTCGCATTTGCGCTGGGGCGACGCCCGCGCCTGACGGCAGCACTTCAAACTACGCGGGTTTGCAGCCGCCTGTTTTTCTGGTGTGGCACCAGAAGTTGGCATATCCGCCGGTGGCAGAGCGCACTGTCGACAAGTTCACGCCATCTGAAACAGCTCTTGTGGCATTTGCATCACGGCGCTGGTAGGTGCCAATGCGGCCTTGCGATGGGCATTGGCACGGGGCAATAGCCGCTCGAAATAGAACTCTGCAGTCTGTATCTTAGCCGTATAAAACTCGGCTGACTCGATGCCCTTGCCACTGGCAAGCAACTCGGAAGCTTTGAACGCCTGCAGCGCCCAGAAGTACGCCATCATGACGTAGCCAGAGTACATCAGGTAGTCCACACTGGACGACCCGACCTGCTCACGGTCACCGGCGGAACGCAGCATGATGCGTGTGGTCAACAGGTTCCACTGCAAGGCCTTGCGTACCAGAGTACGCGCCAATCTGCCGGTAGATCCAGAGGCGAACACCTTGCCTTTTGCCAGGCCCAGCATGGTGCCGGTAAAGTCGCGCACGCATTTGCCCTTGGTATTGAGCAGCACTTTGCGTCCCAGCAAATCGAGCGCCTGGATTCCTGTGGTGCCTTCGTACAGCGTAGAGATACGGGCGTCGCGCACGATCTGCTCCATGCCATGCTCTCCGATGTAGCCATGGCCTCCAAACACCTGCATGCCCAGGTTGGCAGCCTCCAGACCCATCTCGGTGAGGAAGCCCTTGAGGATTGGGGTGTAGAAGCCCAACTCGTCGTCGTAGTGTTTGTGCGCAACCGTATCGCCTTCGACCACTGCATTGAACATTTTGTCGGCGATCTGCGCCGCACCGTACACCATGGCACGCCCGCCCTCGGCTATGGCCTTTTGGGTCAGCAGCATGCGCCGCACATCCGGGTGCCAGATGAGGGCGTCGGCCACCTGGTCCGCTTCCTTCTTGCCCGACAGGGAGCGCATGGAGCGGCGCTCCTTGGCGTAGGGCAAGGCCCCCTGAAACGACAGTTCGGCGTGTGCCACACCCTGTATGGCGGTGCCAATGCGCGCTGTGTTCATGAAGGTGAACATCGCTTCCAGGCCCTTGTTGGGCTCAGAAATCATGGCACCCGCTGCACCATCAAAATTGAGCACAGCCGTGGCGTTGGCCATGATGCCCATCTTGTGCTCGAGCGAGCCGCAGCCCACACCATTGCGTGCCCCCATCGTGCCGTCACTGCCCACGATGAACTTCGGCACCACGAAGAGCGAAATACCACGCGTGCCGGCAGGCGCGCCAGGCAGGCGCGCCAGCACGATGTGCACAATGTTCTCGGCCAGATCGTGGTCGCCGGAAGAGATGAAAATCTTGGTACCGGTGATGGCATAGCTGCCGTCCGGTTGCGGCTCGGCACGGGTTTTCACCTGGGCCAGATCGGTACCACACTGCGGCTCGGTCAGACACATGGTGCCCGTCCACTCGCCCGCCACCAAGCGTGGCAGGTAGTTCTTCTTGATGTCGTCTGTACCGTACTGCAGCAGTGTGTTGATGCAACCAATGCTTAAGCCCGGATACATATTGAACGACCAGTTGGCTGCTCCCATCATTTCCGACTTGAACAGGTTGAGCGACATGGGCAAGCCCTGGCCCCCATATTCCACCGGGAACGACAGCCCCTGCCAGCCACCCGCGACAAACTGGGCGTACGCCTCCTTGAACCCCACCGGGGTGGTCACGACCCCGTTGTTCAGGTGGCAGCCTTCCTTGTCACCCGAGGCGTTGAGCGGTGCCAGCACTTCCTCGCACAGGGTCGCAGCGCCTTCCAGAATGGCATCCACCATTTCCGGCGTGGCGTCGGCTCCGTTGGACAGTGCCGCATAGTGCGTGGGGTAGTCCATCACTTCATTGATCAGAAAGCGCATGTCGCGCAAGGGGGCTTTGTAGTGCAACATGGCAATTACCTTTCAAGGATGGCAACAACGCCTTGACCACCGGCAGCGCAAATCGAAATCAGGCCACGACCCGACTCTTTTTGCGCCAGCATCTTGGCCAGCGTGGCCACAATGCGACCACCGGTTGCGGCAAACGGGTGGCCAGCAGCAAGAGAACTGCCGTTCATGTTGAGCTTGTTCATGTCGATCTTGCCCAATGGCTTGGACAAGCCCAGCCGCTCCTTGCAGAACGTCTTGTCCTGCCAGGCCTGCAGCGTGCACAACACCTGCGCCGCAAACGCCTCATGAATCTCGTAGAAATCAAAGTCCTGCAGCGTCAGGTTGGCGCGCGCCAGCATGCGTGGCACGGCGTAGGCTGGCGCCATCAACAGACCTTCCTTCTTGTCAAAGAAATCCACCGCCGCCACCTCGCTGAAGGTCAGGTACGCCAACACCGGCAGATTGCGTGCAGCCGCCCACTCCTCACTGGCCAGCAAGACGGCGGACGCCCCGTCGGTCAGAGGTGTGGAGTTGCCTGCTGTGAGAGTGCCCTGGCCGGGTGCCACCTTTTTGTCGAAAACCGGTTTGAGGGAACGTAGCTTTTCGATGGTGAGGTCACCGCGCAGATTGTTGTCTTGTGTAACGCCTTTGAACGGGGTCATCAAGTCGGTGAAAAAGCCATCGGCATAGGTGCGTGCCAGGTTCTGGTGGCTCTTGAGCGCCAGTTCGTCCTGCGCTTCCCGGGTGATGTTCCACTGCCGCGCCATCTGCTCGGCATGCTCGCCCATGGAGAATCCGGTGCGCGGCTCGCCATTGCGCGGCAACGAGGGGCTGACCAGCATCGCCGGGCGAAAGCGCGTGGCAACAGCAAGGCGCTGCGCCGGTGTCTTGGCCCGCGACAGGTCCAGCAGGATCTTGCGCATCTTCTCGTTCAGGGCAATCGGAGCGTCGGATGTGGTGTCCACCCCACCGGCAATGCCGCACTCGATGTGGCCCAGCGCAATCTTGTTGGCCACGACCATGGCCGCCTCCAGACCTGTGCCGCAGGCCTGCTGCAAGTCAAAGGCCGGTGTTTCCCGCGCCAGACTGGTCGACAGCACGCACTCACGCACCAGGTTGAAGTCCCGGGAGTGTTTCATGACCGCACCGGCGGCCACATCGCCCATGCGCTCGCCATGCAGGTTGAAGCGGTCCACCAGACCCTGCAGCGTGGCAGTCAGCATGTCCTGGTTGGTGGCCTGTGAATAGACGGTATTGGAGCGGGCGAAGGGTATACGGTTGCCCCCCAGAATGGCGACGCGGCGAATGGAGTTCATGGTGTGTTTCCGTGTGAAATGTTGAATGGACAGAGGAGCGGACGTCTGCTTCAGTAACTGAGTTGACCGCGCACATGGGGGCGCTGGCCTTTCGCATCACGCACCTCAAACAGCGCACCGTCGGGTGACCGTGTGGTCCAGAGCGTGGCGCGCCCTGGAAGGAACAGCGGTGTTTTGAACTCTACGTTCAGCGTTGCCTGCTTCAACTGCTGCGTCGGCAACAGGAACGAGAGCGCGCGCGCATTGGTCCACATGCCGTGGGCTATGGCGCGCTTGAAGCCAAACAGCCTGGCCGAGAGCGCCGATAGGTGAATCGGGTTGCGGTCGCCCGACACTTCGCCATACCTGCGCCCCAGATCGGCGCGTGCGGCGAACTCGGCCTGACACGATAGCGGCAAATCGCTCGCGATCTGGCTCACATACGGCGCACCCGACGTCTGCTTGACACCGACGCGCAGCAGACTCTGCGTGGCGCTCCACACCAGTGTGTCCTCGCGCAGGATGCGTAGCTTGAGCGTGAACACCTGACCCTTGTCGTGCGCAAAAAGATCACCAGCCTCCAGTTCGACCCGCACGCGATCGTCTGCGTGCAATGGCTGGTGCTGGTCAATGGCATTGGTCAGGTGCACAGTTCCCATGGCCGGCCACGGACAATCTGCAGAACTCACATAGGCTGTGACCAGCGGGAACGTCAGCAGTTGGGGATAGATCAAAGGCACGCCATCCGATGGCTTGAATCCGCACAAGGCGGCATAGCGCGCAATGTGCTCGGCATCGAGCACCACCTCGGGCAACACCAGTTCGACTTTGGGAAGGGATTTGATCAAGCCCGGTTGCTTGGCACCCGTACCCAGGGCGCGGAAGAACGTGGCGGCCAGGCTGGGTGTTTCGGTAATTTCAATGGTCTTCATGCTTATGCTCCGATCAGGCTCTGACCACACACCCGCACCACGTTGCCGGTCAGCCCCCCCGATGCCGGAGAGGCAAACCAGGCAATGGCCTCTGCCACGTCCACCGGCTGCCCGCCCTGCCCCATCGAGTTCATGCGTCGGCCCGCCTCGCGTATGGCGAACGGCACCGCGGCAGTCATCTGGGTTTCGATGAATCCGGGCGCCACCGCGTTGATGGTGATGCCCTTTTCAGCCAGCACCGGCGCCATGCTTTGCACCATGCCAATGACACCCGCCTTGGAGAGCGCGTAATTGGTCTGTCCCAGATTGCCGGCAATGCCCGAGATCGACGACACGCACACAATGCGACTACCAGCTTTCAGTGCGCCGGAGGCGACCAGTGCCTCGTTGATGCGCTCCTGCGTGGAGAGGTTGACATTGACCACGGCCTGCCAGAGGTGCTCCTTCATATTGGCAATGGTCTTGTCACGCGTAATGCCAGCGTTGTGAACCACCACGTCCCAACCACCATCGGCCAGGGCAGCATCGACCAGGGCTTGCGGCGCATCCATCGAACCAATGTCCAGCGCCAGGGCCTTGGCACCCAGGCGATTGGAAATCTCGTCCAGAGCGGCTTGGGCCTGCGGCACATCCAGGCAAATCACCTGCGCACCGTCACGTGCCATCGTTTCGGCAATCGCTGCGCCAATGCCGCGCGAGGCACCGGTCACCAGAATCTTCTTTCCCTTCAGCGGCTTTTCCCAATCCATGACAACTGCGCCTGGGGCAGATGGCAGCCCGATACGCACCACTTGCGCTGACACATAGGCACAACGCGGCGACAGCAGAAACCGCAGCGTGCTCTCCAATTGGTCTTCTGCACCTTCAGCCACATAAACCAACTGGACCGTGATCGCGCGCTTGAGTTCCTTCGCCAATGCACGGGTCAGCCCTTCCAGGGCACGTTGTATCGTGGCCTGACGTGGTGACTCGCAGCTCTCAGGCGGCCGCCCCAGCACCACCACCCGTCCGCAGGGCAAGACCGAGCGCGCCGCGTCGTGAAAGAACTGGTACAGCGCATCCGCCTGTTCGCTGGTTTGCAAACCGGTGGCATCAAACACCAGCGCCTTGACCTTCTCGCCGGGCCGGTCTTCCACACCCCAGCGCCCGGACATCAGACCTGCCTGGTTGGCGATGGCAGTCCACTGGGGCAAACTGTGGTGCGCCACGGTCTTGGCGGCCATGGAATGGAAGCATTTCGCCAATGCGCCCAGCAGTTGCGGTGAGCCACCACCACCAAGCAGCACACCACCCCGGATGACCGGCTGGCTAGACCGGTAGCGCTCCAGAGGCAAGGGTTGGGGCAGCCCCAGCGTGGACGCGATACGCGAGCCCAGGGTCGAGTTGGCAAAGCCAAGGTAGGAATCCGTCATCAAAAACTCCAATTGGTAGTATCTGTGCAGATTGTGTACGTTCGTACACCCAATTTCAATGGAACAACGCCACATTAGAGAGAAAGCTCTTATTCACACGCCTGGCGGGAATGAAGTGACTCCACTTGATCCGTTGTTAAACTACAGCCGTACACAAACAAGGATCCAGTTCACATGGTCACAACTGCCCAGACCAAAGTACGCAAGACCAAGGACAGCTTGACCCGCACCGAGCGCAAGGATCTGACGCGCAACAGCCTCACGCAGGCTGCCCTGCAACTGATGGGTGAAGGACGCAGCTTCACCAGCTTGGGTATTCGTGAAATTGCGCGTGAAGCAGGCATGGTGCCCAACGCGTTTTACCGGCACTTTCGCAACACCGACGATCTTGGCCTCGCACTGGTAGAGGAAGTGGGCGTCACTTTGCGGCGCCTGCTGCGCGAGGCCCGCCAGTCCAATGTCGCCGAATTCGACATGGTGCGACGCTCCGTCAATGTGTACCACCGCTACGTATTGCAAAACCGCTTGCTGTTCCTGTTTATCTCGAGTGAGCGCAGCGGCGGAAGTCGCATTCTGCGCATGGCGATTCGCAACGATGTGGCGCATTTCACCAACGAGATGGCGCAGGACCTGCGCCGCCTTGGCGTCTACAAGGACATGCCCACCGCCAGCCTGCAACTGGTTTGCAGCCTGATTGTGAATACCATGCTGGCGGCAGCCCCCGAGATCCTCGATCTGCCGCCCGAGCATCCGCTCTTGGAAGCCGAGATGATTGACAACTTCGTGCAGCAGCTGCAGATTGTTCTGGTCGGCGCGACCTTCTGGAAAGACAAGTCGCTGCGCCCTCTGGGATAATTGACGCATGACAATTACCTACAAAGACGCCGCAGGCATTGAGGGCATGCGCATCGCTGGCCGATTGACCGCTGAAGTGCTGGACTATCTGACACCGTATGTGAAGCCGGGCGTGACAACCAACGCGCTGGACAAACTGGTGCATGACTACATCGTCGATGTGCAGCAGGCCATCCCTGCGCCGCTGAACTACAAGGGGGGCGGCAATACGCCTTATCCCAAGTCGATCTGCACCTCCATCAACCACCAGGTCTGTCACGGCATTCCCAATGACAAGGGGCTAAAAAAGGGCGACATCGTCAACATCGACGTGACGGTGATCAAAGACGGTTGGCATGGGGACTCCAGCCGCATGTATGTGGTGGGTGAGGCGTCGATCGCGGCCAAGCGCCTGTGCCACATTACTTTTGAGGCCATGTGGAAGGGCATCATGATGGTCAAGCCTGGGGTGTATCTGGGCGATATCGGGCACGCGATTCAGCAGTTCACCGAGGCGCAAGGTTTCAGCGTGGTGCGGGAATTCTGCGGCCACGGCATAGGGCGCGGATTTCACGAAGAGCCGCAAGTGCTGCACTATGGCCGCCCGGGCACGCTGGAGCAGCTCGTCGAAGGCATGACCTTCACCATCGAGCCCATGATCAACGCAGGGAAAAAGGAAATCAAGGATGGCCCCGAGAAGGATGGCTGGACCATCGTCACCAAGGACCATTCGCTGTCAGCGCAATGGGAACACACCGTATTGGTGACGCGCACCGGTTATGAAGTCCTGACAGTCTCGGCAGGCACGCCACCGCCGCCGGCCTTTGTGCCCGCCCAACCCCGTTGACATCGGACACCACCGTGACCGATGTCCCCGCCACCCATTTGCCTGCGTTGCGCGCGCAGTACAGGGAGCAAAAAGCGGCCCTGATGAACAACATTGCGCACACGGGCACCACGGCCCTCAACGTGCGCAAGGCACTGCTGCAACTCTCCCAGCTGGCCGATGAACTTCTGAAAAAGCTGTGGGCGCATGCGGGACTCGGACACCCCATGGCCCTGCTCGCCGTGGGCGGGTACGGCCGCAAGGAGTTGTTTCCTTTTTCCGATGTCGACGTGCTCGTGCTGGTGCCCGGCGATGATGATGTTGTTGGCAGCGAACCCGAATGCAAGACACGCATCGAATCCTTCATCGGCAGTTGCTGGGATGCGGGCCTGGAAATCGGCTCCAGCGTTCGCAGCCTGAGAGATTGTCTGGACGAGGCAGAAAAAGATGTCACGGTGCAGACCGCCTTGCTGGAGTGCCGCCTCATTACCGGCAGCACATCCTTGCTGCAGCAGTTTCAGAAGGAATTTTTCGCTGCCCTGGACCCCAAGGCTTTCTTCGTGGCCAAGACACTGGAGATGCGTCAGCGCCACACCAAGTTTGAAAACACGCCCTACTCTCTGGAGCCCAACTGCAAGGAGTCGCCCGGCGGCCTGCGCGACCTTCAGGTTATTCTGTGGGTAGCGAAGGCCGCAGGATTTGGCAGTAAATGGGCAGACCTTGCTTCCAATGGCTTCGCCACACCGTTTGAGATACGGCAAATCAAGCGCAACGAGTCGTTGCTGTTCTTGATACGCGCACGGCTGCATGTGCTCGCCAATCGGCGCGAAGACCGGCTGATATTTGATCTGCAAAACACGCTGGCCGAGTCGTTCGGCTACATCGCCCCGCCCACACCTGCTGGTCAACGCATCGTGGCACGCAAAGGCGAAGCGTTGATGAAGCGCTATTACTGGGCCGCCAAAGCGGTTGCGCAGCTCAACCAGATCCTGATGCTCAACATCGAAGAGCGCCTGAATCCGTCCACCCATACACTGCGTCCCATCAACGCCCACTTCAATGACAAGGCGGGCATGCTCGACGTTGCCAGCGACGACCTGTACCTGCGTGAACCTACCGCCATACTGGAAACCTTTCTTGTCTACCAGACCACGGTGGGCGTGAAAGATCTCTCTGCCCGCACGCTGCGCGCGCTCTACAACGCGCGCGATGTCATGGACACGCGCTTTCGCAACGACCCCACCAACCGTGACACTTTTCGCAAGATTTTGCTGGCTCCTGAAGGTATCACCCATGCGATGCGCCTGATGAACCAAACTTCAGTACTGGGTCGCTATTTGTGGGTGTTTCGCAAAATCGTCGGGCAAATGCAGCACGACCTGTTTCATGTCTACACGGTCGATCAGCACGTGCTGATGGTGCTGCGCAATGTGCGCCGTTTTTTCATCGTGGAGCACGCTCACGAATATCCCTTCTGCTCGCAATTGGCCGGGGGGTGGGACAAGCCGTGGCTGCTGTACGTCGCAGCGATTTTCCATGACATCGCCAAGGGGCGCGGTGGTGACCACTCCGACCTCGGCGCCATGGAGGTGCGGCGTTTTTGCAAGCAGCACGGCTTTGCGCGAGAAGACTCTGAACTGATGGCTTTTGTGGTGCGTGAGCACCTCACCATGAGCCGCATCGCCCAGAAGTCGGACCTGAGTGACCCCAAGGTGATCGCAGACTTTGCCAAGCGTGTCGGCACCGAGCGTCGGCTGACTGCACTGTATCTGCTGACGGTGGCCGATATTCGCGGCACCTCCCCCAAGGTATGGAATGCCTGGAAAGGCAAGCTGCTCGAAGACCTGTACCGTTACACCGCGCGCGCGCTGGGCGGCCATGCTCCCGACCATGATGCGGAAGTGGAAGCACGCAAACGTGAAGCCCTGGTGATTCTGGCCTTGCATTCGATGCCGTTTGAAGTGCACAAGGCGTTGTGGGCCACCTTGGACATCAGCTACTTTATGCGCCACGAAGCGGGTGACATTGCCTGGCATACCAAACACCTGTCGCGTTACGTCAACACCACACAACCGATCGTACGGGCCCGCCGTTCACCCCCCGGCGGAGCTGGACTGCAGGTGATGGTCTACACCCACGACCAGCCCGACCTCTTTGCCCGCATTTGCGGATACTTTGAACACGGCGGCTTTAGCGTTCTGGACGCCCGTATTCACACCACCCCATCGGGTTTTGCGCTGGACACCTTTCAAGTGGTCACCCCGGCCCACGACATGGACGAGCATTACCGTGAGCTCACCAGCATGCTTGAAAACGGCCTGAGCCATGCCATCTCCGAGGCGGGCCCGCTGCCCAAGCCCAGCCGTGGCCGCGTGTCACGTCGGGTGAAAAGTTTTCCGATTGCACCACGTGTCACCTTGCAGCCGGACGAAAAGGCGCAGCATTGGCTGCTCAACATCTCGGCCAGCGACCGGGTGGGCTTGCTTTACAGCGTGGCCCGGGTATTGGCCAAACACAAGATCAATTTGCAGTTAGCCAAAGTCGCCACGCTCGGTGAGCGGGTGGAAGACACTTTTCTGGTCGACGGCGCCGAACTGCAACACAACCGCAAGCAGATCGAGATCGAGACTGAACTGCTGGCCGCACTGGAAGCCTGAACGCATCACACTGATGCTGCACCGCACACGTCATCGTCCTCGCACGTTGCGGCTGGCACTGCTCTGGGCACTGGCCGCGTGCTGGGTACCGACCGCACACGCCCTGGCGCGCAGCGACATCTTGCTTGACATCGTGACCTACTGTGTGGACCCGGCGCCCGGCAGCTACTGCAATGTGTGCCGCGTGCCCCGCAATGATGCGGCCTGCGGCCCCGCCCTGGAATGCCGAAAAAACACCGAGGTATGGGCATTGAGCGAGCAGTACGCCGCGATACGCGATATCAAGATGTGCGGCTGCCCCACGGACTTCGTGCATGGACTGGCGCTACCCTTAAAACCTGTGCGCGGCGTGGAAGACCCGGCGCGTCCGGATGGCATCTGGCAATTTGCCTGGGATGTGGCAATGCGTCGCATCGGCCCCGCCGACATCGCTCTGGTCGTCAACCCGCAAAACCACCGCAGCCAGAACCAGTTGCATGTCCATTTGCTGCGCCTGGACCCCGCAGCGCGCGATAACCTGGCCCCGCATACAGTAGGGACCGTGCGGCAATTGCAGGATGTATGGAGCGTAGCAGCACGTGGGGCTGCCGACAAGGCAATGGCAGACTATGGCGTACTGGTGACGCGGGCCGACAAGGACAGCTTTCGCGTGGCGATCACCGCAAAAAGTCCCGAAGCGCTCTTTACCCAGTGGCGCTGCAACTAGTAGTCCGCTTCACCAAAACGCTTCTGGCGTTGTTGTTCGTCGTTGCCATAGCTACGGCTATGTCGCCTCCTCTCGCCTAGCCAGCCTGAAAAATCCATCGATTTCATTTCGTAATCTTTTTGATGAAACCGACTACTAGTCGTCTTCGGCAGCTGCGACGCTCGGGAACAGAATATCGGTAAAGCCGAACTTGCTGAAATCACGAACGCGCATCGGGTACAGCTTGCCAACCAGGTGGTCACATTCGTGTTGGACCACGCGTGCGTGGAATCCGTCCACACTGCGGTCGATCGGGTCACCGTACTGGTCAAAGCCGGTGTAGTGAATGGACTCCCAACGCGGAACCATGCCGCGCAAGCCCGGCACCGACAGGCAACCTTCCCAGTCGTCTACCTCAACATCACTCCGTGGCGTAATCACCGGGTTGAGCAGAACGGTTGGGGGCACCAAGGGTCGGTCGGGGTAGCGGGGGTTGCGCTCGTTGCTGCCGAAAACGACCAGTTGCAGATCCACCCCGATTTGCGGCGCGGCCAGCCCCGCACCGTTGACGGCACGCATGGAGTCGAGCATGTCACTCACCAGCAGGTGGAGTTCATCGGTGTCAAACACCATCACGGGTTGCGCCAAGCGCAGCAGGCGCGGGTCGCCCATGCGGAGAATTTCACGAATCGCCATCAGGTTCTCCTTGCAACAGCACAAGCATGGCGGCTTCGTCCAGCACCGCAATGCCCAGTTCCTGCGCCTTGGTCAGCTTGCTTCCAGCATCGCTGCCAGCCACGACGTAATCGGTCTTCTTGCTCACCGAGCCGGCTACTTTGGCTCCCGCCGCTTCCAGCAGTTCCTTGGCCTGCTCACGGCTCAGCGCAGGGAAAGTGCCGGTGAGCACAAAGGTCTTGCCCGCCAGCGGCAGGCGCGCTACAACGGTCGGGGCACCCTCCTCCCACACCACACCACACGCGCGCAACTGCGCGACGACCTCCCTGTTGTGGACCTGCTCAAAAAAGGTGCGAATGCTTTGCGCCACAACCGGCCCCACGTCGGCAACAGCCAGCAGTTCATCCGCCGAGGCATCCATGATGGCATCCAGCGTTCCAAAGTGCCGTGCCAGCGCCTTGGCAGTGGCCTCCCCCACATGCCGAATGCCCAAGCCGAAAAGAAACCGTGTCAAAGTAGTTTGCTTTGATTTTTGTAGCGCTTCAAGCACATTCTGTGCGGACTTCCCGGCCATTCGATCCAAACCTGCCAACGCCGTCAATCCCAGCCGGTAGAGGTCGGCCAACGTGTGCACCAGGCCGGCATCCACCAGTTGATCGACCAGTTTGTCGCCCAGCCCCTCAACTTCCACCGCCCGGCGCTGGGCGAAATGCAGAATCGACTGCTTGCGCTGGGCGCTGCAAAAGAGTCCGCCGGTGCAGCGGTAGTCGGCCTCACCCTCCTCACGCAGCGCGACAGACCCGCATACCGGACACAACTTCGGCATGGTGAAGACTTCGCCCCGCAACTTTGGGGTCTCCAATACCGCCTCAGAGGGGTCCGGCATCACGACACTTACCACCTCGGGGATGACGTCACCGGCCCGACGCACGATCACCGTATCCCCCACCCGCACGTCCTTGCGCCGGGCTTCGTCTTCATTATGCAGCGTCGCGTTGGTGACGGTCACACCGCCCACAAACACCGGTGCCAGTTTGGCAACAGGCGTCAACTTTCCGGTGCGTCCCACTTGCACTTCTATGCTCACCACGGTGGTCATTTGCTCCTGCGCCGGGTACTTGTGCGCCACCGCCCAACGCGGTTCACGTGTCACAAACCCCAGTTGCCGCTGCAGTGCCAGGCTGTTGACCTTGTAGACCACCCCATCAATGTCGAACGGCAAGTCGTCGCGCAATCGGCCAGTGCGCTCATGGTACGCTACCAAATCAGGAGCGCCTTGCGCAATCTCCACCTGCTCTGCGACCGGAAATCCCCACATTTTCAAGGCCTGCAACAGGGCGTAGTGCGATCCAAATTCAGGGCCACCGTGCAAGACGGGCGTGACCTCACCCACACCATAAGCAAAGAAACTCAAGGGTCGATCGGCGGCAATGGCGGGGTCAAGTTGGCGCACCGCGCCCGCCGCCGCATTGCGCGGGTTGACAAACGTCTTTTCTCCCTTGTCGCCCCGGGCGATGCGTTCGCGCTGGCGCGCATTGAGCGCATCAAAGTCATCGCGGCGCATGTACACCTCGCCACGCACCTCCAAGACGGTAGGCACCGCTTCAGGTAATTTGAGTGGTATCTGGCCAATGGTACGAATGTTTTGCGTAACGTCTTCCCCCGTTTCACCATCGCCACGCGTGGCCGCCTGCACCAGCACACCGTTCTCGTAGCGCAAGCTCATGGCCAGGCCATCGAACTTGAGTTCGGCGACATACTCCACCGGCGGATCGGACTCCATCAGGCCCAACTCCTTGCGCACGCGTGCGTCAAAGTTCACTGCACCGCTGGCTTGCGTGTCGGTCTCGGTACGAATGCTCAGCATGGCAACCGCATGGCGAACCGATGCAAACTGCTCCAGCGGCTGCCCCCCCACGCGCTGCGTTGGTGAGTCCTGCGTCACCCATTCGGGGTATGCCGCCTCCAGCGCCTGCAATTCCTGAAACAATCGGTCGTACTCAGCGTCCGGCACCGACGGTGTGTCGAGCACATAGTACTGGTGCGCATAACGATGCAGCAACGCGCGCAGCGTGGCAACTCGCTGCTGGTCAGAATCCGGGGTGCCGTTGGGTTCGGCACCAAACAGGTCCTGCGTGGTCATGGTCCGCGTCGAACGGCACCGTCAGGAAAAGAGACGCCGCGCCAGAATCGACCCTGCCGCCAGATCGCGCTGCTGCAGGGTGTCGTAGAGGCTTTGCAACTCCATGCTGATCTGGTCCATCGATTGCGCTGCCAGAGGTTGGCCCAAATCGTCGGTCACCACACCGTCCATCGCCTGCGCCAGCGCAGCAGCGGCGGCGCGCATGCGCTCGAAAGCGTTCTCGGCCCGGTCCACCTGCGCCACATCCAGATGCAGCGCGACATCGCGGATGGCCGACTGGGCCGGGTCTTCGGCCAGCGCCGCCTGCGAATCAAAGCTCAATACCAGCACAGGCGGGAGGCCCTCGGTCGATGCCGGCAGCACCATGCGCCCGGGAATGGCGCCCGCCACAAAACCCAGACTCGCAGCGTTTTGCTGCACATAGCCAGGGCTCCAGGAGGCATGCAAGGCCCGGATCGTGAAGCCGAGTTGCGCATCGTGGGCGCTGGCAAAGTGGTCCAACTCCCGAGCGCGCGCCACCTCATCCAGCATCTCGGGAAACTCAGGTGTTCCATTGATGGCATCGGCAAAGGCCTGGGTCTTGACCACAAACTCCGAGTATTCAATTTCGTTGAGCGCACCGGAGCGATTGGCCAATTGCACACCAGCCTGAAAAGCACCATAACGCTGACCGGCAACCGGTGGCTCCCACACCAGGGCAGCCAGGTTGTAACCCTCTACCGCAAATGGCTTGGTGCCGGCTCGACGTGTGGCCGGCATGGCGGCCAGTGCCGCCTCTCCCGACACCATGGTTGACGGAGCTTCCAGCGCAATCGTGGCGATCACATCAATCAGCGCGTCCATGACCGGGCGACGCGCGATCAGCGGCAAGCCAAACGGCACGGTATCAATGTCGTCGTTGGTCAACGTCGGTTCTTTGCCCAGCTCGGAAGTACCATTCGCAGCATCTTCGGGCAGCGCCTGGCGCGGCGCATTGCGGCGCGTTGTCCACGCGCCGTGGGCTACCACCCCAGCCAGCACCAGCCCGCCCGCGATTGCCAAACCAATGTGTAAGTTGCTCATTCAGATTTACGCCAGTTCCGCCATGGTAATCGCAGACTCCATGTCCACCGCCACGATCCGTGAAACGCCCTGCTCCTGCATGGTGACACCGATCAGCTGTTCGGCCATTTCCATGGCAATCTTGTTGTGGCTGATGAACAGGAATTGCGTTTCGCGGCTCATGCTGGTCACCAACTTCGCGTAGCGCTCGGTGTTGGCATCGTCCAGCGGTGCATCCACCTCATCGAGCAGGCAGAACGGTGCCGGATTGAGCTGAAAGATGGCAAAAACCAGCGCAATCGCGGTCAGCGCCTTTTCGCCGCCCGACAGCAGGTGAATGGTCTGGTTCTTCTTGCCAGGGGGTTGCGCAATCACCTGCACTCCGGAATCAAGAATCTCGTCACCGGTGATGACCAGGCGCGCATTGCCGCCCCCAAACAACTCGGGGAACATGCGCCCAAAATGCGCGTTGACCTGCTCAAAAGTACCCGAGAGTAACTCGCGGGTTTCGGCATCGATTTTGCGAATCGCGTCTTCCAGTGTCTGCATGGCCTGAGTCAGATCCGCACTTTGTGAATCCAGAAACTGCTTACGTTCGCGCGCAGATGCAAGTTCATCCAGCGCCGCCAGATTGACGGCACCCAGCGCTGCAATCTCCCGATGGAGCCGGTCGATGTCACCCTGCATGCCAAACAGGCGCACATTGCCATCCGTGATGCTTTTCTCGATCGCTGCCAGGTCTGCCTTTGCATCGAGCAGTTGCTGCTCGTATTGCTCAAAGCCCAGCCGCGCCGCCTGCTCTTTCAACTGAAACTCGGTGATGCGCTGGCGTAGGGGGTCGAGTTCACGCTCCAGTTGCATACGCCGTTCGTCACTGGCGCGCAACTTCGCGGTCAGATCATCGTATTCGCTGCGGCGTGCTCCAAGGGCGTGCTCACGCTCCAGCTTCAAGGCCAACGCCGTTTGCAAGCCGGCCTGTGCCGCTGCATCGGTCAGGCGCGCCAGTTCTTCGCGTGCCCGTTGTTCCTCGGAATGCAAGGACGCCGTTTGCTGGTCGGCGGTCTCGACAGCACGGGACAGCTCTGCGTTGCGGGCCTGCAAGCTGCGCTGGGCGAATTGCGCCTCCTGGGCCTGACGCTCCAAAGCCCGCTGCTGCTCGCGGCACTGGTTCACCTGGCGCTGAACTTCCATCACACGCTCGTCGAGCTGGGCATGGCGCTCCTGGCTGTCGGCCAGTTGCATATCCAGCGATTCGAACTGCCCTTCGGCCGTGACCCGGCGCTCCTGCAAATCATCGATCTGGGCCTGTACTTCGGCCAGATCAGCGTCAATCTGCGCACTGCGCGTGCGAATCTGCTCGGCCAATTGGGAGAGTCGCAAGGTTTCGACCTGCAGGGCGTGAAACTGTGTCTGCGCATCGGCAGACTCCCGTTGCACTCTCGCCAGGCCCTGTGCCGCCTCGGCATACGCGGCTTCCGAGCGCACCAGCGCAGAACGGGCCTCGTCGGTCATCAGTGACTGGGCCCGCAGCTGCTTTTCCAGATTCTCGATTTCCTGGGCGCGCGCCAAAAGGCCGGCCTGCTCGGAGTCCTGGGCATAAAAATTCACGCTGTGGGACGACACGCAATGCCCGCTCTTGACGTAGATGGCCTCCCCCGGACGCAATCCCGAGCGCGCCTGCAATGCATCTTCAAAACTCTGGGACGTATAGCAACCCTGCAACCAGTCGGTCAGCACCGCTTGCTGACCCGCATCGTGAATGCGCAGCAGATCCGACAAACGGGGCAACGCGCTCGCTGACTGTGGCAACGCTGCCGCCGGAGGGCTGAAAAACGCCAACTTGGCAGGTGGCGCATCGTTGGCAAAGGAGCGCACCATCTCCAGGCGCGACACCTCCAGTGCCGACAACCTTTCACGCAGGGCAGCCTCGAGCGCATTCTCCCAACCCTGTTCTATGTGGATGCGACTCCACAAGCCCTGCAAACTCTCCAGACCGTGGCGTGCCAGCCAGGGCTGCAGCTTGCCATCGGTCTTGACCTTCTCCTGCAAGGCCTTCAGCGCCTCCATGCGGGCCGCCAGGTCGGCCTGTCGCGCAGATTGGGCATTGACGTCGATTTGCTGCGCACGCCGCGCTTCGTCACGCACCGGAACCAGCTCCCGCAGTTCCTCCAGCCGGGCATTGGCAACTGCAGTGAGTTCCTGCGCCTGTTCCAACTGCTGCTGCAACTGCTGCAGACGCGCTTCGTCCGGCGCCGCCAGGGCGTTGCGATCGGCGTCCAGGCGTTCCTGCCGGTTGGACAACTGGCGAAACTGTTCTTCGATGCTGCGTTGCTCGGCCGCCAGCACCTGAATTTGCTGCTGCACCTGCGCCACATTGCCACGCTGGTCGTTGGCAGACCGCTGGGCAACCGACAAAGCATCTTCCAGATCGGGCAGTTGCTGCGACTGCTCCTCCACTTGGGCAGCGAGCAATTCGGTTTGCTCGTCTCCAAGCAGGGCCAGCTCGGCCAGGCGCTCGACTTCCGCCAGGGCGTCTTCCTTGCGCGTTGCCCACTGGGATACCTGCTCCTGCAAGGTCACCAGGCGCTGCTCCACGCGCTGACGGCCCTCCACCACAAAGCGGATTTCGGCTTCCAGCCGGCCCACATCGGTGCTGGCTTCGTACAAAAGTCCCTGCGCCTGATTGACCTGATCACCCGCTGCGTAATGGGCCTGGCGCACCATCTCAAGTTCGGCTTCGATGCTGCGCAGGTCGGCCAAGCGCGCTTCGAGCGCATTCACTGCACTTTGCGCCTCAGCCTGCACCTTGCCCTGATCGGCCAGCGCTTCGGCACGCTTCAAAAACCACTGCTGCTGCTGCTTCTGCGTGACCTCGGCCTGCAGCGCGTTGTACTTCTGGGCGACTTCGGCCTGCTTTTCCAGTTTCTCCAGATTGGCGTTGAGTTCACGCAGAATGTCTTCGACCCGCGTCAGATTTTCGCGGGTATCGCCAAGACGATGCTCAGTTTCACGGCGGCGTTCCTTGTATTTGGAGACGCCAGCTGCCTCTTCCAGAAACAGCCGCAACTCTTCGGGCTTGGACTCGATGATGCGGCTGATGGTGCCCTGGCCAATGATCGCGTACGCACGTGGCCCCAGACCCGTCCCCAGAAATACGTCCTGCACGTCGCGTCGGCGCACCGGCTGGTTGTTGATGAAGTAGCTCGACGTTCCGTCGCGGGTCAGCACGCGCTTGACAGCGATTTCTCCAAATTGGCCCCACTGACCGCCGGCGCGATGGTCGGCGTTGTCAAACACCAACTCGACGCTGGAGCGGCTGGCGGCCTTGCGCGTGGTGGTGCCGTTGAAGATGACGTCCTGCATCGACTCACCACGCAATTCGCTGGCCCGGCTCTCGCCAAGCACCCAGCGTACAGCGTCCATGATGTTGGATTTACCGCAACCATTGGGGCCCACCACGCCCACCAATTGGCCGGGCAACAGGAAATTGGTGGGTTCGGCGAAAGACTTGAACCCGGAAAGCTTGATCGAATTGAGACGCACGAGAGAGAAAAACCTATGAATTCAGTGCCTGCTCAATTTTCGCACCCAGCGACGCCAACACCGGCGGCTTGACGATATAGCCCGAAACACCGAGCGGCAACGCCTCCCCGACCGTCGACATGCTCGAATCGGCACTCAGAAAAATCACCCTCGTGTTGCTCAACTGGTTGTTTGGCAGGCTGCGCAACTGGCGCACAAACTCGATACCACCGACCGGTTGCATGTGCACATCCGTCAAAATGAGGTCGGGCTTGAGCTTGATGACTTCCTTCAATGCGGTGGCACCGTCAGAAAATGCATACAAATCCAGAATACCCAGGCGACGCAAGCTGTTCAGAATGAAGGTGCTCATCACACTTTCGTCCTCAACCACCACCACGCGCGCTCTCTTAATGTCCATTACAAGGCTCCATACCGATACGATTTGACGATTTCACCGCCCTACTGCTGAAAATTGCCAGCAGACGGATACCGGTGCTGAGTCTATTACGAATTGCAAAACGCAAGAGCCGACGAGCTGCCCCACCATCGCGAATGGCGCATACTGGGCAATTTTCCAACTCTACGAAGCCCATAGCATGACACTCTGCCCCATCGCCATCGTTGCCGGATGCGCCAAATGCCCCGCATTCAAAGTCTGCCCACTCACCAAAGTGCTTGGGGACCAAACCAAGGCGGAGCAACCAGCGTCCCCCGCAAAGAAGCCCGCCAAATCCCGCAAATAGGTTCGCACGCGAAGCGGCGCCACGTCCGCTCGCAAGAAGATCAGGCTTAGTACGCACCGACCTGAATGGCAATTTCCGATCGTAGCGCGTCGAGCTTTACGCGCAACAACCCATAGGCGGGTGCCGACGCCTGCGGCGCGGAGGACTTGCTGAGCTGCTCGACCAATAGCAACTCCTCACACAATGCCGTTGTGCAAAAGATGGGGATGCAGCCCTTGAGTGAATGCAATAGCTGTTGCGCAGCGGGAAAATCCTGCTCGTCCATATGCTGACCGATCAGGGGCAGATCCCGCGCCAGCACCTCTTGCAGCATCAGCAACATTTCTGCAAGCGCCGAAACGTCGCCGACATTTTCCAGCGATTGGGCAACGTTCAGATATTGGAAGGAAGATTGCGGGGATGACGCTGGTGACATCGATAACTCCTTGGCAAGCAAGTTTAGCCGTTCAGAGAGGGATAATGCCGCCCCATGAACCCGAATTTGTCAAAGTTGCAGGCTTACCCCTTTGAACGCTTACGCCAGCTATTGGCATCGGTTGTACCGAATCCGGCTTACACACCCATCAGCCTGGGCATTGGCGAACCCCGGCACGCAACTCCGGCACTCATCAAAGAAGCCTATTGCAAGGCGATCCAGGCGGACAACGGTGGCCTCAATGTGTATCCGGCCACCACCGGCGACGCGAGTCTGCGCGCGTCGATTGCTGGCTGGTTGCAACGCCGTTACGGACTGACCCTGGACGTTGCCAGCCAGATTTTGCCCGTCAATGGCTCGCGTGAAGCGTTGTTTGCATTGGCGCAGACGGTAGTGGATGCATCGAAAGCCGGCCCGGAGCAGCCAGTGCGGGTGGTATGCCCGAACCCGTTCTACCAAATTTACGAGGGTGCAGCGTATTTGGCCGGTGCAGAACCCTATTTCGTGCACTCCGACCCACAACGCAACTTTGCGCAGGATTGGGACAGTGTGCCCGATAGCGTCTGGGCGCAGACCCAACTGCTTTTTGTCTGCTCGCCCGGCAATCCGGCGGGGGCGGTCATGCCACTGGCCGAATGGGAGAAACTCTTTGCATTGAGCGACCGCCACGGTTTTGTCATTGCGTCCGACGAGTGCTACAGCGAAATCTATTTCCGTGATGAGCCGCCCCTGGGTGGCCTGGAAGCCGCGGTCAGGCTGGGGCGCAGTGACTTCAGAAATCTCATTGCGCTGACCAGTCTGTCCAAACGCAGCAATGTGCCGGGCATGCGCAGCGGTTTTTGTGCAGGCGACGCAACGCTGATCAAGCAGTTCCTGCTCTACCGAACGTACCATGGCAGCGCCATGAGTCTGGTAGTGCAGCGTGCCAGCATTGCCGCCTGGGACGACGAGCAGCATGTGATTGACAACCGTGCCCAATACCGGGCCAAGTTTGCCCAGGTCATGCCGATCCTGCAGCCCCACCTCGACGTTGCACTGCCCGATGCCAGTTTCTATTTGTGGGCAAAAGTGCAAGGCAGCGACACCGAGTTCGCACGCGACCTGCTGGCTCAATACAATGTCACCGTTTTGCCGGGTAGTTTTTTGGCACGCGAAGCGCGTGGGCACAACCCCGGTGCGCAGCGCATACGCATGGCGCTGGTGGCGCAAACGCAGGAATGCGTAGAGGCGGCACTTCGCATCGCCGAGTTTGTGAAATCCCGAGAGTGAACCACTGCGGGACGGGTCTCAACCCACGACAGCATCTGATACGACTTTTTAGGAAATATTCATGACCCAATCACTCCAGGCCACCATCGAAGCAGCGTGGGAAGACCGTGCCAACATTTCGGTCCAGACGGCGTCAAAGGACGTGCGCGACGCGGTAGCCCACGTAATTCACGAACTCGACGCCGGACGCCTGCGCGTGGCGACGCGCGAATCGGTGGGGCAATGGACGACACACCAATGGATCAAAAAGGCGGTGCTGCTGAGCTTTCGCCTCAAGGACAACGCCGTCATCCAGGCGGGTGAATTGGGTTTTTACGACAAGGTTCCCACCAAGTTCACCGACCTGACCCCGGACGAGATGAAAGCCACGGGCGTGCGCGTGGTGCCGCCTGCGGTCGCACGGCGCGGCAGCTTCGTCGGCAAGAACGTGGTGCTGATGCCCTCGTATGTGAACATAGGCGCCTACGTGGACGAAGGCACCATGGTCGACACCTGGGCCACCGTAGGCTCCTGCGCTCAAATTGGCAAGAACGTGCATTTGAGTGGCGGCGTGGGTATTGGGGGTGTACTGGAACCCATGCAGGCCGGCCCCACCATCATCGAAGACAACTGCTTTATCGGCGCGCGCTCCGAAGTGGTCGAAGGCGTCATCATCGAAGAGAACTCGGTGATCTCGATGGGTGTCTACATTGGCCAAAGCACCAAGATTTACGACCGTGCGACCGGCACCGTGACCTATGGCCGTGTACCGGCAGGCTCCGTGGTGGTGTCGGGCAATTTGCCCAGTGCGGATGGCAAGTACAGTTTGTACTGCGCCGTCATTGTGAAGCGGGTCGACGCCCAGACGCGTGCCAAGACCTCGCTCAATGATTTGCTGCGCGACTGATTCACTAAACCAGCACCGACCGAGGGGGATCCATGGCCACCACCAGCACGCCCGCAGCACCCGCACCGTCCGGAACGATGGAGCGCATTCTTCGCCTGATGGCGGACAAGAAAGCCTCTGACGTCTACCTGTCAGCACACTCCCCCGCGCTCATTCGCATCAACGGCCAGTGCGTTCCGATCAACAGCCAGACGCTGCCGGTCGATGCACCCCGCAATCTGCTGGCCGAAGTACTTCCCGCTGAACGGATGGCGGAGCTGGAGGCCGAAAGCGAGCTCAATATGGGCATCGGGATCGCTGGCGTCGGACGTTTTCGCGTCAGCGCCATGCGCCAGCGTGGATCCATTGCGGCCGTTATCCGGTTTATCGCGGTGGATGTGCCACCGCTGGCCACCTTGTCAGTACCGATGATGCTGGGCGACCTGATCATGGAAAAGCGTGGCCTGCTGTTGATGGTGGGCGCCACCGGTGCAGGCAAGAGCACGACGCTGGCGTCGATGATCGACTACCGCAATGAAAATGCCTCCGGTCACATTCTGACGATTGAAGACCCGGTCGAGTTTTTGTTCAAGAACAAGAAATCGGTGGTCAACCAGCGCGAGATTGGCAGCGACACCAAGTCGCTCGCCATGGCGCTCAAGAACGCCCTGCGCCAGGCACCCGATGTAATTCTGATCGGCGAGATACGCGATCGTGAAACCATGTCTGCCGCTATTGCGTACGCCCAGTCCGGGCACCTGTGTCTGGCCACCATGCACGCCAACAACAGTTACCAGGCGCTCAACCGGATCCTGAGCTTCTACCCGGTGGAGGTTCGCCAGACCATGCTGGGCGACCTGGCGGCTGCGCTCAAAGCGGTGGTGTCTCAGCGCCTGTTGCGCACCACCACCGGTGCGCGCGTGCCCGCCATGGAAATCATGCTCAACACCAAGCTGATATCCGAACTGATCGAAAAGGGCGACTTCTCCTCTGTCAAGGAGGCGATGGAAAAAGCCATGGCCGAGGGCTCGCAATCGTTCGAACACGACATTGCCCGCCTGATTGTGGAGGGCATGGTGGACCGCAAGGAGGGCCTGGCCCACGCCGACTCGCCGACCAACCTGATGTGGCGCATGCAAAACGATTTCATCAAGGCGGCCAAGCCTGCCGCGGTGCCCGACGATGAGCCCGAAGAGGCCTCGTTTACCGAAATCACGCTGGACGTCAAGCACTGATGCACTTTATTCTGCCGGTGGGCGTGAAGGCGTTTGCATGAGCGCCACTTTGCGTCTGGCCGAACAACTGCTCGCTTGCCAATCTGTCACCCCGCTGGATGCAGGCTGCCAGGACATCATTGCGGCCCGATTGGCTCCTTTGGGCTTTACCTGCGAATCCCTGAACAGCGGCCCCGCGGGTGAGCGCGTCAGCAATTTATGGGCAAAAAGGCTGGAGACGCCCGAAAATAAAGCGCAAGCAGCTACCAAGACGATAGCATCCCAGCGCCCTCGAAAGACCGTGGTGTTGGCCGGACATACCGACGTGGTCCCCACAGGCCCGCTGCACACCTGGGCCAGTGCGCCATTCGCACCCAGCTACCGCGACGGCAGGATGTACGCGCGCGGCGCCAGCGACATGAAGACCTCGATCGCTGCCTTTGTCGTTGCCATCGAAGAGTTTCTTGCCGCCCAGCCCGACACGGCACTGAACATTGCCGTGCTACTGACCAGCGACGAAGAAGGCCCTGCTGTGGACGGCACGGTGGTGGTGTGCAATCGGCTGCGGGAGCGCAGAGAGACCATCGACTACTGCATCGTGGGCGAACCCACGGCGGTGGCACGCACCGGTGACATGATCAAGAATGGGCGGCGCGGCAGCATGAGTGGCAAGCTGTGCATCCAGGGCGTGCAGGGCCATGTGGCGTACCCACACCTGGCCAATAACCCGATCCATCGGTGGGCGCCTGCGCTGGCGGAACTGGTGGCCATGGAGTGGGACGGTGGTAATGCCTACTTCCAGCCCACGAGCTGGCAGGTCAGCAACATCCACGCCGGCACCGGTGCGGGCAATGTGATTCCCGGTGACCTGGTGGTGGACTTTAACTTTCGCTTTTCCACCGAATCCACCCCCGAGTCACTGCAACAGCGCCTCACCCGCGTGCTGGAGCGCCACGAACTGGAGTACGACCTGTCCTGGACCATCCAGGGTATGCCGTTCCTCACAGCGCCCGGGCCGCTGGTCGATGCGGCCCGTGCAGCCATTCAGGCGGAAACAGGACTGCACACCGAGTTGTCGACAACGGGGGGCACCAGCGATGGAAGATTCCTGGCCCAGATTTGCCCGGAAGTCATAGAACTGGGGCCGCCCAATGCCAGCATCCACAAGATCGACGAGTACATCCACGTCGCCGATGTCGAGCCGCTGAAGAACATCTACCGCCGCATACTGGAAATACTGGATGCGAGGGAGCGTGCATGACCCTGATCGAGCTCATCGCCACATCAGCCCAGCGGTTGACCGATGCCGAAGTGTCCTTTGGCCACGGCACCACCAATGCGTTCGATGAGGCGGCCTGGCTGGTCTTGTGGCGCCTGGGTCTGCCTTTGGATACCTCGGTGGAATCGCTGGAAGAGAATCCTGATTCCAAGGCAAATATGCCTGTAACGCCCGCAGAATGTGCGCAGGCAGCTACACTTTTGGAAGCACGCATCACATCGCGTAAACCCGCCGCCTACCTCACCCGGGAGGCCTGGTTGCAGGGAATGGCGTTCTACGTGGATGAACGCACCATCGTGCCGCGTTCGCTCATTGCGGAGTTGCTGGTCGATGGGGGTCTGGATTACTGGCTCCAGGAAAACACCACAAAGGTGCTGGACCTGTGCACTGGCAACGGTAGCCTGGCCGTGATTGCGGCGATGGTTTACCCGGAGGTGGTAGTAACGGGGTCAGACCTGTCGGCGGACGCACTGGAAGTTGCGGGAATCAATGTGAAGAAATATGCCCTGCAGGACCGCGTGGCCCTGGTCGAGTCAGATGGCTTCACGTCGGCAGAACTACAACAGCGCGGTCCTTTTGACCTGATTCTTTGCAATCCGCCGTATGTCAATGCACAAAGCATGTCCGAACTGCCACCGGAGTACCGCGCCGAGCCAGCGCTCGCGTTGGCCGGTGGTACCGATGGCATGGATTTCATCCGCACGCTCTTTGCCAAAGCTCCCGGTCACATGGCCGACGGCGCAGTGCTGGTGCTGGAGATCGGCAACGAGCGCGACCATTTCGAGGCTGCGTTCCCGGAGTTGGACGTTGTCTGGCTGGAAACCAGTGCGGGGGAAGACCAGGTGTTGCTTTTGACGCTTGAGACACTTCTTGCGCAGTTAGCATTGGCGACGCCGGGAAGGGCGGGTGAGTAACGCTGTTCGTGTCCCCCGCCCGTTCCGGGCTCCTCCTTGACCTCACTGCGTCACTCACCCGCCCTTCCCGGCTCAAGCGTATTGGTATTTGCGCTGGCAGAGGGCAAACCTGCCGCTGGCAGGAGTACGGGTTGCTGCAAAGCGTAAGTCAAGGAGGAGCCCGCGTAGCGGGCGGGGGACATGGAGCTTTGCAGTAACCCGTGCTTCTGCCCACCACCAACTTTGACGCTGCATTCTTAAAATAACTACAACCAACCATGATTACTCTGAAAAACGTTACCTTGCGCCGCGGAGCCAAGGTATTACTCGAAGGGGCCACCGTCACCCTGAACCCTGGCGAAAAGGTCGGCTTGGTCGGCCGCAATGGCGCCGGAAAATCCTCGCTGTTCGCCCTGTTCAATGGCAACCTGCACGAAGATGCGGGTGAGTACTTCATTCCACAACAATGGCGCATGGGTCAGGTGGCGCAGGACATGCCGGAAACCGACCAAAGTGCCACCGAATTTGTGGTTGAAGGCGACACGGTGCTGCTGGCGGCGCGTCTGGAAGTGGCTGCGGCAGAAGCCACCGACGACTACGACCGCATGGCCCACGCCTATTCGGATTTGCACGATGCGGGCGAGCACGATGCTGCCTCTCGCGCCCAGGCCCTGATTCTTGGTCTGGGGTTCAAGGTCAGTGAATTGGAGAACCCGGTCAACAGCTTCTCTGGAGGCTGGCGCATGCGGCTGCAACTGGCCCGAGCGCTCATGTGCCCGAGCGACCTGCTGCTGTTGGACGAACCTACCAACCACCTGGACCTGGACGCCCTGGTCTGGCTGGAGGCGTGGCTCAAGAAATACGAAGGCACGATGATTGTCATCAGCCACGACCGCGAGTTTCTGGATGCGGTGACCGATGTCACCCTGCATATTGATGCAGGAAAACTGATACGGTACGGCGGCAACTACAGCAAGTTTGAGGACATGCGCGCCGAGCAGATGGAACTGCAGCAAAACGCCTATTCCAAGCAGCAGGACAAAATCGCCCATCTGCAAAAGTTCATTGCCCGCTTCAAGGCCAAGGCCAGCAAGGCCAAACAGGCGCAAAGCCGGGTCAAAGCGCTGGACCGTATGGAAAAGATTGCACCCCTGCTGTCGGAGGCCGACTTCACGTTTGAATTCAAGGAACCCGCCAACCTGCCCAACCCGATGCTCTCCATGAGTGGCGTCAGCTTTGGCTACGCGCCCCCGGAAGATGCACCCGAGGGCACGCCGCACACCGTCATTGTGCGCAACGTCAGCAAGTCGGTGCTGGCGGGCCAGCGCATCGGCATTCTGGGAGCCAACGGCCAGGGCAAATCGACCGTGGTGAAGACCATCGCGCGAGACTTGCAGGCGATAGGCGGTGAAATCACCGAAGGCAAAGGCCTCAATATTGGTTACTTCGCCCAGCAGGAGCTTGACGTGCTGCGCCCGGCCGACACGCCCCTGGAGCACATGATTCGTCTGGTGCGTGAAATGACTGCCGCGGGCAAGATTGCCGGGCAGCAAACCCGCGAACAGGACTTGCGCAGTTTTCTGGGCACCTTCAATTTCAGCGGCGACATGGTCAAGCAGGCCGTGGGCAGCATGAGCGGCGGCGAGAAGGCGCGTCTGGTGCTGTGCATGATCGTGTGGCAGCGCCCCAACCTGCTGCTGATGGACGAGCCTACCAACCATCTGGATCTGGCCACGCGCGAAGCGCTGTCCATGGCACTCAACGAGTTTGAGGGCACGGTGATGCTGGTGAGCCACGACCGCGCACTATTGCGTGCCGTGTGCGACGAGTTCTGGATGGTGTCTCGCGGCGGCGTGGAGCCTTTTGACGGCGATCTGGACGACTACCAGCGCTACCTGCTCGACGAAGCAAGGCGACAGCGCGAAGAAGCCAAAATGGCCGCCAAGACACCGGCCAAACCGGTTGAGCCGGTTACGAAGCCGAAATCCAAAGGCGACACATCGCCCAAAACCCGCAAGGAACTGCAGGAAGTGGAAGCGCGCATGGAAACGCTGAATGGCGAAGGCGCGGCGCTGGAAGGCCGCTTGTCGACCAACCCGCATCCATCCGAGATTGCCGAAATCGGCCGCAGCCTGACCGCCGTCAACGAGGAATTAAGGCAGTTAGAAGATCGCTGGTTGGCGCTCACCACGCTGTTGGGCGACTAGGCGGTCCGGTATCTGGGGCGCACGGCGTTTTGCTCCGTGTCCCCCGCCCGCTGCGCGGGCTCCTCCTTGACCTGCGCAAAACGCCGTGCACCCCAGACACCTATTTGACACGCCGAATTACCAGCCGTCGGCGACGCTGTCGATTCGTCGCAATGCGCTGTCTGGCAGTCGCCGGGCCTGTCTACACTTGCCGCCATGAACATATCCAACTCCCTGCAGGCAGCCTGGCGTACCTACTGGGTACTGAAAAAACACCGCCCCGAGCCGGCCTGGGCGCGCTTGGCTCTGACCACCGCGCTGGGACTATGCATCGGGGTGGTACTGGTCACACTGGCGGGCCTGTTTTCAGGCAACTTGGGTCGCTGGGTCTGGTGGCGCTATAACCTCGCGGCGAATCTTGTGATCTGCTTATGCATCAGTTACACCATCCACGGAATTTACCGTGGCGTGGAATTGCTACTCCCCGAGACAACCCTGCAGCGCATCGCCGGCTGGCGCGACTGGCGCGCTGGTGTATTTTTCAGCGGGATGGGCATCGGTGGCGCGCTGTTGGGCGGGTTGCTGGGGCTGGCATGGATTTCCGTCATCTTCCAGGTGGACGCGTGGGGCACGTTCACGGCGCAGCCTCGGGCCATCAGCAACTTCCTGGCCATTACGGCAGTGATCACGCTTGGGAATTGGGTGTATTGGCGCGCGCACTCCAGGCGGCAAGCGTTGCAATTGCAGGCCACAGAGTCACAGTTACGTCTGTTGCAAGCCCAGATCGAGCCCCACTTCCTGTTCAATACCCTGGCCAACGTGCAGAGCTTGATGGATTACGACCCGCCGCGTGCCAAAGCCATGCTGGAGGCCTTTACCGACTACCTGCGCTCCAGCCTGGGGCAACTGCGCAGCACGCAGTGCACACTGCACGCCGAGCTAGACATGGTGAAGAGTTACCTGCTGCTGATGCAGATTCGCATGGATGAACGACTGCGCTTTCAGATCGACATCGCGGATGCGGCCGCCGGCGCGTTGGTGCCTCCCTTGCTGCTGCAGCC
>JAIFLV010000124.1 GCA_020048895.1 Rhodoferax sp. | reverse complement strand
GTCACTTCGGGCCAGGTGCTGGGTGCCTTGCTGGCGTCCAGTCCGGCGGCCTTGAAGGCGTCCTTGTTGTAATAAAAGATGGTGGTCGAGCTGTTGAACGGGTACGACATCATTTCGCCATTCGGCGCCGTGTAGTAGCCTGACACTGCGGGTACATAGGCTTTGGGGTCAAAGGTGGCGCCGGCCTGCTTCATCACTTCCCCCACCGGCTTGATAGCGCCCTTGGCCGCCATCATCGTGGCGGTACCCACTTCAAACACCTGCAGAATATGCGGCGCGTTGCCAGCGCGGAAGGCTGCCATGGCGGTGGTCATGGACTCGTCGTAACTGCCCTTGAAGGTGGGCACAACCTTGAACTCTTTCTGGCTCTCGTTGAAGCCTTTGGCCAGGTCGTTGACCCATTCGTTGAGCCCACCGGTCATGGAATGCCACCACTGGACTTCGGTTTGCGCCTGCGCCCCACAAGAAAAAGCTGCAGCCAACGCCAATACGCCAAGTTTCAATTTCATGATGTCTCCTGTAAAGAATACGCTATGGTAATCAGACTCTATGACCGCACCATTAAACCCGAGCAGGCCAGTCGGCGAAAGAGAGTTTTCCATAGGTGTGAATCGAACGGATGTAGGCCGGCCCTACCAGTAGGGCGCGCGCTGAGAACCGCGGACAATATCGACCCCCAGAAAGTGATGCGTATGTGGCCGCAGCCGGACGATGGCCTCTAGTGGTTGCCTCTATCCATGCGCGGCGAGTTGCACGAGGGGCACACACCGCGGCTCTTGCAGGAATGGGACACAAAGTAGTCGTGCCTGCAGTCCTCACACCTGTGGCCGAACGAGCGGGCTACACACGCTGTGCACTGCGCTATTGCCTGACGGACCCACTACCCACTTTGGGAAGAATTCTCTGGTACGAATGCATGCGCTCGCCACTCTGTCACTTCAAGACTGTGATGATCTCGCCTACAAACTGGTAACGACCGCTCTTTGTGAAGAGCGGTGTTCTGCCCAAAAAAGGCGCATTTGCCAAAAGGCCAATTTGTTATACGGTCATGGACACGTCGGTAACGATGTCACCCAAAGCCCTTAGAACTGCCCTTGCGGGTTTGACCAGCGGATTGAATAGCCGAGCTTTCGGTCCAATCGGATGAGTAGATTCATGGTGCGCGTTGTCGTGTCTTCGAGGTCAATTTCGAGATTCGCATGATTCTGAGCAGCGCCTCGCGCTTCGCGGATTGCTTTGTCGGAAAGGGCATATAGCGCTTTCTTTTGCTCCAGAGAAAGTTCCGTTCCCAGCAGCTTCATCAAATCCAACTTGGCGATCAGGTACAGCGAGTTGACTCGGTGCTGCCACCAGCGATCCTTATTGGCGTAATGTGCCGTTCTTACAACGTCGCTATGAGGGATGCTGGAAATGAGACTCCCGGAAAACTGCCGCTCCGAGCACCCGGCCGATGCAAGCCTCAAATAGAGATCTTCCGGCGAAGCTCCCCATCCTTCATAAACCTCATCGTACCCCCCTACGCGCCAGAAATCCTCCCGCCAGCAGGCAAAGGTTCCCCACGTTTCCATAGTGACGGGCTGCGCCCGCAGGAATGTCCTCTCTGCGCAATCCAGACGTATTTGTGATGCGAATTCGGGAGCGAGCTCAATATCGGCATCGACAAAACAAACCAGTGAAGTTTCCGCCGCAATGGCGCCGATATTCCTGGCTCGGCACTGGTTGAATATCGGGTCGTCATTGATCCTGACAACCTTCACCCGGGGAAAATTTGCCGCAACCCAGTCCGCAGTTCCCTGTGGACAACCGTAGTCGACAACAATGCACTCGGCTTCGGTCTGCTTGGCCATAAGCGGCAGAGTTTTCTGCAGATGATCAAGACGACCCTTGCAGGTTGTGATCAGGGAGAGACTTCTGCTCATGAAGTTTTCAAATCGCTGCCAGCGACGCGCTCGATTTCATAGGTCCAACTGCGCTTGATGACCCATCCTTCTGGCACCGGGATGACATGTCGTATAGGCAGTGTGATGGTAATCCGGTCCGACAGTCCGCCCCGCCTCCAGTTCTCGACTAAAGTCCGTGTGACCTCCGAGTAGACAGTTCGACGCGTATCAACTGGAAGCACGCTTAATCCCGACTCCCGCATCAAGTCGTATTTGATGTGATTGTAAAAAGAGTTGACTCGTCGACTGAGTTCGATGTCCGCAATTTCATAATGTGCGCAGCGCATTTTGTCATCATGAGGCACGGAGCGTAGCAGCCTTCCGTCAAGAGAGGCGCCGCGTCGACCGAAATGATTCAGTCGAAAATAGAGATCGTTGTCTTCGCCGCCGTAACCTTCCAGTATTTCGTCATAACCGTCAATTGCGAAAAAATCTCCACGATGGCAAACAAAACTCCCTGACGTCTCGCGGGTTAACGGCAGGGGACGAAAGTAGTGCCCGTAGCGCACTATGTCCCTCAGATGGGCTGAAAAGCCTGGATCAATGAAGACATCAGCATCGAGGAATACCAGCCATTCGCCGGTTGCGGCCTTGGCACCAAGATTGCGCGATCGGGACAAGTGAAACCGTGCCGCTTGTTCAACTTTGATGACCTTGACCGAGGGGAAATTCTCTTTAACCCATACCGCCGTGCCATCAGGACAGTCGTAGTCAACCACGATGCACTCGGCGTTGGGCTGTGATGACATTCCGGGTAGGGTCTGCTGCAGATGCTCAAGGCGTCCCCTGCAGGTGACCACGAAGGATAGCAACGGAAAGGCCAAACGAGTCACGATACATCCCGCAAGTGGAGCCGCTGAACGAACCGAGTTCCCATTTAAATTCCCCACAATTTCACTACACCCAGAACAATAACACTGGGAATGACATGAGATGGCAGGCGCCAATTTTCAACGGAGGGGCAACATTTCAAACTTACACCAACACCCGGTCAACCCCCAGCCTTGTCCAATGAGGTATGAGCCTGAACGGCGAGCGTATTTCCAGCCAGAAGTGAGCCTGAGACGGGGAATTTGAGGTTGAACTGGGGGCTTGATCATCCAAGGATGGTGATCAACATGGATGAGGCAAAGCTGCGCACGGTTGCGCAATTGCAGGAATTTCTGAACGCAACCCAGGAGATCAATTTCACGGGCGCGCCTGGCGATGGTGACCAGCAGCGCTACGAACACATCAGCCGGGTGCTCAAGCGCTTTGCCTACAGCGCGCTGGGCAAAGGCGAGCGTGGAGTGGTGCTGGCCTATCTGCGGCGTACCAGCGGCTACAGCCGCGCCCAACTCACCCGATTGGTCGCTCGTTGGCAGTCCAACCGGCTGGCACACAAGCCGCTGGTCAAGCGCTACGGCAAGCCTGCCATGCCCTTTGCACGCAAGTACACGGCTGCTGACGTTGCACTGCTGGTGGAGATGGACCGCGCCAACGAAGATGTTTGTGGACCTGCCATCGTGCACCTGCTACATCGCGCATTTGTCGTCTATGGTGACCGGCGCTATGAGCGTTTGTCCAAGCTGTCGGTATCGCACCTGTACAACCTGCGCAAAACTGGTGGTTATCGGGTTTTGCGGAGCCACTTCACCAAGACGCGCGCCGTATGCAATCCCATTGGGGTGCGCAAAGCGCCCAGGCCCAATGGACGCGCTGGCTGGGTACGCATCGACAGCGTGCATCAGGGCGATCTGGACGGCATCAAGGGGGTCTACCACATCACCTGTGTCGATGCGGTGAGCCAGTGGCAGGTGCAGTCTTGTGTACAGGGCATCAGTGAGGTGTTTTTGCTCCCTGTGCTGGAGATGGTGATTGATCAGTTCCCGTTCCAGATCGAGGGCTTTCATTCGGATAACGGCAGCGAATACATCAACCACAAGGTGGCCAAGATGCTGGAGAAACTGCGCATTGAGCAGACCAAGTCACGCGCTCGTAACAGCAACGACAACGCCCTGGCGGAGAGCAAGAATGCCAGCGTGGTCAGGAAGCATATGGGCTACAGCCACATTCCGCAGAAGTACGCAAAGCCCATCAACGCGTTCTACCAGGAGGTGTTCAATAACTGGCTCAACTTGCACCGTCCATGCCTGTTTGCCACGGAGGTCGTGAGCGACAAAGGCAAGATCAAAAAGGTCTATAAACACAAGGACGCCAAGACCCCACTGGAGTGTTTGGTGTTGCTCAACGAGGCGGCTCTGGTGACCTTCAAGAGCGCCATCATGCTGGGCAGTCTGCTGGACAAAGCCAAAGAGAGAACTGATCTGCAGGCTGCGCAGGAGATGCAAAAGGCCAAGGCAGATTTGTTTGCGCTGTTCAACAAAACAGGGCTCAAGAGTCAGACTTGAATTGGCGACACTGCGAGTTCACAATGCCAAAAAAAGTCCGCGCGCCAAGGGGGCCTCCGGCGGCCTGGCAGGGGCCAATAGACAAAGATACCAAACCCCATAAACCACTCACCTTAAACTTCCCGTTTCAACCAGATCAAGCCTCCAGCAAGATTCTCTCAACTGAACATCCCTTCAGGCTCATACCTGGATTGGAAAATACTCCCCCCCCCCGAGTTGGCCGTCTGGATGCACTGCGGCAACCAGTCGGTACCCAGAATCTGGTTGGTCATCTGGACGACGATGTAGTCCACATCCAGCAGGCCTGATTTCTATTCGACCTAGTGAATGGCTTTCCAACAATATGAGGCCGAGTATCGCTCGGCAGAGGTAGTATCAAGCCACGTAACAACCCTCGTGATTCTCACTACGGCGTGATTCCTGAGCGGGATACCACCAAAATGCACCTGATGATAGGTTCATTTGCTGTATGCCGAGCAGGATTGCCCTCAGCCGATCACAGTCGCCGTCTCGACCCATCATCAACGGATGCGCTGCTCGACCTCAAAGTCCGGTGCGGGTTGTGCTGCCAGCCCCCAGTCTGCTGGCTCGATTTGCGCCTGTCATGTGTCTGCGCATCAATACCGTCATTCCACAACCGTGGCACGCGCACTGGGGCGACTTGAAATCCTATGCCTGCTTCGGAGGAGGCAAGTCGGCGTCTGCTATGACCCGTATGTGC
>JAIFLV010000060.1 GCA_020048895.1 Rhodoferax sp. | reverse complement strand
TCAGAGGTCGATTTGATGCTGGAACAACACCGTGCGGGAGCGGCTAATTTCACGCGGGAACTGCGGGCGCTGGCGTCTGTTGCGGTGTGGAGAAAAGTGAGTAGTTGAATATCAACGATCTCTCAACCCCAAAAGCCAAATTCAACCTTACCTTAAAAACTATGACTGAGAAATACCAGACTACACAAGAAGCCTTTTGGGCCGGCGAATTTGGCAACCAATATATTGAACGCAATATGGGTGACCAAATGCTGTCCCACAACATTCACTTTTTCCGTGACGCTTTTCGTCATGTGACGCAGACGTGCAGCATTATCGAATTCGGCGCGAATGTCGGGATGAATCTCAAGGCACTACAACATCTCTATCCTGAAATAGAACTATATGGTGTTGAGATCAATGCACAGGCGGCGCAAGAACTGGCCAGCGTCATCCCGAAAAGCCATATCTTTTTTCAATCTCTGCTTGAGTTCAAGTCGAAACAAACTTGGGACATGGTTCTCATCAAAACCGTGCTGATCCATATCGCGCCAGAGTATTTGCCTCATGTATACGAGTCCATATACCTCAGTGCAAAACGATACATTTTTCTGGCCGAATATTACAACCCGAGTCCAGTGCAGATACCCTATAGGGGTCATCATGATCGTCTCTATAAGCGGGATTTTGCTGGCGAATTGATGGAAAAATACCCTGCACTGAAGTTGGTTGATTACGGGTTTGCATATCACCGAGATACTGATAAGTCCCAGGATGATGTCACTTGGTTTCTGCTGGAAAAGCAAATGGATTGCTAGATTGGGACGTCAAGTCTTGCCCCTGACCTATTTCGAGCGTTGACGCAGGATATGTTGCATCCACACGTTTTATTTGTGACCTACGGCGGCGCCCATATCTCCAAGGTTGCCCCCGTTCTTTTTGCACTCCAGAAAGGCGGGGTGCGCTGCACAGTGCTGGCCTTGACTCTTGGATTCAAAAAGGCAAGACAACTTGGGTTGAACCCGGTTGGGTATCGCGACTTCCTGCACTTGGTCGAATATCCAGATATTGTGATTGATCAGGGGCGTCAACTGCTCACGGGAAACCAACATCCAGATGTTGAAGAGGAGGAAAGTATCTGTTACCTCGGCATTAACTACATGGAATGGGTTAACCGATTTGGCATAAAGGAGGCACAGGAGAAATACCGTCATGGCGGGCGTCGTGCATTTATGCCAATCAGTTTCATGGGTCAAGTCATAGACGATGTAAAGGCCGACCTGATTATTAGCACCAGTTCACCTCGCTCCGAACAGGCTGCCATAGAAGCTGCCGTATTGCGTGGACTTCCGTCGTTGACCATGATGGATTTGTTCGCCTTACCGTATGATATTTTTTATCATCACAGGGTTCGGGCTGATCGCATCACGGTATTGTCTGAGTCAGTCAAAAACAATCTAATTGAAGGAGGAGTCGACGCAGTTCGGATTCACGTCACTGGATGTCCGAGTTTCGATGTTTATCGGGATGGCTCGGTCATCCATAGAGCACAAGCTTTGCGCGACCATCTAGGTTGGCATGGAATAACAGTCATCCTTTGGGCCGGAAATCTTGAAGAGGCAGGGCCTGATGTCGATGAGACTTATGCTGGTATCCGGCTTGGCAGCTTGGTAGAACAGCGGTTGAGAAATTGGGTAAAAAGCCGCGCTGATCTGGCCCTGATCGTTCGCTACCATCCCAACCAATACCACTTGTTTCCCAAATTTGACGACCACCCTCGGGTCTATGTGAGTAACCCAGGACAGGAATTGGTGGAGCCGCTTGTTCAACTTGCCGACACAGTGGTTGTACAAGCCAGCACAGTTGGATATGAAGCGGCCATACTAGGCAAAAGAGTGTTGAGCTTGAACTTTTCGCCCATGGTCATACGGACTAGGCTTGACCCGGCCAGACTCGGCTACGCCGAGGGTGTTCAATCTCATGAAACATTAATTCAGCAATTAGAATCTTTTGCGCCACCCATCAACCTAGCCAAGTTGCTACCTCCCATTGGACCGGCCACGCCCAGAGTGGTGGCTCACGTGCTTGAATTGCTTCAAACTGGCCGCAAGCGCATCAACGAAACCGGGCACAGCGGGTTGTGACCAAAAACATTTTTATTGACGGCCACGCATTTGACGAATCCCTGTGATTCAAGCGACTGGATGGCTGGATACAGTTGATCGCAATAATCGTTGACCTTGAAGTATTTTTTGGCAAGCAAACCGGTTAATGTTTCTGAGTCAAAAAACTGAAAGATGGGTTCGATCAAGATAATTTCACTGGGTTTTTCTCGCAAAATGGCGCGCAGGAGGTTTTCAGGTTGTTTGCAATAAACGACTGCAAAAGATGAAAAAATGATGGCCCCGTTGAACTCCTGCGCAGTCAATGCTGGTTGATCGAAATCTAGAAATTGGGTCTCGATGTTTAACCGTTCCTGGCTTGCAACGATCCTCGTAATCTCTCGACCCGATGCAGTCAACTCAAAAGCCTTGTATAGATCACCTGTCGAACTTTGTCTGGCCAGATGGATAATCAAATTTCCGGTGCCCGAACCAATCTCTATGATTACCCTGGCGGCGGCAGCCGTTTCGGCCAGTTCACGGGCCACTAGTCGTTTGTAAAGTTGATCAATTAATCTAGGCGTGCTCACAAATAATCTGCCGTCAAAAGAATATACACATTCTTCAGACTCTGAAAACATCAATTGCTTCAGCGCGTCATGATCGGGGCTAACCAGTTCCGACAATTTCGTTAGCAAGTCGCCCCATTTCTCGTCGTTAAATTCCCGAATAATTTCACGTTTGGTTTTTTGAAAAACTGTCTTTGAATCTTCCAACAACTTTGCCGGCCAGAGCGATTTCTCTGGCAATGCGTTGACATCAATTTCAACACCCACCGGAATGCACTGTGATGGAGTAGGCCCAAGGTTTGTGCTGATCATTACTTTATCCGCCAATGTGACTGAAGAGTCATGACAGCAATTGGTTTAGTTTGATGATCTGACGATGAGGCAAGCGGCACGGCGGTGCCCAAGGTGGTAAGGTTGAGACTACCATGCGGCCAGATTCCATAGCGAGCACCATGGCATAGGTCTCGCATCCGACCACCCAATGGGCGCTTGCCATTGCATCGACCAATGACATCGACTGGTCCAACACTACATTCGCTTGTTTGTTCATAGAAATCCATCCATCGTATTTTCCAGGTGCCTCGGAAGGATGAGGGCGTAGGCGTATGCGCGTATGTTCCGGAATCCCCACACGGCCCCTATGTTTCATAAAGAAGTCCAGTGCCTGGAACTCCCCTGGTTGTATATTTCCCCAGTTTGACCGAGTCGGTTCAAGCACATACAAGACATCACTTTTTGCGAAAGATGTCTCACGCGACTTGATTTGGCGCAGTTGTTGTTGGAGATAAAGGTTAGGTTTTAAAACAATGTGCTGGCCTGGGAAACAGATGCTCGCCTGGCTGTAGGCATCCTGGTCTGTTACCCAGAATTCATCGGGCCAAACGGATTGTCCACTTTGAACAAAACGTTCCCTGTAATTCACCCAGTGATCAATCACGGCAATCGAAAGTTTGCCTTGCTCACGGGCCAGCATTCTCGCGGAGTGCTCTAGATCAGTCTGCCAACCCGTTCCAGACAAGACGGCTTCTGCGTTTGCAATGGCCTGCATCAGCGACGGCGCATTGGCACCAGGTATTTGCAGCGAGTCTTTGATCCGTTGTGCAGGACCCTGCACATAGTAATGGGCATGCACATGCGGTGCGGACTGTAACCAAGCCAAGATGAGGTTGGCTGCACCAGCATCGTGACAGACTACCGCCAGCCGGCCGGGGTATCCGCTCAAATCGAAGGGTATCGGTTGGCTAACGGCTGGGTATCCCGTCATCACCCGGCCTTCAAGGCGTTGCGCTGCGACCACACTTTCCTGAACGCGCCAGCCACCTGCGCCACATCGTCTGGCGTGTAGTCATTTAGGCAAATGTTAATGCCCATAAAAGTCTTCGCATGCAATCGTTCGGCCACTGGACAGATGCCGCGCTGATAGCTGATTTCGCGTTCGCAATACGGTGAAGTCCATGGGAAACCCTGTGTGCCAAAGGCTATGCGATGTTGAAAAAGTGGATACAAATGGACGTTTTGGTAGCCGCTGACAAGGCCGGGAACGCCCTCGGCACGCAGTGCCGCGACCAGTTTGTCCCGTGGCACGCCCAGTTCGTCGGTGTTCAGGGTCATTCCATAGATGTAGTAAACGTGGCTGCAACCTTCACTGCCTTGGGGTGTGGTTAGTCCCGGCAGACCTGCCAGGCCAACATCAAACGCAGCAGCAGCGCGCTGTCGGCCACTAATATTCGCCGCAAGTTTCTTAAGCTGCTCTTGGGCAATCGCGGCCTCGATTTCACCGAGCCTAAAGTTGTAGCCCAGCATATTGCACAACTCTGCGGGATCATCACTGTCAATTACGGCTTCGGCGTGGTTGCGGATAAGTTGCAGGCGACGTGCCAGTCGATCATCATTGGTCACCAGAATGCCGCCTTCACCGCAATGAATGTGTTTGTGGTAATTCAGGCTGAAGCCACCAATGTCAGCCAGTGTGCCGGCATATTGATCATGGTAGGTTGCACCGGGAGCTTGTGCCGTGTCACTCAGTAGTTTCAGGCCGTGGCGGCTGGCAATCTCACGCAATGCGCGCATGTTGCAGGACTGCCCAAAAATATCCACGGCCAGTATGGCGCGGGTCCGTGGACCAATCAACTTTTCAACGCTGACCGGGTCGATATTGAAGCTGTCAGGCTCAATGTCGGCAAACACCGGAATGCCATTCCATTGCAGGATGGCAGTTGCCGTAGCCACCATCGTCCATGGGGTCGTGATGACCTCATCACCCGGCTCAAGACCAATCGCACCTATGGCAGCGATCAATCCGGATGTCCACGAATTCACTGCGACCGCATGTTTTACGCCGAAATATTCGGCTGCCGCGGCTTCAAAAGCGCGCACTCTCGGACCACCCATAAAAGCATCTCCGGGCGCACCAATGTAAGCCGACAATATGCCACTGCGGATGACCCCTGTTGCGACGGCGAGCTCTTCCTCGCCGATAGTGTTGAAGCGTCTGAAGCTGTTGCGGATGGCGGGCGGGCCGCCCAGAATGGCCAAGGTGTCGTCATGCATGGGGATTCTCTCCAGATTTGGGTTGCAATGCCCGCTGCAGGATGGACTCGCAAAGCTTTTGCGCCGCCAGCGCGGTCTCACCTGTGCTGGCCAAAGCGATCCCGCAAGTCAGCGCCGCGTGAATATTGGCGACAGCGTTCGTCATGGTATCGAGGTAGCTCCCAGGTGCCTGCTGCCCATCCGCCAGCGACTGATAACCTGCAAACTGTGCGCTGGGGCCGGCGTGGCGAACCCGCCATTTCAGTCCGCCATCCTCCATGGCGATCAGGCCATGCTCTAGCACCAGTTGCAATTCAAACAATGCGTAGTCAACAGCATGGCCGCAATGAAGGTTTACTGGTACGCCACCAGGTGCCACGAACTGCGCCGAAATGCTGGGATCATCTTGCCAGAAATCATGCATTGGTGTACCCACGTCAAGCAACGTCAATGGCCCAAGCAGGTTTTGCAGCAGGTCGATCATGTGGCTACCATTGTTGCGCACACCTTTGTTGTAGTAGCCGACGGCGCAACGTAATGCACCCCAGGTTCCAGCAGTCAATTCGTCACGAACGCGGGTGACGGCTGCATCCCAACGCCGGTTATGGTTCACTGCCAGGAACACCCCTTGGGCCTGGCAGCAATCAACCATGTCCTGTGCCTGCGCCATATCACTGCTCAGAGGCTTTTCGCAAAAAATCAGTCTCGGGCGCAGTGTCAGCGCTGCCAGCACGTCGTGATGATGCGATGACGTGGGTGAACAAATGCTGACAACATCGAATAGATCTTGCGAAACCAGTAAACCGCTCAGTTCCGCGTAGCCGCTTGACACACCCCAGCGTTGCATAAAGGCGCTGCGTCGTGCTTCGTCGGGTTCGACGCAGGTTACCAATTCAAAGCCGCCGTGGCTTGTGTAGGCACCGGCGTGTGTCAGTGGTGGCGCGCCGGCAGGCCGCCCGCAATCGAAGCCGCCGGCAATATTGCCGCAGCCAATCAGCAAAACCTTCAGCATGTTGCGTTCCTTTCAGAAGGATGCCCATGCCATACAGCGCCTAGCAAAGCCCTCAAAATTCGCCAATTGGCCGACACGCGACGTCCAAAGCGTGGCTGGTCCAGTCGTTCACGCACAGTAAACGGAATCTGGCGAATCAGAAGATGTTGGCGCGCAGCAAACAGCATCAACTCGGTGCCAATCGACTGGTAAGCATCAAAGTGTCCCAAAGCCCGATAGACCTCGGTGCGGTAGGCCTTCAAGCCACAAAGCGGGTCAACAATACCCCAGCGCCAGCGCGTAAACCAAGAAAAAACATGTTCTGCCCAGCGTGCCCGCTGATGGCGCACACCCAGCGCCACAAACGCCCCAGCCTGTATCGCATCGAGCAGTTGTTGCACCCGCTGCGGATCGTGCTGCCCGTCGGCATCCAGCGTCACGATGACATCGCAACCGCAGTCGCTGGCCCTGCGAAACCCGCTGTTCAACGCAGCATCGTAGCCCCGGTTCACGGCGTGGCTCACAACCACAGCCCCGGCCACAGTAGCGCGCTCCGCCGTGTCATCGGTAGAGCCATCGTTCACCACAAAACAGGTGCCGTAGCCATTGGCGGCTTGGACTACCTGGAATATGGTTGCCGCTTCATTCAGCGCTGGAATCACGATTCCTACTCGAAGTCGGTCCATCGCAAGTGCTCACCGGCGGCGATGGCGTGCCGCGTTTTACGCCCGATCACATCGGCCATTTTGTAGGGTGGTATCGCCTCCACTGGGCAAGGCCGCAGACAGGCTAGGTTATCCTTGCTGATCAGGCAACCTGCTGGCAAATCAAGCTTGGCGCGCACGGCACGGCGTTGCAAGATCACCGTCTGTTGCTCGTTGTCCTCGACTTTCTTTATCCCCGTGCCCAAGGCGTTTTCGAGTTCGCGGGTACTTTCCACCATGTCGCGCCAGGCTACAGGGTTCATTGAAAACGCATGGTCTGGTCCAACACGCGTGGTGTCGTCAGTGAAGTGTTTCTCGATCATACGGGCACCCAGTGCCACAGCTCCCAGCACAGTGGCATGGCCGGGTGTGTGGTCGCTCAAACCCAGCATCAGATCCGGATACATGGCACGGTAGGAGCACAACACATTGAGCATGATGTAGCGAAAGTTTTCAGCGCTGGCGGTGTAATTGGTGTTGCATTGCATCAGGCACAACTGCTTGTTGATGGCCAAACCAGCCGCCACCGCTCGCTGCACATCGTCCATGCTGGAGGCACCACTGGCCATGATGTAGGGTTTGCCTTTGCCCGCGATGTACTCGATCATCTCGATCCACGTGATATCGCCTGAGCCAATTTTGTAGGCTGGCACATAGGGGTCGATATGCTCTACCAGATCCATGGCATAGGGGCTGGTGAAGAAGGCAATGCCTGCTTTATCGCAGGTTTCTTTCAGGGTAGCAGTCCAGTCCAGACTGACGCTGGCATCCTGATAGACCTCAAATACCGACTTTTTCCAGGCCGCTTGATGCGATTGCTGGCCGCCGAGGTGGCGAAAGCCAATATCGCTGACGATGGTTTCGGCCTTGAAATGCTGAAACTTGGCGGCATTGGCACCGGCTTGGGCGCAGCGATGAATCAGGTCTTTGGCACGTTCCAGGTCGCCGTCGTGGTTGGCTGCGATGTCAGCAATGAAATAGGTGGGATGTCCCTCACCAATGGGAGTGTCTTGGATTTGCATGGTGGCTTCAGGTTGTGACTCGATAATCGTTTGAGGCAAGCTCAATCTCAAGGGCCAGCGTCGGCATGGCCTGTCCCAGAACAGACTCTATTTTGGCGTTGTTCAGACACATGTTTCTGGGGCGCCATGCAGCCAGCCCTTGGGCCTGGCTGATGCTGATTCGCGTCAACAGATGATCGGGCAGATTCAATGTTTGTGCAAATGCAAAAGCGAAGTCCGCTTTACTTTTGCCCTCTCTGGAGCCGAGGTTGAACGTCCCTATGGGTCGCAGGATGGCCAATTGATGAATGTGTTTGCACAAGGTTCGCATCGACAGTGGACTGAAAAATACATCGTCAAACACCTTGATCGCTTGTCCCTGCGTTAACGATGCGTACAACCAATCTGACAGGCTGCGGCGCACAGCATGTTGGCTGACACCGAAAAAATTGCTGCGCAAGATGGTTGCACTGGTCATCTTGGCAGCCAGTTCACCGGCATATTTGGTGATGGCATAGACATTGCCAGGGCGGGCCTGGTCTTCAGCATTTGCCGGAGTGCCGTCATAGACCTGATCACTTGAGATATGCACAAGATGACAGCCCGATTGCGCACAGGCCGCAGCCACGTTTTCGGTAACGCGAACATTGGCCCACCAAGCCTGTTGCGGAAAATTCTGGCAGCGGTCAACGTCGGTTAATCCTGCAAGATTGATCACGACATCTGGAAGGCAATCGCCGATTAGTTTGAAAGCGGCCGAAGCATCAGTAAGGTCAGCATGTGCATAACCGCTGCCACTTCGGCCATGTGCCGCCACCTCGTGACCTTGCGCTAGCAGATGAGGCACCAGATTGGCACCCAACATGCCACTTGCTCCCAAAACAAGAAACTTCATGGCCGGCTACTACTGGTCAGGCAACGTCAGCCAAAATCGCCATATAAATCAACTCAGCGCGCCTCCAGTCGTCTTCATTGTCCATATCGACCACCCGCCAATTGGGAATAGGCAATCCTAAACCGGCGGTATGCATCTTCTTATGCGCCAACCAAGCATCGGCCTGGCCCCAATAAAACTGCCCTGCATCATGGAATGTCATTTCGAGATCCTGGGTGCGTGTCATTTCGTGCTGTGGCTGCAAGAATTGCATCTGCCCGGTATCCAATCTGCGCATGGCGCGCTGTACTGGATGGGCAAAACTGGTCACCGGATAAACAAAATCAGCCTCCCTCTTCAACAGTATCTCAAACGCTTGCGCCATGTCGCCTGGATGCAGCAATGGCACACAGGGGTAAATGCAACAAGCCTGCCGTATCACCCACCCCAGTTCGTTGCAGGCTTGGATAGCATGCGCGACGACGGGCACCGTGGGAGTCAGGTCATCGGACAGTTCCGGGGGACGTGTGAATGGCGTTTGTGCACCAGCTTGGCGAGCGATTGCCGCTATTTCGGCATCGTCAGTGGAAACCACCACTTGATCGAAAAGGGCGCTTTGTTGGGCAATGCTAATGGCCCGTGCGATCATGGGCAAGCCACAAAAGGCCTTGATATTTTTTCGGGGAATACGTTTACTCCCGCCTCGCGCAGGAATGACGGCAATTTTCATGGGTTAACTTTACCGGCTGGGTCAAAGATCAGTCGCCTTAATTCTTCAACGTCAAGAAAATCAGAGTTGCTGCCACTGTTGTACGCAAATCCTGGCTCAACGGGTGTTGCATTACTTCTTGTGCAATACTCTTCTAAAGAGTAGGCACCCCCAATGGGCAGAATGGCGTAATACCGCCCCATGTCTACCGTCGTAAAACTGTCGCGAGCGGTAATCATTTCTTCATGAATTTTCTCACCCGCCCTGATGCCTACGATTTCCTGCCTGCACTCAGGTGCGATCGCGGTCGCAACGTCAGTAATTCGGTAAGACGGAATCTTTGGCACCAGTATTTCACCACCCCAAGCATTCTCGATGGACCACAACACCATATCCACTCCCTGCTGAAGTGAGATGTTAAAACGGGTCATGTTCGGGTCGGTTATGGGCAAGCTACCTGTCTTGCGCTTCTCCAGAAAATAGGGAACCACTGAGCCGCGACTGCCCATCACATTGCCGTAGCGCACAACACTGAACCGAATGTCACGATTGCCACGGATGTTGTTGGCTGCAATAAACAGCTTGTCGGAGCAAAGCTTGGTGGCGCCATACAGGTTGACAGGTGCCGCGGCCTTGTCTGTAGACAGGGCCACCACCCGTTGGATGCCGTTGCTCAGGCAAGCCTCAATCAAATTTTGGGCACCCAAAACGTTGGTCTTGATGCATTCAAACGGGTTGTATTCTGCGGCAGGCACTTGCTTCAGCGCTGCAGCATGCACGACGATATCGATGCCCTCCAAGGCGCGCATCAGTCGTGACTCGTCGCGAATATCGCCAATGAAATAACGTAATCCAGCGTATTGTCGAGGTGAAAAAACCTGCGCCATCTCAAACTGTTTGAGTTCATCGCGGGAATAAACCACCAAGCGTTTGACCCCAGGGTAGCGCAACAACACGGTTTGCACAAGGGCGTTGCCAAAGGAACCGGTACCGCCGGTAATCAGGATGGATTTATCGTTGAGCATGCGTTGGAAGTATTCACTGCGCTGCCATTATCAATGGTAACTTTCGTACTACGGAAGTTGTAGCTGTGTCGCAAGATAGAATGCCCCTTTACTTTGGCGATAATACTTTTCACCGTAGATCGCCTTTAACTCTTGCATTTGGCCAATCCCACCCTCTGGGTCTCCATTGAGGGCGCGTGCAACAGCGTATTTGTACATCAAGAGTCCATAAGGAAACCTGTGCGACGCCTCGCGCAGGTTTTCAATCTGCGCCGCCGACATCCCTGGCGCTGGAGCCGTCCGCGCGGCGTCGAGCATCGCACCCATGTGCGTCAAGAGCTGGAAATGAGGCACCTCGTAATCGGACGGAGTGTCTCCGATACGCAGGTTTTCGAACCGGACGATCCGGTAGTCTTCTTCGACACGGACATATTCCAAAGCAGCCATTACTCCGACGACTAGGTATACGGCGCCGAGAACGGCAATAACCTCCGCCCTGACTACAAAGCGCCTTGTTGTAACGTGGTTTGCCTCGATAACACCTATCAGCAACCCCGCAGTGAGCAAGAAGTTTGCGTAGGCAAATGGGAACTCAAAAAGGCTCTGAGCCACAATGGGCAGTAAAGCCCCCATGGCAAAAATTGATGCGGGAGTCTTTATGGTCAAAACTCTCGCCGCCAACCAGACCACAAACGCCACAACAATCAGCAGGCCCAACGGGATGCCGTTCCAGGCTAGCAAGTCCAAAACCACATTGTGTGCGTAGGTGTAGGTGATTTCGTTGGGGTGAATGAGTGCGCCAACCGTCTGTGCCCTGAAGGTTTGATTCCATCCGTAACCCAACCACGGTGCTTGAAATATTGCACTCAGGACCTGTTCCCAAATTGCAAAGCGCCCATTTGAAGCCACCAGCGACATCGCGACGCCACCGCTTGGCAAGAACAATAGGCTCGCCACATGGGGGAGCGCCACTCTGGCACACACTAACCCCAAAAACCAACCCCCAACAGACCATGTGGAAAGTGTGGGCAAATAGTGTCTTTTATTCACTGCCAAAAAGAGGCCAAGCACCAATGCCCCCACGATCGCCGCACGGGATTGGGTCATCGCAATTGCCGCGCTGATAAAAATCACTACCAGTAAAAACGTCCCACGACCGATGGCGCGTAAATGCAGCAGATAGGTGAACGCGAACAACCCCATCAATAGAAACGTTCCCAGCAAATTAGGTTGTGAAATATTTCCTGTGGCCAGGCCGCTAGCGCTCGGCATAACAAATTGCACGAACATCCCGTCAATATCAAACCATTGGTACCAGCCGATGGCAGCAGAAATGAGCGCAGGCATTGCGATGGCAAATGCGATTGCGTTGCCCGGCTTCTGTGGCAACACCGGGTTGGACAAGTAAAATCCAACCCAAATTGAAAACCCGAATCCGGCAAGGAAAAGGGTGCTGACAACTGCGTCGCCAGCGAAATAGGTGATTCCTAAAGCAAATTGCAACCAGGGAATCGCTGCGACCACCAATACCGGCAACATGATGATGGGAGCTGTCGCGCTACGCGTTACGCCACGCAAACAGCCCAGCATTATTGTTGCCAGCCCCACGAAAGCCAGAAACTCGGAATGAAATGAATTCCAGGGGCCAAAATGGTCCCTTACGAGCCAACTCGCGGCCAGAATTAAAAGTCCAATGTTCATTGCATTTCATTCACCCATAAAAAAACGCCCCCTAAGGAGCGTTTTTGTTCGAGCAATTTTCAACCATCAACCGCGGCAGGAGCCAGGCAAAAACTTCGCTGGCATGTCTGTACCGTCAGCAGTTGCACCACACACCCATTTGAATATTGCAGAACCGGTGTCGGTAACCGTCATTTTTGTAGTATCGTTTTTGTAAGGCACCAAAGTAACCTTCTTTCCCTTTGCTTCTGCATTGATAGCAGTCGAATTAACTGATGTCACTGTAACTGCGCCAGCAGCCGTCGTTTCGATTTTCGCCACGTACTTACTGGTTGCTGTAGATTGCTCACAGCCAAAGCCATCGGCGGTAGGTGTAGAGGTGCCAGTCTGGAACACTTCGGTAATGGAAGTGCGGCAACCCGACGCAGCCAGCACAACTTCAGATACCTTGGCGCGGGCGGTGTAATCCTGATACGCCGGCAACGCCACCGCAGCCAAAATACCGATAATCGCGACCACGATCATCAACTCGATCAGGGTGAAACCCTTTTGCATAGAACGCTTCATATGAAACTCCTTGGTTAAGAAACAATGACAAAAACAGCCTCCTACCATGCAGCAGGTTCTGTGCCATGCATTCTAGTGGTCAAAACGGCTTCCGGGAACAGGGGAAACGCGAAATAACGACATCACCCGCCCAAGCATCTGTCGTTTCGTGGCACAAACGGCGAATGTTGACAATTATTGTCACTCCTTGCTGGCACTACTTGATGCATACCGACCGAACCATCTTGAGGTCGGTCAAGCCCATCATCACTTTTTCCATGCCATCCATCTTGAGCGTGCGCATGCCACCCTCAACCGATTGCGCGAAGAGTTCTGCGACTCGGGCCCGCTCCTGAATGAGTTTCTTGACTGGATCATCTGCCACCAGCAGTTCGTGCAAACCGACGCGACCCTTGTAGCCGGTCTTATTGCATTTATCGCAGCCAACAGCCTTGTAGAGCTTGATTTGGTCATTTTCACCATAGGTTTGAATCCACTGGTCGACCATCTTTTTGCTCTCGCCTGCGTAGTCTTCCTTCCAGGCCTTGGAGTGGCGCAGTTCTTCGGCATACTCGGCTGCAAAAAGGCGTAACTCCTCAGCATCGGGTATGTAGGAAGTCTTGCAATCACATAGCTTCTTGGCGAGGCGTTGCGCCAAAATGCCCAACAACGCATCAGCGAAGTTGAAGGGATCCATGCCCATGTCCATCAAACGTGTAATGGACTCGGGCGCGGAATTGGTGTGCAGTGTAGAAAACACCAAGTGACCAGTGAGCGACGCCTCCACGCCCATCGACACAGTTTCCTTGTCGCGCGACTCACCCACCATGATGATGTCTGGGTCCGCACGCAGAAACGCCCGCATCACCAAGGCGAAGTCAATTCCCGCCTTTTTGTTGATCTGAACTTGGCGCAGACCCTTCTGGGTAATTTCAACCGGATCTTCTGCGGTCCAGATCTTGGTGTCTGGCGTATTGAGAAATTTGAGAATTGAATGCAGCGTGGTGGTCTTGCCAGATCCTGTAGGGCCGCAAACGTAAAAGAGCCCGTAAGGCTTGCTGACAGTGGCTTCCAGTCGCGCCTTGTTGTGCGGCGTAAGCCCAAGTTTCTCCAGAGGGATAGGCTCACCTGCCGCCAAAATACGCATGACCACATCCTCGACTCCGCCGGCCGACGGAATGGTGGCAACGCGAAGTTCTATGTCTAGCGGGCCGTATTTCTTGAACTTGATCTTCCCGTCCTGCGGTTTTCTGCGCTCTGAAATATCCAGGTCGCACATGATCTTCAGACGCGTGACCATCGCTTGCCGAAAATGGGCTGGAACCTCGACGTAAGGTACCAAGCTGCCGTCAATGCGAAACCGGATGCCCGTTTTGAATTTGCCTGGCATAGGTTCGATGTGAATGTCGGACACCTTCTGGTTGTAGGCATCAATGATGACCTTGTTCACGAACTTGACCAGTTCATTGTCTGCGGCCGCGGACTCCAGCGAGTCATCATTCGCTCCATCGTCCAGAGGCGCACTGTCCATGCCAGCGAGCAGTTCGTCGACAGTGGTACCGTCGGCTGCAGCGCCAAACAGTTGCGCCAGCGTTTCCTGAAACTCGACCTGGGTTGTGACACGGTAAGCGAATTTGGGGATCCTTGGAAACACCTGCGGGACTATGCGCGAACCGCGGATGGCTTCCGGGTCCATACACATGATTACCAATCCTTCAGGTGACTCTTCAAGAGGGATCCAGCCTTGCTCAATAATGAACTCGCGTTTGAGGGCGCCGTGCAACATCTCGGAGCGAATCCGCCCTGGATTGAGTGGTTCATAGGGCACGCCAAAAAACTTGGACAGTGATGGCCCGATCTGACCAGGCTTGACCTTGAAATTGGCCATGAGCATCTGTTCGACTGGCTTGCCTTCACTGCGAGCGTCGGTCACGCACTGGTTGAGTTCATCCTCTGTGAGCAAGCCGTCCTGCACCAGGCCATCGTATTTCGTGGCCTTTTTGAGAGGCGCAGCACTGTTGACGCGCTGCCTAATTGCGGTCGCTAACGTCTTGCACAATTCGGCAACGCCATCCACCTCTAGTTCCCCGAATGGCTCATCACTCTTGCTATTGATGACTTGCAGAACGCCGTGCAGTGTATTGCCATCCAAAATGGGCGCCACCAACATCTGTCGGGTACGGTAGCCAGACCGTTTGTCAACGACTTTAAGAAATGTGAGCGACGGGTGGATCTGCTTCAGCGACTCGTCGTCATAGACATCGGCCAGATTCAGCGACTTTCGGCTGTACGCAACATACCCAGCGATGCTTTGCGGGGAAATCGGCAGCTTGAGGTCGCTGCTGCTGTTGAGCCCAGTCTTTATCTTGGAAACAATAGCTGTCTGATCTTCATTGACGACATACAAAGTAAGGCGATCCGCATTGAGCAGCTTGCAAATATCCTGGCTGGCCTCCAACATGATCTGCGTGACGTTTTCGGTATCGTGAATCCGGGCAGTAACATGGTGCAATTGCCGATAAAACAATGCTTCAAAAGTCATTCCCCGCTTGTCTGCAGGCAATTTTTGGGATTCGAAAAATGCTGATTCCGATGTGGGTGCAGGATTGGCAGCGGACATCACTGCACTCATAGCTCAAACTCCTGACCCACTCGAAGCCACCGAATGTCATGGGTTACGTTGGGTCCAAATGGCTGCGTTTGATCGAATCGCTGGATTTCTGCCATGATCAATTCTGTCTCGGCGGGCTTGGTATGCGTGATGTAAATCGGGTAGTTCTTGCCCTTGGCAATGCAATCGAGCTCATTGGCCAATACGTTCGGGGAGAGATGCAGGCTGCGCCGGGCAAGGTCTTTTTCACGATTGCTAAATGCGGTTTCAATGACCAGCATCGCAACATTCAGCTGATTGAGTCGCGCCCAGAGCGTTGGGTTACGCTCGGTGTCGCCCGTAAACACCCAGCAACCGTTGCCGGCCGTAATGGCGAAACCTGCTGCTGGAACTGTGTGCACTGCGGGAAGCACTTCCACAAGCTTGTTTCTCAAGCGGATGGTCTGTCCAACCCGAATCTCTTCAAGGGTTATAAATGGCGCTTGGGGTGATGGAATGCAAGTGAAATCGGGCCAGATGATGTTGTTGAAAATGTGTGTCTTCAGCGCCGCGATGGTGCCTGCCAAGGCGTAAACCTTCAAAGGCTCCGTTCGCGTCGCCGCTGTCGAGTCGACCATGAGCGGAAGCGCTGCGATATGGTCGAGATGGGAGTGACTGAGAAGTACCGCATTGACGGCTCGCATTTCTTCAAGGGTAAGGTCGCCCACACCTGTACCCGCATCAACCAAAATCTCACCATCGATAAGAAATGACGTCGTTTTGCAATCCTTGGCGATCGCGCCGGAGCATCCAAGCACACGTACTTTCACAGGATTCGCCTCATTTTGTTTCGAAATTGGTTGCGCCGTCCCATTCCGGGTCAAACGGCAACAGACGCATCGAGGCTACTCGCTCTGCGTAAACCTGGTACAGGTATTTGTTGGGATTCATTCGCAACACATTCAGTAATTGGACGTCCGCCTGGTCCCAATCCTGTGCGCGATACGCTTTGAGGAAGGAACTCCAGGTCTTGAGCTCGCTATTCGCCTCCTGACTCAACGCCGCCACCGTTGCCTTTGGCCAAAAAATTGCGACCGCAAGCTCCTTACCTTTGACACGCACTAAGTCGAGCTCTTGCCAGGCAATCTCCGGTGCCAGCAGTTTGGTCGATTCACTGACAACCGTATCCACGCCGTACACTTTAGAAAGCCCTTCCAGACGTGACCCGAGGTTAACCGCATCTCCAATCACGGTGTAACTGCGGCGAATGTTGGACCCCATGTCACCAACGCACATGGACCCCGTATTCAACCCGATGCCGATGCCGATTTCGGGCAGACCACGATCCCTGTGCTCCTGATTGATATCCTGTATGGCGTTGGCCATCTCCATGGCAGACTTGACTGCCAAATGGGCGTGCTCAGTGGTTTCCACGGGCGCGCCCCAAAAGGCCATCACGCAATCACCCATGTATTTATCGATCGTGCCCCGATTGCTGCGGATGATACTGGTCAAACGGCTAAACACTCCGTTGAGCAACTCCTGCAACTGAATCGGCTCCATGCGCTCCGACATTTTTGTGAAGCCGCGCATATCGCAAAACATGACCGTCAACTCCCGGTTTGCGGCCTTCATCGAGTAGCTGTCCGGGTCTTTCACCATCTCATCCACAAGTTCTGGCGGCACGTAGGTTCCAAAAAGATGCGCCAGCTCCCGCTTGGATCGGCTCTCCACAAAGTAACCATAGCTCATGTTCAGTGCGAACGCTGTAACACCCATAGTCATTACCGTCGCAAGCGGGAGTACCAGGCCTTCTGACATGTACAGCCAAAAGTTCATGCCCCCCAATACTCCAAGAACGGTGACACTCAATACGACTGCCCTGGGCGCACTCAACAGGGGCAATCCAAATGCCAGCAACAATCCAGAAAACAGAACCACCGCAATTTCATAGCCGAGCGCGTAATCCGGCCGCAACAACATCGTCCCATCCAATAGCCCGGAGATCATGTTTGCGTGGGTTTCAACGCCAGGGTAAGCCTCGCCAACGGGCGTGACACGTAAATCGTTCAGACCCGGCGCAGTCGTTCCAAGCAAAACAATTTTGTCCTTCAAAGAATCGGGTGGAATGTGGCCAGAAAGAATGTCCGACGCAGAAATATACTGAAATGACTTCCCCATCGGCCCCCCGGGGCCACGAAATGGCACCAAGGCAGCCACCCGATGATCCACAGGGATTGACAAAGTCTTTTCACCGAATCGCAATATCAGGCGATCCAGCCCTTGCAGACTTCTGGACAGAAAACTCTCGCTAGAAAATCCGGGCTCGACGCTGGGTGATCCAGCCAGCGAGCGGAACATTGCCAACGACAAGGACTCATAGTACTTTTCCTTGAATTCTGCTACCAATGGAATAGCCCGCACCACGCCATCGCCTTCAACGGTTGTGTAGTTAAAAAAACCAGCGATCGGTGCAGCTTTTGCAAGAGAAGCAATGTTCGAACCGTAACCGTTCCAGGGATCCGACTGAATCCTGCGTCCGCGCAAGTCCGACTTTAAGAAGACCGGCTCGGGGAGAACACCTGAGATATTGCCACCACGGTCCCCTGTCAAGTAAAAGCCCATGACAATGGGGCGGTTCTCCAGAGCTTTTGCGAACCGTCCATCAAAATCAAGACTTTCTTGTAATCGTTCCAGTTTCTCAGCGAACCCGGGCTGGTCCTTTAGCTCATTACGCGCCAACTTGTTCAGTTGGAAGAGACCCGAACTATCGTCAGGTTCTGCAAACACAACGTCAAACCCCAGCAGAGCGATATGCTGCTTGTCAAACAGAATATCCATCATCTCCGCGAGCTTATTTCGACTCCATGGCCAACGTCCGACTACACCCAGGCTCTTCTCATCGAGATCCACAATGACAATGCGGTCGTCCATTGTGTTCGGCATGGTGGCCCGTAGCCGGGCATCGTAGATGATGTCATCCAAACGCTGAAGCACGCCAATATGGATGGTGCCAGCGGCATGCAAAAGCGCTATCAGCACCGGAATCAATGTCACAGCGATTCGCTGCCAGTGCTTGGCTATCTGGCGCATGTCAACTCACGTTGAAACCGAGAAGCTGCAATAAAACAACATAGGTCCGTCAGTTTTGAACAAACTGCATTTGCGTGCCTGCCAACTCTATGAGGTCTCCATTCTTTAGGGCGACCGGCTCTTTGGTAATAGGGGCTCCATTCAGGCTGGGATTGCCGGCACCCTCCACATGGTGAACAACGAATCCGTGCTGCCTACGGGTAATCGCAGCCACCGCAACACCCGGCTTGCCGATTGTGGTGACCACCTTGGTCAGCGGAACTTCCCTGCCCGAGGCGGCTCCCGAAAGCACTTTGATAGCTCCGCTCAACGCACTTTGACCCAGAGCATCGGCAGCATGATGGGTCGCTGGACCTGCAGGCATCGCTGCGACGGAAGCACCCCCTGCGTGCTCGGGCGGCCGCGCCTTGACCACCATTGTCTTGTCAAAGTTCTCTGCAACGTTGTCGCCGACAAATTTAATCTTGTACTTGCCGATCTCGATCGCATCCCCGTTTTGCAACTGGTGACGCTTGACCGCTTTCCCGTTGACATAAGTGCCATTGGTACTGTTGAGGTCCTCCAGAAATACTTCACTGCCGGTCATTTGCAGCACCGCGTGCTCACCGCTGACAGCGAGGTTGTCAATGACAACGTCGTTGTACGGTCGCCGGCCCAAGGTGGTTTTGTCCTTGGTTAGCTGCACCTCCTTGATCACGACCTCGTCGATCGAAACGATCATTTTCGGCATGATCAGCTTCCTTTCCTGTGTTTTATTGCTGGAAAACGCATTTTGTGCCTTTACTTCCCTAACAGTCGTGCGATTAAACCGCGCTTTTCAGTCGTGCCCCCAACCTCCGCCAGGAGGACCGAGATATTGTCACGCCCGCCATTTCCATTGGCAGCATCAATCAGTTGACCCGCCAACTCATTGAGCCCTGTTTTTTCTCCGATAATTTTAGCGATAGTCGAATCGCCGACCATATCAGATAGCCCATCAGAGCACATTACATAGATATCGCCCGCTTCCACATGGTGCTCGTTGATTTCCAACATCACCATCTCTTCAACCCCCAGTGCCCGCGTCACCAAGTTTTTGATCGACGACGTAGCAGCCTGCTCAGGGGTGATCAAGCCAGCATCGATCTGCTCCTGTAACAAGGAATGATCTTTGGTGATTTGAACGAGTGCTCCAGAACGGTACAGGTAACAGCGCGAATCACCAATGTGCCCCAACAGCAGTTTGTCGTTACGAAACACGCCCACGACTAACGTTGTTCCCATCCCGGAATACTGTGTATTGGAAATTGCAGAATTGAAGATTGACAAATTTGCATTGTCAACACAGATCTCCATCGCGCGACGCACCTCGCGCAGAGGCGCCCCGTCTCCCGCCTCGGACAACCAGCGGCTCAGCTCCGATTTGATGAAGGCCGTGGCCATTCCGCTGGCGATCTCACCCGCGTTGTAACCGCCCATTCCATCAGCGAGAACCATCAAGGCCGTGGAGTCATCAAAAGCCACGGAATCTTCATTGTTGCTGCGCGCACGACCTGGATCCGTTTTGGCAAAAAATTGGTAATTCATGTAACTCTTTATATATCCAGGTCTGTTGCGCCGCTGGGTCGCGCTGCGGTCGGTGGTGTCGCTGGCTGCACGGCAGTCTTCTCAAAATCGGCCACTGGCTGAGTATCCTTCGCGCTAAACGCAACCGTCGGCTCCATCGCCGAAGGTGTGTCACTTGAAAGCGCAGCCCGGGCTGTACCGGCGGGCGCATTGCCCAAAAGAGGGATCACTTTGCGCAAATCTGCAGCAAATTGATCTCCATCCTGATAGCGCGTCTCTGGACGCTTGGTAAGCGCCAACGCGACCACATCTGCCAAGGCGCTGGGCAATTCAGGTCGGACGATGCGAATGTCAGGTGCCTCTTCATTGGCAATTTTGTACATCAACTCGGCCATGGAGTCTCCCCGAAACGGAAGAACGCCCGCCAGCAATTGAAACAACATGACGCCCAGAGAGTACAAGTCAGAGCGTCCGTCAACCTTCTTGCCAGCCAACTGTTCCGGCGACATGAAGCTCGGCGTTCCAAGTACCAGACCCGTCTTGGTCTTGCTGGAATCTGTAATGCGTGCGATGCCGAAGTCGGTTACCTTGACCGTATCGCTCTCATGCTCGTACATGATGTTGGCGGGCTTGATATCCCGATGCACGACATGTTGCTTGTGGGCGTAAGCCAGTGCTTCAGCCACCCGCGCAACGATACTCAACACCAACGGGGCCGGCAGCAAGCTCTCACTCTTGCAATGATCAGCCAAATCCCTGCCTTTCAGGAACTCCATGGCAATGTAAGCCAGGTCGTGCTCCTCGCCGGCATCAAAAATGGTCACAATATTCTGATGCTGCAAGCGCCCTGCCGTTTCTGCTTCGCGGAAAAATCTTTCGCGCGCATCCACCAGGTCCTCACCGGCAAACTCCTGACTAAGCGCCATGGTCTTGATGGCTACCACTCGCCCGATCTTCGGATCCTTGCCAAGGTAAACCACGCCCATCGCGCCCTTGCCCAGTTCTTTCTCCACTTGGTAGCGCCCAAGCATGGGTTTTTCAACCGCACCACCGTCGAGCAGCATAGTTCCCCCGGGATGGGTTGCACCACCTCCAAGCATGACCGTTTCCGATAGGTTCTTGGCGCGACTCAGTTTGGTCTTGATGTCCTTGTAGTTCTTGTCGAAAGCCGCCATGTGTTCGTAGACCGCCTCGGCCTTGTTGAACTGGCGCTTTCGCTCAAAATCCATGGCCAGGCTGTACAAGTTACCCATGACGGCATCGCTCATGGGTACACGGCGGAACCGGTCAAACGCCATATCGAGTTGACCCTGACCCTGCAATGCCAAACCCATCATACGGTTGGTCTCGGCAGACTCCTCGTCCGCACGCTCTTTGCCGGCCTCGGTCATCAGGAAGCGCTTGGTCGTCAGCGCCATATGGCCAAGTAACAAGACCGCTGCAGGAAACACCAGTTGGAGCCAGATGGCACCCGTCGATAGCAGACCAAACTCGACTCCCAACAGCGTGACGAACAGAGCCAACGTGAAGGCTGCAGCAATCCCAGCCGACAAGCGCGGCAAAATCCCAATGACGTACCCTGCAACCAAGAGCAACGCCGCGAGCATGACCCACACGCCCCACGGTGGCTGAACAATGAAGTGCTCATTCAAGATGCTCGACGTGATATGCGCTATCGTCTCCGCAGGGGTCAAGGCAGCATAACCAGGCACCGGAAATTGAACTCCTACACCGGGAGCTGTAGCGCCAATGATGACAATCTTGCCCGCATACTTGGACGCGGGAATCTTGTCTGTCAGCACGTCAAAAAACGAGTCCTGGGCGAACGCGGGCTTACCATCGCGGCCCTTGTAAAACTGTGGCCACATAAACGCTGCTGCGTCGGTCTTGATCTTCAGCTTGCCGATCTGTACCGAATCGCCTACGTTGAGTTTGATATCAGCCGGTGACAAATTCAGGCTGTTCACGGCGGCAAGCAGGGCCATCGATGGCATTGCTTTACCGTAGTAATTCACCAGCAAAGGCTCGTAGCGGACAGCTCCATCCACATCATTCATCTGGTTCAGGTGTCCGATGCCAGCAGCCGCACTGCCAATGGACTCGATGGGCATCTGGGCACGCATTGCGTACATTGAAAAGCCATTGCCCTCATCCAGCGTGCTCGGTAACGCGTAGTCAGGCAAAGGTTTGTCGGGTTTACCCAAAGGCTCACCCAAGGCAAAAAACGACGGCAACAGCACATTCCCGGCTGCCTTCACACTCTTGGCCAGGACTGCATCCGTATCGAGAGCCACCTCAGCTTCGGCAATCAGCGTGTTCAACTGCTCGGCCTGTAGGCCACCGTCGGTCGTCGCCCCTAGTACGCTCTTGATCTTCTGGATAAACCCCAAACCCGGATCAACCTGTGGTTCGGAAAAGAACGTTGTGTAAACAATGGTCTTTGCCTGTGCAGCGGCCAACTTGTCAATCAGCTTCGCATGCACATCGCGCGGCCAGGGCCAGCGCCCCAGATTGGCAATACTCTGATCGTCGATCGCAATCACGGCAATACGATCCGATGGCTGTCTTGAACTGCTTGTGCTCCCGAAATCATAAAAGCGACGCTCCAACGCCCCAAGAATGTCGGTCGCCGAATGGAACACGATCACGGCCAGCACAACCGCCAGGCCCGCAAACCAGTCGGTACGCCAGAAAGAACCTGCCTTAGTAGAAGACTTCGCCACCATGATCCCCATAACCGGAAAAAAACATCGACCTGTGACTGAAGTAGCCCAGCCAGCGTGGACGCCAAACGCGCAACCAAACCACACATTCTGCTACGTTATCAGAGGGGGCACCCTCTGGCAAGAAACTCCTCGCCTGCAGACTGTGGCTTTTTCCACAAACCACGACACCAATCGCGCCGCCTGCTTTGCTGGAATCAAGCCGTTGCGGATTGCCTTCTCTTCAGAACGTACCCTGTCATGAACACCATTACCGCCCCAAATACACCCAGGCCATAGCCGATAAGGGCATCCTGCGGCAACAGATGCTTGATCGCGGGATCCGTATGCGCCATGGTACCGGCGATCCATCCAAGCAGCATCCCGCCGACCGTGATCACGATTGGAAACCGGTCCATCAATTTCAAGACCAGTTGGCTGCCTCCCACAATGATCGGAATGCTCACCAGCAAACCAAAAATCACAAGCGGTAACTGATGTGTTGAACCCGCTCCCGTCGCAGCGCCTGCAATTGCAATCACGTTGTCAACACTCATGACCAAATCGGCAATGATCACCGTCTTTACCGCACCCCACAATTTGTCACTTCCAGCAATGTTGGAATGCTCATCATCTTCCTGGGGCACCAGCAGTTTTACCCCGATCCAGAGTAAAAGCGCCGCCCCAACCAATTTCAGATAGGGCAACTGCAGCAATGTCAGTGCAAACGCAATCAGTATGACCCGCAGCACAATAGCTCCGGCAGTTCCCCACAATATCCCTTTGGTGCGCAAATTATCAGGTAGCTGACGGCAAGCCAATGCGATGACGACTGCATTGTCTCCGCCCAACAAAATGTCGATCATGATGATTTGACCGACAGCAATCCAGAAGTGTGCGGTGAGAAATTCTTCCACGGTGATTCCCAAGTGTGCGGGGCGCGGCCCACAAAAGCAGAAGCCGGATTGTCCCTCAGGAAACCCGGCTTTTTCAGAAAAATAACTGCAGCCCGCTGCTGCGGCCGTTTTTTATAGCATGGCTTTCAGCAGTTTTGCCATCTCTGACGGATTGCGAGTGACTTTGAAACCGCACTCTTCCATAACAGCCAACTTGGCGTCCGCTGTATCGGCCCCACCAGAGATCAAGGCGCCCGCGTGTCCCATGCGCTTACCGGCGGGTGCCGTCACCCCGGCGATAAAGCCCACGATGGGCTTTTTCATATTGAGTTTGCACCAACGCGCTGCCTCGGCCTCATCGGGTCCACCAATTTCGCCAATCATGATGACAGCATCGGTATCCGGATCGTCGTTGAAGGCGCGCATGACGTCGATGTGCTTCAGGCCATTGATAGGGTCACCACCAATACCGACTGCTGACGACTGCCCCAAGCCGATCTCGGTCAACTGCGCCACCGCTTCGTAGGTCAGGGTGCCAGAGCGGGAAACCACCCCAATCCGACCTTTGCGGTGAATGTGCCCCGGCATGATGCCGATCTTGATTTCTTCCGGCGTGATGAGTCCGGGACAATTGGGGCCAAGCAGCAGCGTCTTCTTGCCACCAGCAAGTTCCTTGGCTTTCATGCGGTTACGCACTTCCAGCATGTCGCGCACTGGAATGCCTTCCGTAATGCAAATTGCCAGGTCCAAATCGGCTTCGACCGCTTCCCAAATGGCCGCAGCAGCGCCCGCAGGTGGCACATAAATCACCGAGACGGTGGCACCTGTTTGCGCCGAGGCTTCTTTCACTGAAGAAAAAATCGGGATATTGAAGATCGACTCGCCAGCCTTCTTGGGGTTGACGCCAGCCACAAAACAGTTCTTGCCATTGGCGTATTCCTGGCACTTTTCAGTGTGGAATTGACCGGTTTTCCCAGTAATGCCCTGGGTGATGACCTTGGTGTCTTTATTGATAAAAATAGACATGTTCGTACTCCGCCTTACTTGACCGCTGCGACAATTTTTTGGGCCGCTTCGGCCATGGTGTCGGCACTGATGATGGGCAGGCCGCTCTCGGCCAGCATCTTCTTGCCGAGTTCTTCGTTGGTACCCTTCATGCGCACGACCAGTGGCACTGAGAGGTTCACCGCCTTGCAAGCTGTAATCACGCCGGTCGCGATGGTGTCGCACTTCATGATGCCGCCGAAGATGTTGACCAGAATGGCCTTGACCTTGGGGTTCTTCAACATGATCTTGAAGGCTTCTGTCACCTTCTCGGGGGTGGCACCGCCGCCCACGTCCAGGAAGTTGGCTGGTTCTGCGCCAAACAATTTGATGGTGTCCATCGTAGCCATTGCCAGACCAGCACCATTCACCAGGCAGCCGATATCACCGTCCAGACTGATGTAGGCAAGGTCGAACTTGGAAGCCTCCACTTCGGCCGGATCTTCTTCGTCCAGATCACGGTAAGCCACGATTTCAGGGTGGCGGAACAGCGCGTTGGCGTCAAAATTGAACTTGGCGTCCAAAGCAATCACGTTGCCCTTGCTGTCGCGGTTCAGCGGATTGATTTCTACCAGAGAGGCGTCAGTATCCATGTAGCACTTGTAGAGCTTCTGGAAAATATCTGTGGCTTGGGCAGTGGAGCCTGCTGGCATACCAATGGCGTCGGCAATTTTCTTCGCCTGCGCATCACCCAGACCGGTCAGCGGGTCGATGAATTCGGTGATGATCTTCTCAGGCGTGGAGTGCGCCACTTCTTCAATGTCCATGCCGCCTTCGCTGGAGGCGATGAATGCCACTTTTTGCGACGCGCGGTCGGTTACTACGGACACGTAATATTCCTTCTGAATATCGGCACCATCTTCGATGTACAAGCGGCGCACTTTTTGGCCTTCAGGGCCGGTCTGGTGGGTTTTGAGCTGCATGCCCAGAATGTCGCCTGCCAGGCGTTTTACATCGTCAATGCTCTTGGCAACTTTGACGCCACCACCCTTGCCGCGGCCACCGGCATGAATTTGTGCCTTGACCACCCACACGGGGCCGCCAAGCTTTTGAGCCGCTTCCACGGCTTCCTGCACGGTGAAGGCGGGGATGCCACGGGGCACCGGTACGCCGAATTGACGCAAGATTTCCTTGCCTTGGTATTCGTGAATTTTCATGGCGACTCTGCTTTGGCTGAACAATCTTCACCGCAGCACAAGCTCAGAGGCTCACGACCGCGGCACTGGACACATCAACCGGGAAATGTATCATGTTGCAACGCACAAATCTTGTGCCAGTCTTACAGGCATAGGCCTCTGAAGCTCGGCTCCCACCCACTGACAGGGAATCACATGAAGAAAATATTTATTGATGGCGAAGCCGGTACCACGGGCCTGCAAATTCGTGAGCGTCTGCAAAGTCTGGTGGAGGTCGAACTACTCAGCATTGACGCGGCGCGCAGAAAAGACCCGCAGGCGAAGCGCGACTTGATGACTCAGGCGGATCTGGTGGTTTTGTGCCTGCATGACGATGCCGCGGTGGAATCGGTTGCCATGATCGACAGCTTGCCCCGTGGTTCTGGCGGCCTGGTCCCAAAGATCATTGACGCCTCCACAGCACACCGCACGGCGGCTGGATGGGTCTATGGCTTTCCCGAGTTGGCCACGGGGCAGCGTGAGTCTGTTTGTCAGGCGCAACGAGTGGCAAACCCTGGTTGCTATGCCACCGGCGCCATCGCGCTGATTCGTCCATTGGTCGACGCAGGGCTATTGCCGGCAGATTTCCCGGTATGCCTGCCATCGATCAGTGGGTATTCAGGGGGTGGGCGCGCCATGATTGAAGCGTACGAAAGCGGCAAAGCGCCAGCGATGGAGCTCTACGCGCTAGGGTTGCAGCACAAGCATATCCCCGAAATCATGCGCTACACCGGCCTCACCCGCCGCCCTTTGTTTGTCCCGTCAGTGGGCAATTTCAGGCAGGGTATGCTGGTGCAACTGCCCCTGCATCTGGACATGTTGCCCGGTCGGCCCAGCGCACGTCAGATGCACGAGGCTCTAGCAAATCACTACGCAGGCAGTCCCTGGGTGACTGTGGAACCCGCCACGCCAGACCTCAAGCTCGACGCTGTGGCGTTGGCCGACACCAACAAGATGGAACTGCGTGTTTTTTCCAACGAGGAAGCCGGTCATGCCGTGCTGGTGGCACGTCTGGACAATCTGGGCAAGGGCGCATCGGGGGCTGCTGTGCAGAATTTGAAGTTGATGTTGGGGATTTGAAAGCCGCAGGTTCGCTTGCTTCGGACCGGCAGGGCGGTACGTTTTGCTCCGTGTCCCCCGGGCCGTGAGGGCCCTCCTCCTTTACCTGCGCAAATCGCACCGCCCTGCCGGTTCTCCGATAGTGTGCGCTTCAGTATCGCTGGACTTCCCTGCTGGCGCCACATTTCCAGCGATGGTGCGGGGTATGGGTTTTGCGCAGGTAAAGGAGGAGCCCGAAGGGCGGGGGACACGGAGCAAAACGCATACCCCGTGCCGTCAGCGGGCGGGCAAAAAAAGCCTCCCTGAGTCTAGTCGTCGCCACCCGAAACCACCTTGTGGATGGTCTCGCCCCCAAACCCGCGCGCAGCCAAAAACCGCATTTGCTTCCCACGCTGTGCCGCATCCACAGGCGCTTGTCCAAATTTCTTGCGCCATACCTCACGGGCACGTTCCAACTCACTCCCGCGCAATTCGTCTATTGCCTGTGCTACGGCTTCGGGCGCCAAACCTTTGGACTGCAACTCCTGCCTGATGCGTGAAGCACCGAGCTTGGCGGCGCGCCGGTGCAGCACCGACTCCACCACGCGCTCCTCATTGATGAAATCCTTGGCTGCCAGCGCGTCGAGCACTTTGGCAAGCTGACCGGCCTCTTCTTCAAAGCGCCCCAACTTGCGCTCCAGCTCAGCGCGCGAATGCTCTCGCGTGCTGAGCAGGCGCAAAGCCCGCCCGGTCAGAGACAAGGTCTGGGTCACCACAAGCCGATCCTTGGATACTCGGAAAACGCTATATTTTTCATAGCTGCTCGCGCTTTCTCAGCGGGCGCTAGAGGCACTTTTCACTCAGATTTTTCGGCTTTGTCGGCTTTGTCTGCCTTCTTGCCTTTGGTCTTGGCTTCTGCCTCTGCCACGGGCAACAGCGGGATTCCCAGCGAGTCACGCACCTTGTTTTCGATTTCGATCGAAAGTTCGGGGTTTTCACGCAAAAACTCACGCGCGTTATCGCGACCCTGGCCGATCTTCTCGCCCTGATAGGCATACCAGGCCCCGGATTTCTCAATGATGTGCGCGTTCACCCCCATGTCGATGATTTCGCCGTGCCGGCTGATACCTTCGCCAAACAGGATGTCAAACTCGGCCGTCTTGAAGGGAGGCGCCACCTTGTTTTTCACCACCTTGACCTTGGTTTCGTTGCCAATGGCGTCATCGCCCTTCTTGATGGTGCCGGTGCGGCGGATATCCAAACGAACTGAAGCGTAGAACTTCAGCGCATTGCCGCCGGTGGTGGTCTCAGGCGAGCCAAACATGACACCGATCTTCATTCGGATCTGGTTGATGAAAATCACCATGCAGTTGGTCTTCTTGATGTGGGCTGTGAGCTTGCGCAGGGCCTGGCTCATCAAGCGCGCCTGCAAGCCCGGCAGACTGTCGCCCATTTCACCTTCGAGCTCGGCCTTCGGCGTGAGTGCCGCCACGGAGTCGACCACAATCAGGTCGACCGCGCCCGAGCGCACCAGGCTGTCCACAATTTCCAGCGCCTGCTCGCCGGTGTCGGGCTGGCTGATCAGCAAATCTTGCAGGTTGACTCCCAGCTTCTGGGCGTACTGGATATCCAGCGCGTGCTCTGCATCCACAAAGGCACAGGTGCCAGCCTGCTTTTGCATCTCGGCAATGACTTGCAAAGTGAGCGTGGTCTTGCCGCTCGACTCCGGGCCATAGATCTCAATGACGCGACCACGCGGCAGACCGCCCACACCCAGTGCGATGTCCAGCCCCAACGAGCCGGTAGACACCACCTGAATGTCTTCAATGACTTCGCCTTCACCCAGGCGCATGATGGTCCCTTTACCAAATTGCTTCTCGATTTGGGCCAGGGCCACCTGCAAGGCTTTTGCCTTTTCGCTGTTGACTACCAATGGTTTTACCGGTGCATCCATGAAAATCTCCTTCAATATCAATGGGTTAACGTCCTGCAACCAGTTGGTATTAAATACAGGCTGGATGCTTGAACAGTAGTTTAACGCGCCATGTCAGAAATAGTAAACACATTTTTTAGTCAGTTTGCATTACTATTTACATCCATCCATGCCACCACCAAAAGACACAGAATCCTGGCGCCAAAATCACCTCGGCCATTGGCTGCGCCTGGCCCTGGAACGCTTTGATAAGCGTGTGCTGCAGCTGATGGCACAAGATCCCGCGGTACCGCTGGGGCTCTCCAACCTTGTCGCGCGTGCGCAAGTGGGGGCGGCCCATCTGCACATCACGCGCCATCTTCCACGGCACGGCACACGTCTGGCGGCGCTCGCGCACAGCGCAGGAATGACCAAGCAGGCCATGGGCGCACTGGTGACACAGTGCGAGGCCTGGGGCATGGTGCAACGCGCATCCGACCCGCTCGACGCTCGGGCGCGTCGCATCGAATTCACCGCCATCGGGCTGGCCTGGCTCAACGCTTACCAGGAAGCAGTCGCGCAGACTGAGGCTGAAATGCGCGATGCCGTGAGCTCTGAAGTCGCCACGGTGATCGCCCTGGGACTCGAAGCCTATGCGGGACAATGAGAATCAGCACTGGCACACGCCTAGAATGTTGAAAAACAACCGGAGAGACAAGCATGCGGATATTGATCGCCGAGGACGACCAGGTACTTGCTGACGGCCTGTTGCGCGCACTGCGTGTTGCTGGCGCTGCGGTGGACCATGTAGCCAGTGGCTCTGAGGCGGACGCCGCACTCATGACCAACACCGAGTTCGATCTGCTCATTCTGGATCTGGGCTTGCCCAAGATGCACGGTCTGGACGTACTCAAAAAATTGCGTGGCCGCGGCTCATCGCTGCCGGTACTCATTCTGACTGCTGCCGATAGCGTGGAAGAGCGGGTCAAAGGACTTGACTATGGTGCGGACGACTACATGGCCAAGCCATTCAGCCTGCAGGAACTGGAGGCCCGGGTGCGTGCCCTGGTGCGCCGTGGCATGGGCGCATCCAGCAGCACCATCAAACACGGCCCCCTGATTTATGACCAGGCCGGCCGCGTCGCCACCATTGACGGCAAGATGGTGGAATTGTCAGCTCGCGAACTGGGCTTGCTGGAAGTGCTTCTGCAGCGTGCCGGTCGACTTGTCAGCAAGGACCATTTGGTTGAGCGGCTGTGTGAATGGGGCGAGGAGGTGAGTAACAACGCCATCGAAGTGTATATCCACCGTCTGCGCAAGAAGATTGAAAAAGGTCCCATCCGAATCGCTACCGTGCGGGGGCTGGGCTATTGCCTGGAAAAAATCCCCGGATGACGGTTGCACCCGCACCGGACTCCAGGGCCACCGCGGAACCGGCTTTGCCGAGCCGCTGGTGGCGCCCCCTTGAGGGGGAGGCGCCGAAGGCGCTTCGGGGGTGGTGAAGATTTTCCAGCACGAACAGCGCAGTCTGTTCGGGGAAATCCTGGACTGGATGCTGACGCCTTTGCTGCTGTTGTGGCCGGTCAGCCTGGTGCTCACGTGGCTGGTAGCGCAGGGTATCGCCGGCAAACCGTTTGACCGCGCGCTGGAATACAACGTGACAGCGCTGGCCCAACTCATCACCGTTCACAAGTCGCAGGCGCAATTTGTCTTGCCGCTGCCAGCGCGCGAATTGCTGCGCGCGGATGACGCCGACAATGTGTACTACCAGGTGCTGGGCACGCGCGGCGAGTACCTGAGTGGCGATCGCGAACTGCCATCGCCTCCTGAAGATGAAAAAATCGTCTACGGTGAAGTGCGGATACGCGACGATGAGTTCCGCGGGTCGGCCATCAAGGTCGCCTACACCTGGGTCAAGCTGGAACTGCCCAACAGCAAGCCGGCATTGGTGCAAGTGGCTGAAACCATGGACAAGCGTTCGGTGTTGGCCACCGAGATCGTCAAGGGCGTGATGCTGCCGCAATTTGTCATTTTGCCGCTGGCAGTGCTGCTGGTGTGGCTGGCGCTGGTGCAGGCCATCAAGCCCCTCAACCACCTGGAAGAACGTATCCGTGCGCGCAACCCCGACGACTTGAGCCCGCTCGATGTCGATGCCGTGCCGATGGAAGTGGCGCCGCTGGTGTCGTCTGTCAACGACTTGCTGTTGCGTCTGAAAGACTCCATCGCCACGCAAAAGCGCTTTCTCGCAGACGCAGCGCACCAGCTCAAAACCCCGCTCGCTGGCTTGCGCATGCAGGCCGATCTGGCACAGCGGGAAAATGCCAGCGCCGAAGACCTGAAGCAGTCACTGCGCCAGATCGGGCGCTCCAGCATCCGCGCCACGCACACCGTCAACCAGTTGCTTGCGCTGGCGCGTGCCGAGAGCAGCAACGCCGTCATGAGCCACCAAACCTGTGATCTGGCCGACCTCACCATGGATGTCATCCGCGACTGTGTGCCCCGCGCAATGGACAAGCATATTGACGTGGGCTACGAAGGGCCCGAGCCGGGCACTGCGGGCTTCACACTGCAGGGCAACGCAACGTTGCTGAAAGAAATGATTCGCAACCTGGTCGACAACGCGATCAATTACACCCCGTCGAGTGCCGCAAGATCCGGAATGATTACCGCACGCGTTCTGTCAGACCCCTTTAGCAAAGTGCTGGTGGTGCAGGTGGAAGACTCCGGCCCCGGCATTCCGATCGCCGAGCGGGAACTCATCTTTCAGCCGTTTTACCGGGTCCTGGGTACGGAGGCCGATGGCTCGGGGCTGGGGCTACCCATCGTGCTGGAGATCGCCCGCCAACACCATGCCACCGTATCGGTCGATGACAGCCGTCCGGGCCAAATCCCCCCCGGAACCTGTTTTACCGTGCGCTTTGCCAGCGCACGCGACACCGACTGAGCGGCTGCGCCCGAGCGATCAACCGACGCAGGCGGCCCAGGGCTTGCCGGCCATCGCGGGCTTGATCTCCTGCAAGCGCGCTTTCAGGTTTTCGCTCACTGCGGGCAACTTGAGCTGGTTGGCGCGACCCTCGGCTCGCTCCTGCACCACGCGAGCCGTACGAATCCCGCGCGCGGCAAGCCGATTGAGTTCGGTGGTGGCAGCCGCCTGGTTGTCAAAAGATCCGAGTGACAAACCGATCTCCAACGCCGGATTGGTCAGCCCATGCGGTGTGAGATTCATGGCTTGCAGTTCGCCGCGCTTCTTGGCCAGCCCTTCGGCATTGGCAAATTTGCCCATGTAGATGATCCAGCGCGCTGGCACCACCACCGCGTCGAACTGCCAGCCCGAATGTCCCAGTGCGCCCTCTAGTGCCCTGCGCAATGCCGCCACTTGTGTGTCATCAAAGGGGCCGGCCTGCAAACACTCCTTGGGAGCCGCATCCGCCTGCGCCTGGGCCTCGGCGCGCTTCAATTCCGCAGGGGTCAGGATGCGAAGCGCTTCAGGTCTGATTTGCTGTTCGACGCGGTAGGCTTCCCGCTGCTGCACCGGACCAAACCCATAGGCACGCAACAACCCGTTGCTCCAGGCAAAGAAGATCCCGTTGGCAAAAATAAGCGCCAGCACCAGCAATCGCAACATAGGTTCAGTGAGTGTTCTCGGCGCGCGGTGGTGTCGGTCGAACGCTGACCTCCGCACTGGTTATCTTTTTCACACCCGCCGCAGTATGCACCAGCAAGGCACCCGTGCTATCCACCCCGTGCGCCACGCCTGCGGTGGTGTCACTGCATAGCACTTCACGCCCCAGCAAATGGTCGCGCAACGCGAACGCCGGTCGTAGTGGCGCAAAACCCTGCACCTCGAAGCGCTGAATCTGCCGCACCAGATCCGGCACGATGGTCGCCAGCGCCCGGGGAGCGTCCATGCCTGGCAAGATTTCGTCCAGCGCTGCCGGTGGCGTGCGCAGGCCTTCTTCATTGCGCACGGTCATGTTGACCCCGATGCCAATGACGGCAAATCGCTGGCCGCCCATGCTGGCGGTTTCAATCAGGATGCCCGCCAACTTACGCCCATCCAACCACACGTCGTTGGGCCATTTCAATTTCAGCGCAGGGTGCAGACTCTCCGCAACCGACAAGCCCACCGCCAGCGACAGGCCCGACCAGTCGTGTGGTGCCAGAGGCATGCCCAAAGAAAAGGTCAGATCCGACCGATTGGCGCTGTCCCAGGTGCGCCCCAGGCGGCCCCGTCCTGCGGTTTGGTGCTCTGCCACCAGAAGCACCGGCGCAGTATCACCAGCGCGCACGCGACGCATCAATTCGCTATTGGTGGAATCCACCTCCGGCAGCACTTCCACCGTAAACCCCGGCAACCGGGGCTCAACGGCCTCCCAAATCGCCTCAGCCGGCCAGATCATCACCCACACTCCGAGCGGTATGCAATGGCATCTGCCAGAAATGCCGTGGGACCGGCTCCGCCGGACCACTGGCGTTGCCCCCTGCAAGGGGGAAGGCGGCGACAGCCGCCACGGGGGTGTTTCACTTTTTCGGCGCCAGCAGCGTGCCACGGCAGTTTGGGGCACCACACCAGCAGGGATGCTCGGCCTTGAGCTTCTTCGTATAGCGTTCTTCCAGCATCAGCCCATAGTCGTAATTCAATTCCTCACCGGGAGCGATGTCGCGCAGCGCCTTGATGAAGATGCGCCCATCCACCTCATCGGCTTCGCAATTGCCATCGCACGAATGGTTGATCCAGCGCGAAGAATTACCACCCACTTTGGCGTCAATCACATGGGTTTCGTCGATGTGAAAGTAAAACGTATGGTTGGGGTCCTTCGGGTCGTGCGGATGGCGCGCCTGCGCTTCTTCCCAGGTAATGATCTCACCCACATACTCAATGATGGTTTCGCCTTCGCCGATGTCCTGCAACGCAAACACCCCCTTGCCGTGGATGCCCGAGCGACGGGTTTGAATTTTGCGGTTGTCGCCACGGGGCATGGTTTTGCTCACGGTTGTTCCTTCTCATCCGGACGTCAGAAAATGACTCAAAAATTTGGTATGGTGAACCGTATGGGCGTGCGTGTGCGCGCCCACGTATGCGTGTGCGCCTGCGCGCACGCGAGAAACGGATTGTAGTCAGATGAAAATCGAAGTCTTGAACAAAACACTGGTCATCGCCGAAAAGCCGTCGGTCGCGCAAGATATTGTGCGAGCCCTTACGCCGACCGCGGGCAAATTTGAAAAACACGACGAATATTTCGAGAGCGAGAGCTATGTCGTCTCCAGCGCGGTGGGCCACCTTGTGGAAATTCAGGCACCCGAAGAGTTCGACGTCAAGCGCGGCAAGTGGAGCTTTGCCAACCTTCCGGTCATTCCACCGCACTTTGACCTCAAGCCCGTCGACAAGACCAAGACCCGCCTGAACGCCGTAGTGAGGCTGGCCAAACGCAAGGACGTGGACAAAATCGTCAACGCCTGTGACGCCGGGCGCGAAGGTGAACTCATCTTTCGCCTGATTGAGCAATACGCGGGCGGAGCCAAACCGCTCGGCAAACCGGTGTCGCGCCTGTGGCTGCAGTCAATGACCCCGCAGGCCATTCGTGACGGGTTTGGCGCCCTGCGCACCAATGCGCAGATGCAACCCCTGGCCGATGCGGCGCGCTGCCGCAGCGAAGCCGACTGGCTGGTCGGCATCAACGGCACACGTGCCATGACGGCGTTCAATTCGCGCGATGGCGGCTTTTTTCTGACTACCGTCGGCCGGGTGCAGACGCCGACGCTGTCCGTCGTGGTCGAGCGCGAAGAACAGATCCGCAAGTTTGTCAGTCGCGATTACTGGGAAATCCACGCCACGTTTAATGCCAAGGCAGGCGAATACCCGGCCAAGTGGTTTAACCCGGCCTGGAAGAAAGACGCAGACGATGCGGAAAAGAAGGCCGACCGCGTCTGGTCTGCCCGTGAAGCCGAGACAATTGCCGCTGCCGTGCGTGGTCAACAGGCAACCGTGACTGAGGAAAGCAAGCCCACCACGCAGGCCTCGCCATTGCTTTTTGACCTCACCTCGTTACAACGCGAGGCCAATGGCAAGTTTGGCTTCTCGGCCAAAACCACGCTATCCATTGCCCAGAGCCTGTACGAGCGCCATAAGGCACTCACCTATCCACGTACCGATTCGCGCTACCTGCCAGAAGACTATGTGCCAGTGGTCAAGAACACGTTCGGCATGTTGGCCGACAGTGGCATGAAGCATCTGGCACCGTTCGCGGCCATGGCGGTCAAGGGTGCGTATGTCAAACCCAGCAAGCGCATTTTCGACAATGCGAAGGTCAGCGACCACTTCGCCATCATCCCCACGCTGCAGGCGCCCCACGGTCTGTCAGAAGCCGAGCAGAAGGTCTATGACCTGGTGGTGCGACGCTTTATGGCCGTGTTTTTCCCCAGCGCCGAATACCAGGTAACCACCCGCATTACTGTCGCTGCACAACACAGCTTCAAGACCGAAGGCAAGGTGCTGGTCAAACCGGGCTGGCTGGCGATTTACGGCAAGGAGGCCGCCGAAGAGGTGGCAGACGCCAAGGACGGCGACAAGGGGCAGAACCTGGTGCCAGTACTACCAAATGAAAAAGTCTTGGGCGATCCTGTAGACCCCAAGTCTCTCAAAACCAAGCCCCCGGCGCGCTACTCGGAGGCCACCCTGCTCGGTGCCATGGAAGGCGCTGGCAAGACCGTGGAAGACGACGAACTGCGTGAGGCCATGCAGGAGAAAGGCCTGGGCACCCCGGCCACCCGCTCTAGCATCATCGAAGGTCTGATCGCCGAAAAATACATGCTGCGCGAAGGCCGGGAACTGATCCCGACCGCCAAGGCCTTCCAGTTGATGACGCTGCTGCGTGGGCTGGGCGTCGAAGAACTCTCCAAAGCCGAGCTCACCGGCGAATGGGAATACAAGCTGGCCCAGATGGAACAGGGCAAGTTGCAGCGCACCACCTTCATGGCCGAGATAGCCGCGATGACTGAGCGCATGGTCAAAAAGGCCAAGGAGTACGACCGCGACACGATCCCAGGCGACTATGCCACCCTGCAGGCGCCCTGCCCCAACTGCGGCGGCATCGTCAAGGAAAACTACCGCCGCTACACCTGCACCGGCAAGACCGGCAGCGAGGACGGCTGCGGCTTTTCGTTCGGCAAATCCCCCGCCGGCCGCACCTTTGAGCCCGCCGAAGTGGAGCAGTTTCTGGCAGATCGGCACATTGGCCCGCTGGATGGCTTTCGCTCCAAAGCCGGCTGGCCGTTTGTGGCCGAGATGGTCATCAAGTTTGACGAAGACACCAAGAACTACAAGCTTGAATTTGACTTTGGCGACGACAAGGCCGCAGAAGAGTCGGGCGAAATCATCGACTTCAGCGGCCAGGAGTCGCTGGGTACCTGTCCCAAGTGCGGCGGTCAAGTACATGAGCACGGCAAGAACTACATCTGTGACCGTTCGGTGCCCACCCATGCCCACCCCACGCCGAGCTGTGATTTCAAGAGTGGCCAGATCATCCTGCAGCAGCCCATCGAGCGTGCGCAAATGCAAAAGCTGCTGGCCACCGGCAAGACCGATATGCTGGAAAAGTTTGTGAGCATGCGCACACGGCGTACCTTCAAGGCCATGCTGGCCTGGGACCCCGCGGCGGGCAAGGTGAACTTTGAGTTCGCGCCCTCCAAGTTCCCGCCCCGCAAGCCCGCTGTCAAAGCGGCTGCAAAAGCCACAGTCGCTACAAAATCAGGAGCTGCTCGCGCAGACTCCACGGGCGCTGCAGCCAAGAAAGCACCTGCAAAAAAAGCTGCCAGCAAAACCACTACGGCCAAGGCCACCCCACCCAAGGCGCCGCGCAAAACCACAACTGCCAGCGGCAAGACACCCAGCGCCGCACTGGCCGCGGTGATCGGGCCGGAACTGGTGTCGCGCACCGAAGTGATGAAAAAGCTGTGGGACTACATCAAGGCCAATAACCTGCAGGACCCCAAAGACAAGCGCACCATCCTGGCCGATGCCAAGCTGCACCCCGTGCTGGAGGCTGATGCCGTCAACATGTTCGCGCTGGCAGGCATTGCCGGCAAACACCTCAGCTAAACCCCAGCGCTAACGGTCTTCGCCCACCACCCCATCCACGTAATACCAGCGCCCTTCTTCCCGCACAAAGCGGCTGGTTTCGTGCATCTGGCCGGCGCGGCCGTTTTCCTTGAAGCGGGCGGTGAACTCCACAACACCGGCATCGGTAGAACTGGCGCTGTGCTGCACCTCCAAACCTGTCCAGCGCACAAATGGGTTGGGCTCCATCTCGCCCGGTGCGGTGGACGCATGCCAGGTAGCCAGCAGGTATTCGCCCATACCGGGGTCCTGGCACTGCAAGGCATAGGCGCTATAGCGTGAGCGCATCAACCCCTCGGGCGTGGGTGCATGCACACCCTGCGCCAGCCCTGCATGCCACTGCCCGCAACACTCGCCATAGGTCTGGTCGCTGCCACACGGGCAAGGCGCAAAAGCGCCGGAAGGCAACTTCTTCATGCGTGACACATCTGCGAATTGCGCCGCGTCCTGCCTGACACGTTGAAATAGATCGGGAAGGCGACGGTTGTGTAGTAAAGCATGTGACAAAGATACCAGAGGTCTGCCGCGGATCTGCGGCTTCGCGCATTACACTGGAGCACAACATGCACAGAACCATCTTCGACACCCCCGTGGTGAACACCCTGCTGCGACTGTTTTCTGTCGCATTACTCAAAGTTACCGGGTGGAAGGTGCAAGGCAGCCTGCCGCCAGAATGCGGCAAGAGCGTGTTCATCGCGGCGCCGCACACCAGCAACTGGGACCTGCCCTACACCCTGATGGTGGCGTTTGCACTACGGCTCAACATTTACTGGATGGGCAAGGAATCCATCTTCAAGCCGCCATTTCGTGGCCTCATGATGTGGCTGGGCGGTATTCCTGTAGACCGCGCCAAAGCCAACAACCTGGTTGCAGCATCGGCCGAGGCGCTACAAGCGGCCGACGGACCACTGCAACTGGTGGTCCCCCCGGAAGGCACACGCAGCAAGGTGCGTTACTGGAAAACCGGCTTTTATTACATTGCGGTGGCGGCGCAGGTCCCCATCGTGATGTCCTACATGGACTACCACCAGAAAATCACCGGCATCGGCCCCATGTTTCGCCCCACCGGAGACCTGGAAGCCGACATGGTAGCCATCAAGGCCTTCTACGCCCCGTTCAAAGGCAAAAACCCGGATCAGTTTTAGCTCTGTCCCCAACCGATCGTGGATGTCCGTTCTACTCCAGCATCGCATCCAGCCCCTCGGTCAACTCACTGAGCGGGGGCATGGTGGCAATGGTCTGGCCGGGAAACTGCGCGGCGTGCGCGGGGGCCCAGTTCGGATCCAATCCCAATTTCTTACCCACCGCGGCGGGATAGCTGTCCAGAATCTGCTGTTCGCTCATCACCAGCACATCGGTGCGGGCGCGCCATGCTCCCAGGTGCACCCATCCGGCCGTTTCCGAAAATTCCTTGGCAGCCATCGGTGAGGGCACGTCACGCAAGGCTTCGATGATCGGTTTCGGAAATTTCCACAGGCTGGCCAGCTCCGCAGCCACTTCGCCATGGTGAAACCCGAGCACCTGTTTTTCAAGGTCGGCTCGCCCACTGTCCAGCACATTGAGCTTTTTGTCCAGCGGGGCCACTTCGGCAGGGATTCCGGCGTGCATGTGCAACTGCCCGATACCGTGCATCAGCCCCACGGTAAATACTAGATCGGCGTTCACGCCCTCACGCCCGGCAAGCCAGCGCGCGGCGCACGCGGTGTACAGGTTGTAGCGCCAGAACTGGTGCAGGTCCATGCCTTTGGTATTGCGGAACGCCGCCGCCATGCTGTTGCCCAGCACCAGGTTGCGCACCATCACAAAGCCCAGCATGCGCAACGCATCGTCCACGGTGCCAATGGTGCGCGACAGGTGGAAGTAGGCCGAATTGGCCAGACGCAACAGCTTGGCACTCAGCGCAGGGTCCGCCGACAGTTGCTGCGCAATCTCGTCGATCGAGACATCTTCCGAGCTGAAACTCGTAATCAGCTGCTGGGCCACTTTGGGAATGGTGGGCAGCTTGTTGGGTTGGTCCAGAAGGCTTTTGAGTTCCATGGCAGGCCGCTTTACAACAGTGGAAAACGTCAAGTTTGCCATTGAACCTGCTGCACGGACCCTGCGCTGCATCAAACAATCCGTTTGTGGAACTGCTAGCATGGTTGCGATGCCCCTCCAGTCGTCTCTGCGAGACCGTTTTGGGCGGGGACCTGCGTTGAAGACTCTCGAAGGGATGCCACCGTGAATGCGCACAAGACTCCGAGCCGCGAGGCCAATAGCAATACCACTACCTCTGCACCCGCTGCGAACAACCCGTTGGGCGATGCCTACCTGACCGATTTTGCCCAGCGCACGGTCCTGTTCCTGGACACCTTGCTCGATCGGGGCAATGCCTACATCGAGCACCTTGACAAAGGGACACCCCCGCTGCTGAAGTTCGACTTCGAGATGGTCATGGACGGACACACCCTGGAGCAGCCCTGCAACTATGCACTGCTGCACCTGCTGCCACCCGAGAGTATGCCCGTCAACCCCAAACTGCGCCCGGTGGTGGTGGTGGACCCACGTGCCGGGCACGGCCCCGGCATTGGCGGCTTCAAGTTCGATTCGGAGGTGGGCGTCGCCATGCGCGCTGGCCACGCCGTGTACTTCATCACTTTCCGGCCGCAGCCCGAAGACGGGCAAACCCTGTTTACCGTGATGCATTCCGAGGCGCGCTTCATCGAGGCAGTGATTGCACGCCACCCCGACTGCAAAGCCAAGCCGGTGGTCATTGGCAACTGCCAGGCCGGCTGGGCCATGATGGCGCTCAATGCCACGCGCCCCGAACTGTTTGGACCGCTCATGATCGTGGGCGCTCCGCTGTCGTACTGGGCAGGCGCATCCACACTCAACCCCATGCGTTATTCGGGCGCGGCCCTGGGTGGCTCCTGGCTCGCCTCCATGACCGCAGACATGGGCGCCGACCGGTTCGACGGCGCCCACCTGGTCGACAACTTCGAAAAGCTCAACCCCGCAAACACGCTGTGGAGCCGTTACTACAAACTCTGGTCCAACATCGACACCGAGGCTGAGCGATTCCTCGAGTTCGAAAAATGGTGGGGTGGCTTCTTCCGCATGACCGGCGCGGAAATAGAAGCCATCGTGGAAAACCTGTTTGTTGGCAACCGGCTGGCACGTGGCACGGTACGTGACGGCGACAAGAACATTGACCTGCGCAACATCACTTCGCCAGTGGTCGTGTTTGCCTCGCACGGCGACAACATCACACCGGTTCCACAAGCGCTGGACTGGATCATTGACACTTGGGGCGACGAGCGCGCCATCACAGCCGCCGGTCGCACCATCATCTACGTGTTGCACGAAAGCGTCGGGCACCTGGGCATCTTTGTGGGCGGCGATATCGCCCGCAAGGAACACGACCAGCTTGTCACGTCTCTGGACGTGATCGAGAGCCTGCCGCCCGGCCTATACGAGATGAAGCTCGAGGCCAAGGCAGGCAAAGAGGCCATGCGCTGGGAAGAGCTCGAGCCCGGCGACTATACGGTGCACTACGAACACCGCAAGATGGCCGACATCCTGGCGCTCAACCCCGAAGGTCGCGAAGAAGAGGCCCTGTTTTCCACTATCAGCAAGGTATCCGAACTCAACGCCACGCTGTACAAAACGCTTGTGCGACCCTGGGTGAAGCTGATGGCCACCCGCCCCATGGGTGACGCCATCGGCAAAATGCACCCACTGCGCATGCAGCGGCAAATGATCTCCGACGCATTTCCGTTGGCTCCACTCATTCGTGAACTGGCCCGCAAGGCGCGCTCGGAACGCGTGAGCGTGCCCGACGACCACCCGATGCGCAAGGCCGAACACCTGCTCGACGAAAAAATCAGCGCCAGCCTGAACCAGTTTCGCGACAAGCGCGATGCCGCCGCCGTCGACCTGGCACGCAAACTCTACGGTCCCAAGGGCCTGGGCATGATCTTCAAACCCGACGCCCCGGACTCTGAAGTGGCGCGCACGCGGGCCTTGCACGAACTTGAGTTGACCCGTGCGACTGTTCTCGGACATATCAACCACGGCGGTTTTGCCGAAGCGGTGTGCCGCGTTGTTTTGTCTGGCATGTCCTCGGTGGGAATTTTCGAGCGGCGCAGTTTCCGTCTGGCCAAGCTGTTGGCCAAGCTGCCGGCCGATACCCTGGGCGACCAGGCGCTGGGCACCAACTGGCTGAGCCTCATGAAGGAGCAGGCGCGCATCATCGCCGTGACACCGGTCGAAGCGCTCAATGCGCTGGAAGAAATGCTGCCCGACACCAAGAGCCGAGAGCGCGCTCTGGCCATTTCCGCAGCGGTGATGATGATCGAGCCCACCTTGTCCAACCCGCGTTCGGAAATCATCGAGTTCCTGATCGACACCCTGAATGTCGACCCCCAGCGCGTGATGGATCTGGCCTGCAAACTCACGGGCTCGGTGGACATGCCGGTCGCCGCAAAGCCGTCCCCATCGAGCGCGAAGAAAACCGCCCCTGCAAAACAGTCGGCTACGCCGTCAAAACGGGTACCTAGAAAGCGCGCCAGTTAAAGCGGGAGACACGCCGCAAGGGCAAGGAATTGACGCAAGTCACGTGTATCCAATGTCGATTGGACGTTTTCGAGCGAGATGTAACACTTTGTAGTCGTAAACACCTACGGAGCGGGTGGCGGCGAGCACCTATAGTTTTCTCCTTGCTATAAAAAGAGGAGAAACAATGAACCATCTGGTTATTCGAGGTGCACATTTGCGCCAAACGCTGGCAGGATTTACTGCTGCTGCGATCGCTTTGTTTGCCTTCACGGGCGCCCAGGCAGAAGAGACTCACCGGCGCACCCTGGCCGAGCAGTTCATACAGGATGCCAAGGACGGAAAGATCAGTCCCGAAACTGGTGACGGTGGTGTGCAGGAGTTGATCGTGAAGCGCAATATTCCCATCTCCTACGAGTACATCAATACCCTGATGACTACGCCCAACGCATTCGGCCCTGGTGTCGCTTGCACCGTATGCCACAGCTCCACGGACAACAGCAAGAGCTACCGCGGTCTGGACCTTTCCACTTGCAAAGGCATCATTGAGGGCTCCACAGAAAAACCCAAACGCAAACTCTTTGTGGCAGGCACCGATCCGAAACGCGACGTGCTGATTCGCCGTCTGCGTAATAACCGCATGCCTCTCGGAGCAGGCTTTCACATCCCGACCAATAGCCCCAATATTGAGCTGGTCACCAAGTGGATTGCCGATGGCGCCAAGAACGACGAGCATTTCAACAAGAACGTACTGCCATTGTTTTCCGCTGCCAACGCCTTCGGACCCGACACGCCGGCCTGTACCGCCTGCCACATGTCCAACCAGGAACCACCCAGTTTCCACGAGCTCAACCTGAGCACCCATGCCGGCGTCATGCTGGGCGCTGACTCTGTGGCCAAGGGCGTGGACAAAGCAACCAAGGTGGTGATTCCCGGCAAGCCGGAGCTCAGCTTCCTGTGGCAACACCTTGCAGAAGATCGCATGCCTCCAGGCATAAGCCCCGGCGAAAACCGCGACCACCCCAACACCACGATCCTGTCGCAGTGGATCAAACAGGGAGCCAAGTGCAACTAGGAGAGGCGGCGTCACTTCGCCCTTCTCGTCGCCAGGTGCTGGCGGCTTTGCTCGCTGCTGGAGCGTCACCCTGGGCCGCAAACGCTGCACCGGCACGCACTGTGCAGTCTGCGCGGGTACTGCACCGCTGGGATAGCGGCAGTGCACTGCTGGCACCTTTGGGGCACCAATACGGACAGCTCCTTTTCGCCGGTGACCGCAGCGTTGGAAGGATTGATACGACGACTCACGCGATGGTCTGGCGCGCTGCGCACACTTCGGTGCTGCCAGCCGTTTTTCGGCCGCGCAGCACGGGGTCCCTGCTTCTCTCGGGCAGCCTTGCAGAAATGCGTGCCTGGGGATTGGCGGACGGCCGACCAGCGTGGCATTACACCGCCGATGTCCAGTTGGGCACGCCCTGGGTCACCGAGCAGCAGACATTCATGGGCGATGGGCACCACTTGCTGGCGATCGACAATGCCAGCGGCAAAGTTGCGTGGCGTTTTGCAGGTACCCCCGACACACTGACTTCGTACGCACCCACAGTCTCCGGCGGCACCGTGCTGTTTGGCCCGGGTAACGGGCGTCTGTACGCCTTGTCTGCAGAGACGGGCGGCTTGCTCTGGACCCTCGACCGCAGCCATGAGTGGCAGTACCTGCGTCAGTTGCACATCAGTGGCGACATCCTCGTCGCCGGGAGCTACAAGGAGCTCCTGTACGGCATTTCGATCTCCACCGGAGCAGTCTTGTGGACCTTCAACGCCGGCAATTTCATCAACTCGCACCACGTAGCTGGAGACACTGCCTACCTCTGGTCCCCCACAGGATGGGTCTTCGCCATCGATGTGGCGACCGGCAAAGTCCGTTGGCGGCACCAAACCAACAACTACCGCCAGTCCAGTGCCAACTGGGGTCCACTGATGGCAGAGTTGACCTCTCATGACGACTACCTGTATGCCCTGGACATGCGGCACGTACTGCACGTACTGGGCAAGCAGTCGGGCCAAGAGCTAATACAGATCCCTTTCGGTTATCCTGTACGGCCCTCTGTCGTGCCACTGCCAAGCGATCATGCCTTGGTGGCTACCGATCGAGGCGAAATTCAACACGTGCAGTGGTAAAGCGCTGCAATGCCCGCCCGACGGTTTGATTGCAAGGTGCCCAGTATGCAGAACTGCGAAAGTACAGATCTACCGGGGCTGTGCGGGGTACAGATTCGCGCGACCGCAGACCAAGCCGCTGCACATTCCACGCTGCAAGTTCTGACTGCCTTTGGCCTGCAGGATCTTGCGCCCCACGTCGACCGTGAAATCACCCCCGTGTCGGATGGTTTCACATTGCGCCTGCATCTGAAGCCACAAACTGCCAATCAGTGGGCACCACACTTGAACACGCTCGCGCTCAGCCAGACCCTGCAGCTCGACACATGGCGCCGTCCAGACGACCTCACCCGCGAGGTGGTGGTGGCCATGCTGATGGCGCCCGTTGCCCATGCGTTTCCCAGTGTGCAGGAGTTCGAGTCCGCCGTACGCATACGCTGCAATGTGGTACGTGCGGCGCGAAAAACCTCGCTGGCATTTCACACCAGTGAAGCCGAGCGGCCACTTGATTGCTGGATCTACGACGACCATCAAGGCTTCCTTTTGCGTCCTGGCGCATCACTGGTCAATGCGCTTGTTACGCACCACGCTAGTTTGGACAAGCGGACCCACGCTAGCGCAGGTTGAATTTGGCGATGTGACACGCACCGGCTTAGGAAGTACGAA
>JAIFLV010000098.1 GCA_020048895.1 Rhodoferax sp. | reverse complement strand
GCATCGCATGTGTCCACGTTGATCTACGTGGACACAAGCATCCCCAATTCAGAATTAGCTGGCAAGGGTGCAGTCAAATGACCGCACACCAATTACGACCTCTCGGGCGCGACGGTGATTCCCAAGACCGCCTAGCATGTCACCAGTAGGCTGGAAGCCGACATTGCCGACGCTCCGAAGCAGGCACTCAAATGCTGGCTTAATGTTGACCCTGTCCGCTTCGCGGCATGCGCCGCGAAGCGGCAAACTAATGCCGCGTGTCCGTGACGAGCAACCCGTTATGTCGCATTGCTGCGGTGTGCATGCTTGCTCACATATTGACGGAGCACACTATCCATGCGCGCCTGCCAGCCGTCACCCGTCGAGCGAAAATACTCAACTACCTCGACGCTATAGCGCACCGAGAGCAGCAGCTTTTTATTCTCGGACTTTGGCCTGCCTCGCGCGACGCTGATTGGCAGAAGTGCATCTAGTTGCGCCTTCGTCATGGGCTTGGCATCTGGATCGGCCTTGGCCGCCGCAACAATTCTCGCGTTGTCCTTGACCGATGGCATCAAGATGACCCGCTTACTGGATGTTTTCGACATATTTTTTCACCTCTCGTCGTTCGGCAAGGCGCAGACTGATGATTCTGCGCACATCAGCACGGTCTACAAACGCCACGTAATACAGTGTGTTGCCCTCGGGAACCAGGCCAATCATTCGCAACTCGTCGTATGAATAGCGTGGATCAATCCAAACATACGCTTCCTCCCAGATCAGCCTTTCAGCACAAGAAAGTGACAGGCCGTGCTTGGCCAAGTTCAGCTTGTCTTTGCCAGGATCAAATGTGAAATGCACCGCTTTATTGTAGCTACCGATATTCTGAAGTCAAGAGCAACCGTGGGTTGATGCCACATAACGTTCGAGCTAACCGGGCCTGGCGTCCCGCCGTTGGTGCTCCGGTTGAGCGGTTAGGCCATACTCGTACCGGACTCAACGAGTTTCTGCTCTAGCTTTAGGACATCTCCCGGTGGCAGGTGAACTGGAACTGCGAATTTTATTCGGCTTGCGTGAGATGCAGCGCCTTCCTTCTTTCCACCCAGGTTCATGTTGAAAACGGCAACCTGCACAGCGGCCTTGCCTCCCTGTTCTGTCGACTGCTTTACCTCGACGGCGACTTCAAACTCGACATCTGTAAATCCCGACGACTCTCTGAGTTGTTCAAGAGCTATTTGCCTCTTGAAGCCCTCTGGGTTGACGATTGCCTTGGAGTCCTTCAATTCTCTCTGTGCGTCCTCGACGCCTCGTACAACGGATACCAGAACCGTTCGGATGAATTCTTGTAGTTCCATGTGGTGTGTTTCCGTGCTCGGCGATGCGATCGCGCTAATTTCATGCGTAGGTATTTGCGCTTCTGCGCGCCAAGTAGATAGTTGTCTTTTTGAGGCCCACTACTCTAGGCCGCACGCATAGCAGACGCCAGAACGACGCCAGCAAAGGCAGACACGAGTAGTGCGGGCCAAAGCGCAACGGCTGCTGTCTTCAGTGACTTCTGTTTCTCGTCGATCGAGCGGTCGGCATCCGCACACACGTTTCTCGTGTACTTCCGTCCTAGGCGGTTAGCAATCCAACTCAGGGTGGCAGCGAAGAGCAGCAGCCACAGTACACCGAAGCGTAAGCCCTGCGGTCCAAGAAAGGCAAATGAGAAGATCAAGGCTTGTGCACAAAACATGTACTGGACGCGCTTGGAGGTAGAACTGTTCCAAAGCGCAGTCGAAGCCTCCGTGCGTCTAGCGCGTTCCTCAGTCGTCAGTTCGTTTGAGGCAACCGGAGACGCAGCTGCACTTTCATGCAAGATGACGCCCCTCTCGGCCGCAACTTGTCTCACGGCCTCGGCAGCTTCATCCGCGAGTTCGTGAACGCGTGTCGCGGCTTCTTGAAACTCCTCGTCGCTCGCCGTGCGGAACTTGGACAGGAAATACGCGTGTTTGTTTCGATCCATGGCAGAAGCGGAGCTTGTGTGGACTAATGTTTGAGCTAACCGGACCCATTGCGGCATGCGGCTAATGGCCCGCCATTTCATTCTGGGGCCTTTAGCCGCATGCCGCAATGGGTCCGGTTGAGCGAATGGTTAGGCCGCGCTGCTTGGCGCCTGCCCTGCTATTTGCTTTGAAGCGAAATGCCATATGTTTCTCGAATTTTGTTGCCGCATACACCAGAGAAGACGGGAATGCTTTGATCAAAGTTTTCTGTCCTTATGCACGCAACGCGTCTCAATTCAGCCCCAACAATGCCGAATGTGAACACCTGATTTATGGAACCAGAAGAGAGCAGGCGGACGATGGCCAGTTTTGGCTTTCCAGCCTCCATGTAATGTGCTTCAGATCTGAGTTTTGGAGGTGGAAAAGAGTCACCTTGCGATCGCATATGGTCAACCATTTTCTTCTGTATGGCTGCGACAGTTCTTTGTTCGAAGTCCTTCAACATCGCAAGATTGAAGTCGGCTTGGGTTACGCCATTTGCATCTTCTGATGCGGCAACTGCAATCAAAGGCGGGATGGATTCTGTGGCTCTCGCCGAACTGCTTTGGGCGTTCGCGTTAATGCAGAGTGCGAAGAATAGCGCTGTGGCAAGGGCTTGTACTTGATGCATGAAGTGGCGTACTTTTCGTTTGGGTCAAGTGATGTTATTCCAGATCAAGGAATCAGCTTGATCTGAGTAAATGATTCCCCTAAAGCTTCATTAATGCCGGGATAGATTTTCTTTGTGCCATTGATCTCAATCTCCCATCCGATCTGGCCCGTAGGCTACATGGCCCGTAGGCTGCTGTTTGCTGCCGAAAACGACCACTAAAATCTTGCGGCCTGAAGCAAGTGTGAACTCGTAGGTGCTGCCAAGTTGTAGGTGTACCAATTCTTTCTCCTGGGAGGAAGACGGGCTAAGGTTTGGATTGCGCGGCCTAACGTCGAAATTCACCGACGCAAAGCGTCCGGTGGAATGACCAGTTAAACCGGTGCAGAAATGCGAACACTTACGACCAATTCAAATTGAGCTTGCGATGTGTAGTCGCGCAATCTCGCAAATACAGATTGATGAGGCTTTGATAGGGAATGCCAGCGTCTTGCGATATCGCCTTGAAATAGTCTATTGATTCCTCATCAAGACGAATCGTAATTTGCTTCTTCAGTTGTGCGGCGTACGGGTTCTTTCTCGCAGCGGTAAAGTCGTATTCTTTGCGCATATGACACCTTTCAGGGGTAGGACTTCGATTCGTGAGCACTTGCCTTACGAGCCGAGATAATTCGTATGACGTTTCCGTCAACGCGATAACAGTGACAAACCAGAAGTAATCGCAATGCCCCACTCAAACCGAGAAGAACGAAGCGGTCTTCATCGTTTGAGTGATCAGGGTCGTTAATCAATTTGGCTCGCTCGTCAACGAAAACCGATTTCGCCTCATCAAAACTGACCCCATGCTTCTTTACGTTTGCCGCAGATTTGCACTCATCCCATTCAAAGCTCAGATTACTCATGGCCAGATGATAACTACAATGTAGTTTTTAATCAAATTGCCTTTGGCGTGAGATCGAAAAGGGAGGTTTAACTTTGATGTATCCCGCAATTTTGCGGGATAACAAGGGAGCCAGTCAGATAACGTGGTTCGTTGTTCATTTAGAAATCTCTTGTTTTCACAGACTTACAACAACACACTTTTTATGTACAGGTATATTGAATCTCACAAAGTCGCCGCTCCCGTTTTGCGCTCTGTTGGGCTGCTTGACCAACTTCGCGAGCGCATTCGTTATCTCCACTATAGCCTTCAAACCGAAAAATCCTGCCTGATTTTGGCGCTTTTCTTCATCCGTTGGCAGAGCCGCAACAGCTCCGTGCGCCACCCCAAGGATATCCTGGCCAGGCTTCTGAACGGCACAGCCGCCAGACAAAATTCAGTCCATCACTCCCAGCCCGTTTTTCTGAACCACTGCCAATAACTTGGCGCCATGCCGCAGGGTTGGAATCAGCAGATTTTCAGCCAAACCCCCACCGCCCGCGCAACAACGGACGCAGGCAAAAATTCCTGTTCAAGTCTTCCCGCTGTTAGCGTGCGCAGTGTTAGGTCGAAGGCGATTTCGTCGGGCCGCAGCAGTTCAGATAAGGGCATTGCTGCATGTGCGGGCTCGGCCACGGCCATAGACCGATGTGCTTCAAAAGTGGCGTGGTCCATCAGCAGCGCATGCAGTTGGGGCAGGTGGCTGCGTGCGATGGCCAACATGGCCAGGCCCCAGGTGTCCATGTCGCCCCAGTAAGCCACCTTGCATTGCTGTAGCCAGGGCGCGCAGAGCCAGCCCAGATTCAGACCAGCGCCGAGTATGGCGATGGTGTCCGGCAGGGGCGTGGGTAGCTGGTGCAGGCTGCGCTCGTTTTCCACCAACAAAATGCAGCGGGCGGGCAGTGCCGTCGTCTGCAACTCACTGGCCGCAACGCGTTGGCGTTTAAAGGGCAGCATTCCGTCTGCCAACGGGGCCACCAGCAGCCAATGCTCACCTTCCGGGGCCGCGCCCAGAAAAGCTGTCAGACCTTGGCGGCTGGCTTCTGCGCCAAAACGTTCGTCGAGCAAGGCCGTGATGAGGCTGGCGTGGCGCTCGAAGAACTTGCTGTCGTTGCCCGCGACTGCGAGGGCGCGCAGCGGTCGGCCTTGGGCGCAGCCGGGCTCGAGTTGCAGTGCCAGGCGCGTGGCGGTAACGACCTGCTCAGCCGCAGCGCCGCGCCACAGACTGAGCCGACGTAATAGAAGCGGGTGAAAGCAGCTATCCACTTGGGGGAGCACGGTCACCAAGGCATGGTAGTCAGCGCTGGCTTGTGCGCCGTGGCTGCCGCCGTATTGGGCAAATGCCCGCGCGCAGTCCGACGGACGCAGCATCCACTGTGCGGGAATATCCACCGGAGCTGCCCCGCCCCGGTACTGCCGTGGCTTCCATTGCACCTGGCCCGGGCCCTGTTCGGCAATGGCGCGCCACCGCTGCAAATGCTGGCGCAAGTGGGCACTGTCGTCGCGAAAAATTTGCGCAGCAGGCTCGCCAATGGACAGTTGCAACGGCCAGGCCTGCGTGCCGGGCAACAAGTGCTGTTCGCGCCAGTCACCGCGCTGCCATTGGCGGACCAGCTGTTCTGCGAGTTGCTGGGGGGATTTCATTTGCTATGAAACGAGTAGCTGGCTGCGCATATTCCAAAAGGGCTACAGGTCATTTGTATGCATCGCGTGCCGTTGTTGTGCCCGTGTATCGAGCTCCTGCCAGCTGAGGGATGCCAGCGTCGCCTGGCGGCCAAGCCGGTGCACAAGCACGGCGCTGCGCGTGTGATTGCGCAGCAGGCGCAACTCCTTATTCGGCGTAACAAAAAGGGCATGCAGCCCGAATTCGCGCAGCGCCTGGATGATGCGTGCGGCCACAGCCTGCGAGCTTTTGGAAAAAGCTTCGTCCAGCACAATGGTGGCAAACAGGGGCTGGCTGCGCCCTGGTGGGCACAGCGCGTAGCTCAGTGAGGCGGTAAGCACGTAGCTGGCGATGATTTCCTTTTCGCCCCCGCTGCCGCCCTGCGAGCCGGTGCGCCGCTCCAGCACTTGCTGGGTTTCGCGGTCGAGTACATGGACGGCAAATTGAAGGCGGTACCGCGCATCGAGCAGCGCCTGCGCTGCTTTGGTGCGGCGGTTGGTGGCATGTTCGCGCAGCAACTCCACCATGGTTTGCAGCGCCTGGTAGTGGCTGCGGCCATCGTCGTCACGCAGGCGATCACTGCGAAGTTGCGCCATGGTCTTGTGAAGGTCCTGCAGCACGGGGTGGATGACCCCTTGAGGGGCCAACTGCAGGTAGCGACCACTTTGAAAATCCACGCGGGCCAGCGTGTCGTTGAGCCGGTCCAGGCGCTCAGTGATTTCTGCCACCTGCGCCTCGATGCCGGACAGCAGGGTGCTCACGCCCTGGTCGGATGCGGCGTTGAGGTAGTCCTGAAACCGCTGGCGCTTGGCGGGCAGGTCTTCTTCTTCCAGCACGCGCAGGCGGTGCAGATAAGGCGGCAAAGCGTCGATTTCCTGCAGCTGTTCGGCAAGCGCACCCCGATCTTCCTTTTGCGCCTTGGCCATCTGGCGGATGATGTCCTTGTGCAACTCTGCAAGGTGGCTGGCTTGCTTGTCCGTGTGTATGCGCAAGTCGGCCAGCGCCTTGCGTTCCTGGGTATCGAGTTGGTCGAAATCCAGTGCCGGCAGGCCGCCGGGCAGCAGGCTCATGCTCTGCTCGTCAAAAACAGGTGCATTGGCAGGCTGATCGGCCATCCGGGCGGCACAGCCAGCCTGCTGCTTTTCGGCATGGCGGTGTTCCGCTTGCAGTGTGGTGTATTGCTGCTCCAGCGCGCGCAGTGCCGCATCGGCTTGTTGGCTCAGGCCGCTTGCTGCTTCCCAGCGCACCTTCGCCTGCGCGGTGTCGGACTGTGGGTCGAGCAAGGTGGTCATTCGTACCTGCAAGGGCTGCAGTTGAGCTTGCGCACTGGCGGTGTCCAGATCGTCCCAGTGCAGTGTTTGCAATTGCTTCCACAATTGAATGAAATGGGTTGCCAGCGCTTGTGCAGACTGCGCATCCAGCTTCTCTTTTTGTAGCACCTCCCATTGCGTGGCGTGCTCAGTAATCTGTGCGTGCAGTTGCGCCAGGCGGTCGCGGTTGTCAAAACCGGTCATCCAGTCCTGATCAATGCGCTTCTGGTCCTGCTTGTCGAAATGCTGTTCCTTGCCGGACATCAGGCCTTCCCGGGTCATGGCGTGCGGGGTAGTGCGCAGGGCCTCGGCGCTGTCCACGCAATGCAGGTCCTGGTCGGCCAGCAACTGGCGCAGCGCGCCCGCATAGGCATGGTCTCTCAGGTTGAGTTTGCCGGCAAAACCGTCGCCCAGAAAGCTTACCGGTCGGGCGGGTTCACGCACCTCCAGCAGGCGCACATGCAGGTGGTTGTGGCGCTGGTTGACCCAGGTGAGCGCGTCACGCATGGACGCGGGTGGCACCAGGATGCGCAGGCGGTGGCTGCCCAGCGCGCGTTCGATGGCGCCGCGCCAGGCATGCTGCTTTTTCTGTACCTCCACCAGTTCCGCAACAAAGGGCAAGTCGTCAGGTGAACACTGCAATACCTCCGCCAGTGCCGCGCGGAAATGGGTGAACGCAGTGGGCAGGTTGGAGTCGGGGCGCTGGCGCACGGCCTGGGATTCGCCGCGCAAGGCTTCCAGTGCGGTGTGCGCGTTGCGCTCGTTGGCGACAGCCTGCTCGGCTGCTTCCTGCAAGTCTTGTAGCTGTGCTTCCAAGGCCTGGAGCGCAGGCCCGGCCTGTTGATGGTGGTCGGCCAGGGCCTGCGCGCTGAGGTTGGGCAAGGACGGCAGGCCCAGGTTGCGGGTCAGTGCCTGGTAGTCCGTCAGATTCCTTTGCTTTTGCGCCAGTGCCTTCTGCTGTGCATCGATGAGCTGTTGCAGCGATTCGATATCACCACCGCCCGTACGCAAGTAGGTCTCAAGTAACGTGTATTCATGCTCGCGGGCCTGTTTCAATGTGCCGTCGGCGACGTTAATATCACGCTGCTGCTTCGCCAGACTGGACTGCAGGGTATCGCACCGCGCTTGCCACAGCCGCACGCCCTGCTGTGCAAACCAGTGTGGCAGCGCTGCCTGCAGCAGGTGCAATTTGCTGAGGTGCTGGTGTTGCCGGGCCTCGCGCTGCGCCATGTCACGCAGGGGCAGCAGAGCCACGTATTGCCGGTTGGCCAACTCCAACTCGGCATGGATGGCGGCCAGCTCGTCAAAGCTGTTGGCCACTTTGAGTGCATCGTCAAAAGCGCTGTGGTCGTCCAGCACCAGCTCGCGGAAGATATCGTCGATGCTGTTGAGCTGCTTCAAACCCGCAGCACGGTTGAGTAACGTGAAGGCGTTGGGACCCACCTCAAAGCAACTTTGCAGCCGCGCCAGATAAGCGGATTTGCTGGCAAAGATGCGCAGGTTCTCAGCAGCCTTCTCCAGCTTGCCCAGTGCGCGCGCACCGCCGCGGTGGTGTTCTTCCAGCCAGCCATCAAGCGTGTGCGCAGCACCCTGGGCGAAACACCAGCGTCGGTTCAGGTCGGTGGCACCGGAGCTGCTGCCGTCGAACCAGAAAATGGCACCGATGAGCACGCTGTGCGCTGCATCTCCACCATGCACCAGGCGGGCGGCGATACCAGTGACGCAGCGGCCGTTGCGAGCCAGGTGGTCGCTATCGTCGCCGGCGTGGCCGGGACCGCTGGCGCCTCGCACGTAAGAGACCAGGTCGCGGTCACTTTCATGCCCGCCGGTCGAGGCCAGGTTGTAGCGTGGATTGGCGCACAGCAGCGTCATCAGCGCGTCGACCAGCGTGGTCTTGCCGCTGCCGGTGGGGCCGATGATGGCGGTGTTGGCCGGGTCGATATGGGCCACGTGGCGGCCTGCGAAGGCGCCCCAGTTGTACAAATGCAGTTCCTGGAGGCGGTATCCGGCGGTCATTCCTCTGCTCCCGCCGTGGCAACGCTGTTCGCGGTGTTGCCGCTGATCTCGCGCAGTCGTTGCAGCAAGGTTTGCAGGTTCTCCGGGTTGGCCAGGTGCACGATCATCGGGCGGATGGTGAAGCTATCCTGTTCATCCACGTCGGACACCACGCCGTGCCCGCGCAGGTTTTCCAGCAGATTCATCAGGCGTTTGCGCTCCTGCATATCGCTTCCGGTGCTGCCCAGATAGATTTCAAGCTGGGGCAGCAGGCTATCCACCACCAGTTGCACGGGAGTACCGAGACCGCTTTCCTGCTCGCGTTGCAGAAACTCGCGCCGCAAAATGGCCAATAGCAGCGATTGCTCCAGCGTGAGCCGCTGGCGGCGCACCAGCGGGTGCGTCCATTCGTCTTCGTCTTCGCCATCCGGTTGGTAGGTGGCCGCGATCCCGACAAAGGCCAGGCCACGCAGGTCGTCGATCTGCACCCGCAGGTCAAATGGCTCCAGCAGTGCATCCACGCGGGCTGTGTTGGTCGTGATCTGGCGAAACAGATGGGGCTTGGCCGATTGCTCCAGCAAGCCGTGCTTGAGTAGCTCCTGCACTGCGCGGCGCAGGGCGGCGGGCGTGGCTGCAGCGGGTTCCAGCGCGGGCACGGGCGGCACCTTCTCAGTGTCAGCTGTGGTGCTGGCCCATTGGTCGAAGATGTCCGGGGTGTCGGTGGGCATCGGATACTTTCAGTTTTTTCTATGTTTCTGGGCTGTAGCCATTGTGGAATATGCGCAGGCAGCTATCATTTTTATATCAACTGTCTATGTCCACCGCCCGCAGCGCAGCGGCTTCCAGTGCCACGCACGGTACCGTAAAGCGCCACGCACCCGCTGTGTCTTGGGTGGTGATGTATTCCTCCTGCCCCGCATCAAACGCCGCGCCCGAGGCGCGCGCGAGGGTCAGCCACAGGGACAGCGTTTCCAGATCGTGCACGCCCGGGGGCAGCGCCCGGGCCAGTGCGGCCAGGGTCATGGGCTGGCCGCTGTGCTCCAGGGTTTGCAGGGTCTGGGCCAGCAGGGCGTCACGGTCAAGCCCCTCGAACGCTTGCCAGAACTCGTCTTCCAGCTGGTCAAGGTCGGCATATTGCGTAGTCAGCAGCAATTCTGTTGCACCGCCGCCATCGAGCGACTTGACGCGCAGTCGCTCGAGCAGCGGCAGACCGGCCAGCGTCACACCCAGCGGGGGCAGCGGTGCATCCTGGCGGCGCACGGCCTGGCGTTGCCAATCGACATCCAGGGCTTGTTGCAGGATGTCGTTGAGCAGTTGGCCCACACGCTGGTTCTCGGCGGCCTGGCCGGTTTTCATGAACTGGCTAACCTCACGCTCGCTGCGCGCGCGCACAGCCTGCACCACCTGGGCCTCCTTGATGAGCTGCTGCACCAGCAGGCTCAGGGTGCTGTGCTGCACATCGTCCAATGCCCGTGTGGCGTTGGGGTGCTTCAGGATGGCCCGTATGCGCAGGCGCATGTCGGCCAGCTCACTTTGCTGGTTGAGCTGCTGCTGGAAGCCTTCGAATACGCGGCCCTCTTGTGTGTTGAGCAGATTGGCATGACCGTCGAGCAGTTGGTCCATCACCGCGCCCCTGTGGTGTTGGGCGCTGATGATGGCCTGGCGCAGTGCACGGTCGGCCTCGCGCCATGAATCCTCCACGCGCCGGAAATCCGCACGCAGGCTGGTGGCTAACGCATAGACCTCGCGGATGCCCTCCATAGCCTGTTCCTGCGTTAGCGTGGCGATGCGGCCTGCCCGCACATCGTCCAGTTGCTGCTGCAGTTCGGCCATGCGGCGCTCCAGATGCGCAGTGCGGCTTTGCGGATCGGGGTTGAGAGCCGCCGCCAGATTGTCTATTTCACGCTGCACCACGGCCAGGCGCGAGGCCGTGGAGGTCATCATGCGATGGTCCAGCTGCGCCACAAAGCGCATGGCTGTCTTGAGCGCATCGGTTTCAAACACGCGGCCTTCACGTTCGGTGATTAGCGCGCGCCGTATCCAGTCGCGCAGTTCGTGCCGCGCCTGGACGGCCACGTCCTCGATGTTGATCTCGAAATCCGGGTCGTTGGCGTGCGCGGCCAGCAGGTCTGCAAGCGCCTGAACGGCTGCATCGAAGGGCACGCCGTCGCGCTGGTGCTCAAACAGCGCCTCCAGGCAACTGAGCATCAGTGGCGCACGTCGGGAAGCAAGCAACACCCATGCGGGGTGCTGCTGGCGGGCGTGCAGATATTTTTGCGTACGCTGTTGGTTGAGGGTTGTGACGGGCATGACGTCGCCCCCTGGGATGGAACTCCTCTGCGAATGAATCACGCGGTCCTGCGCCGATGAATGTGCGTCACGCATAGCGCATTGCAGCATTGAACCCACACCGTGTAACCCCTGGAGCCAGAGGATCCGTCCCCTGCCCTTGATCTATGACCGTGGCACTCACTGCCGTGGTGTCTTCCATGATGGCGCGCAGCCCTCGGGCGAGATAGGGTGAGCTAGCCTTGGAGGTCTTGATTTCAATGACATGCAATGCACCCTGGCGTTCCAGAATCAAATCTGCCTCGGCACCACCGGCTGTACGCCAAAAGTGCGCAACGCTATGCGGATAGGCCACCGCTTCGCGACGCAGGATTTCTTCGATGACAAAGGTCTCCCAGCTTGCGCCTCGTACTGGATGACTCTCCAAAACTCCATGCGAGTCAATATTGAGGAGGTGATGAAGCAGTCCGGTATCGCGCAGGTAAATCTTGGGCGCCTTGACCAGACGCTTGCCTACGTTGCGAAAGTAGGGCGGCAACCTCCTGACCAGAAAACTGAGTTCCAGAATGTCTACATAGCGCGCAACGGTAGGTTGCGAAAGCCCCAGGGCACTTGCCAACTGACTGTAGTTTGCCAGCCCCCCTTGGGCATGTGCCAGCATGGTCAGAAGCTTGCGCATCTGTATAGGATCAGCCCCCACGCCCATGACCGGCAAATCTCTTTCCACATAGGTGCGCAGATAGGCTTCCCACCAGTCCCGAAAACTTCCTCCACGTTGCGCCGCACCCAGCGCATCAGGAAAGCCTCCGGCCAGCCAGTTCTGCCGGTAGTCCGTCAGCGGCGCATCTCCAGTGCTGGTTTCCTGGACAGTCAAGGCCGAGAGCTCCAGGATTCCGACGCGGCCGGCCAGACTTTCTGCCACCTGGCGGACCAGCGCTGGCTGAGAGGAACCCAGGATAATGAGCCTGCCCATGCGTTGCCGATCTGCATCGATAGCGCCACGCAGTGCATCAAAGAGTGCCGGCATGCGCTGTGCTTCATCAAGCACCAGGCCAGAAGAGCCGGAACGTGCATCCAGCTGGAAACGCGGGTCTTCTGCAAATAGGCCGTAAGTGCCAGGGTCCTCGAGATCGATATACACAAAGTCTGAAAATGCTTGCCGGGCAAGGGTGGTCTTGCCCACCTGGCGCGCCCCAAGAATAAGAACTGCCGGGAACTGCTGGGCGAGTTGCTTGAGGCGAGCAGTACAAAGTCTGGGATACATACCGTGCAAATTCAAATAGTTGCAACGATTATGCTCGATATCCGTATTCTGCGAAACTTATCTTGTGCCACGCAGTGACTCGCAATGCACCGACATGCGCCGCTCCTGCGCAAACCGGACAGATTGCTTGCTAAGAACCTGACAACCTCTTTACTCCCGACACGATCACGACTCTGTGTTGACAACAGCTACACGTTGCGCAACAATTTCTGTATCTTATGTACATACGCAAATAGGAGAAACCAATGCGTGACGCCGCCATCAATCTGCGGGCCCTGCCCGAACAGCGTGACCTGATCGACCACGCCGCCAGCCTGCTTGGGAAGAACCGGTCGGACTTCATGCTCGAAGCGGCGTGCGACCGCGCTCAGGCCGTGATGCTGGATCAGGTCTTTTTCAGCCTGGACGCCGACAAGTTCAAGCAGTTCACTGCCATGCTCGACGCACCCCCCGGCCCCAACCCCGGGCTTGAACGCCTCATGGCCGTCAAGGCACCCTGGAGCACCGGCGCGGCATGAGCTTGCACTTAAGCGCACCGCAACCACTCGCTGCCACCCACATTCTGGACGAATTCGCTTGTGGGGAAACCAGTCTGGATGAATGGCTCAAACGCCGGGCATTGACCAACCAATTGACCGGTGCCAGCCGCACCTTTGTCGTCACTGATCCGGACGGTCGCGTCCACGGCTACTACGGGATGGCCGCAGGTGCGGTTTCACATCCGGCAGCAACCAGCAGCGTGCGGCGCAACATGCCCGATCCCGTTCCGGTGATGGTTCTGGCTCGGCTGGCTGTCGACCATCGGGCTCAGGGCATCAAGCTTGGAACTTCGTTGCTGCAGGACGCAGTCGGTCGCGCGATGAGTGTTTCGCAGAACGCCGGTGTCCGGGCGCTGCTCGTCCACGCCCTCCACGACCGCGCCAAACAGTTCTACCAGCACTACGGCTTCCAGGAGTCACCGCAGCATCCGATGACGCTGATGCTACGCTTGAACTCTGTCAAGGCTTGATCGGTCCAGCAATACATGCGGCGCTTGACTTCAACTTCAACGTCGAACAGCGTTGTTATGGGGTCGTCAGCTTGGCGAGCGCCCGGCACCGTATCACTGGCGTGGACTGACGGCAGTCGCGCTATGAAAAACATAGCTGGTTGCGCTTATTCCATAGGCCGTGAAGCCGAATTTTGTGCCTTACAAACGATCAGACAACACCAAAAAAAACGGCCAGTGAGCGGCTGACTTCAAGCATCTGTTCGGCAGAAACCTGACCAAAGGCGGGGCCAATGCATTCGCGCGGCACAGATTGCCGTATTGACGCTGCATCGCACGAGCGATACATTACCTCCATGAAGACCGCAACCATCCCACCTATTCGCATAGAACCCTCGTTTCGCGAAGAGATTGAACAGTCGCTTGATCGTGGCGAGACACTGGCTTCGTTGGTAGAGAATGCGGTAAGGACGGAGGTTTCGCGTCGTCGGGACCAGTCCGAATTCGTGCGTCGCGGCTTGGCCGCAATTGCGCGCTCGGAGGCCGATGGAGACTGGATTCCGGCCGAGACGGTTATTGCCAAGCTGGAAGCCAAAGTAGCCGCAGCACGACAGCGTCAAGCGAAGCACCGCCAATGAGGTGCCAGATCGTTTTCAGCCGCGAGGCCGAAGAGGATCTCGAAAGAATGTTTGACTTCGCCTTTGAGCGTGAACTGAACAGCCCAACTGGCGATCTCGAAATTCCGACCAAGGCGATTGAGGCCATTCGGCAGGGCTGCCAGTTTTTGGCCGTCAGCCCGTTCAGTGGGCAAGGCGGCGCGAAAGGCGCCAAGAAATGCCTCGAAAGAGGCGCGGAACCTGAAAAACAAGTCGCGATTGCGAAAGAGATCGCAAAATTCGACGCAGCGCAAACGAAAAAATGCGTGCAGCGTCATTTGGCGGGCAAAAGTTGATTTGATCTGCGCTTCCTTAAGTTGAGCCTGGCCCCTTTTTAACTCAACACGCCGCAGGATTGCGCCGTGGCCGAACTGCGCTTGGCCGATAACGCCAAGTTCTTCCCCACCAACGCCGCCCTGGCCGGCTGGCGGGTGCAGGCGCACCAAGGCAAGGCTGCCATCGTTTATGAGTGAAATGTGCCTTTAGCGCCCGTGGGACGTGCGTGAGCAGCTGCTAAAGTTATAGCGTAGCTTAAAGTGAGCCTGACCCCTTTATCCTCGGCAGGAGCGTCGATAGGTGCGATTGGTGGCGGGACAGTAGTGCGCGGTGCACGGCGGCTAGCGGGTTTTGGGGTCAGATTCCAATAAGACCGCGAAGCGCCCGAAGGGATGCCCAACGGGCAGGGCTTTTTGGACTCTGACCCCAATACCTGCGGGTTCAGAAGCGTTAAAGCGAGCCTGGCCCCTTTGTTTAACGCTTTTCTCCTCAATTCGAGGTTTGTTGGCAATATTGACAACACATGAGCATGTTGTCACAATTGCCAACGTGCCAGCCCAACTTATTACCCGCTTCAAAGACATCACGGCCGATGGCTCAATACTTGAGGTGGTGATTTGGAAGGTGCCCCAACCCGTCCCGCCAACAGACCACGGCTATAAGTACAGCGCTGTGTACGTGGTGGACGGTGTGCGTATCGTCGGCTTCGACAACGAGCGCGGCAAGGGTGATCACTGTCACCTGGATGGCGTCGAAGTGCCCTATGCCTTCACCGGCGTGGAACAACTGATTGAAGACCTTATCGCAGCCGTCGCTGCCAGGAGAGCACCATGACTGAGCGCTATCTGACTATCACTCTGCAGCCTGACTGGAAGGGTGCATTGCGCGCCATGGCCAAAACGGCCCAGGCCGACAAATACCAGGGCGAAATACTCAATTTTGAGAGTCCGGGGCATTTCTTTGGCCAGCTTTCTGAAAAGCGCTGGGAGATTGTTCGCGCGGCCCAGGGTAAAGGTGAATTATCGGTACGCGAGCTCAGCCGCACTGTGGGGCGCGATGTCAAGCGCGTGCACGAAGATGTGGTGATCCTGGCAGAGCTGGGATTGCTGGAGCGCACGGATAGCGGTGGCGTGCTTTGCCCCTATTCATCAATGCACATTGACATGTACTTGAAGGCGGCTTGATCGCCTCAGCAGTACGCAATTGGGGTCAACTTTACAAAGTGTCCGATTTTCGGGGCATGGGCACATTTAGCCCCAATGGCGCTTTGATCGTGCCAGGTAGGGTGTTTGGGACAGGGGTCTTGACCTTCTCGAACAACTCAAAAATGCTCAACCCCAGACCGGTGGCAATGACTTCCATCGCGTTGAGTGTCGGGTTGGCCTGGCCATTTTCGATGCGGCTCAGATAGGTCTGATAAAAGCCGCAACGTTCGCTAAAGATCACCTGCGTCCAGCCTTGCTCTTGTCGAAGAGCACGCACACACAAACCAAACGAGACGCTGAGAGGCTGATTCACGCATCGAACTATCCCGATATTGCTTTAATTCACATACACACTAATTCACATATAGAATGGTGACCAGGCCATTGATCAGGTCGCAAAAGGCAGCGGACCAAAGGGGCTGGCCGAGCATTAATCCAAACGCGCGGTCGGCGCTGATTTTGCTAAAGAAATAGGCACTTAAAGGAGGAAATTTGGAGCATGACCATAGTGCATACTCGAATGAAGAATTGGACAGCCGAGTGTCCAAAATGTCACCATATTGAATTCTCTGAAGCGATGGGTAGCAAATGTGATAACTGCGGAGCACCCGCGATGTTCACCGTTGGAGGTAGCAAGGATGGCTGGACTGATTCCTCTGCACGGCAATCCTGGCGCCAAATGCAATGCACCAATAACTGTGGGTGGACTGCAAATAGGGTAACTTGCTCGAAGTGTGGAACAACCATTCAGGGAGACTGGTTCAAGGGTGACATTAAATGGTGTTTTGTGGCGACAGCCGCATTTAACAATCAAGATCACCCAACAGTAGAGCAGTTACGAAAAATACGAGATGAACGACTCGTTCAGACCAAATTTGGTCGAGGCTTCATACAGCTCTATTACGCACACGGCGAAAAATTGTCGAAAGTTGTCGATCTATTTCCTTCGATAAAACCGCCGGTAAGGCTCATTCTCACTGCTCTAGGGAAGGTGCTTGCAAAATGACAACTCAAAGACAGCGTGTAGATGGGAAAAATGGGTTATCAATTGAGCGTGTTGAAGAGCTCAACGAACAAGGCGTCATTACTCGGTTTGAGGTTTTTGACTCAAGCGGCAATCTGCTTGGTACCTTTGACACGTTGGACGAAGCTGAGGAGTTCATCGAAAGGTATCGACCAGAACCACCATCACCAACATTTCATTAGTGATCCCAGGGAAAAAATGGTTCGCGAGCACGCTCAGCACGTAAACCAAAATAATCCAAGAAAACTCAGTTAAAGAGCAGTAACCAAAATGAAAAAACTTACACTTTATGTCGCAGCCTTGTTATGTCTTAGCGGATGCGCAACAGTACAGCAAGAAAAGACGCCATCCGGTGATGGTAAATCAATTGGCACGTCGATAATCGGTGCGCTGAATAGTTCAATCAATGCAATCAATAGCGGTCTCAAAAATGTTAATGCAAGCCAAACTGCGCAGAATAGCTCAGCCCAAACCCAAACCCAAACCCAAACCCAAACCCCAGCTCCAGCTCCAGCTCCAGCCCGAACGCACCTGAGAGACACGGAGCTTAAGGACATCATTAGCAAATCAAAGTCAGCTGATTGGCCGCGTATCGCACTTACCATCAATACGTTACCGAACGGGTTTTATGATTATGGCCCTCAAATTGGAAGAGGTTTTTCGGAGAACTACTGTATTAATATCTCCATCACAGTTTGGTTTGATCAAAAGAAGTCTAAGTCATTTGACAGAATGGATTTCTGCGGTGACGACATCGTTTCCGACGTGCCCTTCTATCAGGTTAAGCATTGGGGAATGACACAAAAGGCGTTCAGCGGAACTACAGGTTCGCAGCGTACGACAGGCCCAAATCCACCGGAGCTCCCATTTCCTAACTTGCCCGGCAACGAAGGGGTTTTGAGCCATGCCGGTGCATACTATTTGGGAAGCATCATGATGGTGGTTGGCTATAACTGGCGCGAAATTTTTGATGCGCGATTCTGGGTTGTAAAAGTCCCAACACGGGCGGAGATGAAGCAAAAGTAATGGGTCCATCGACTCAAAATGCTTCGTGTCATTAGCATCTAAATTTAACTAAGGGAAGCGCAGATCAAATCAACTTTGATCTGCTCGATGACGCAGCGCACATTTTTTTGTTCGCGCAACGCCGAATTTTGCGATCTCTTTC